>JAAUSY010000033.1 GCA_012032475.1 Chloroflexaceae bacterium
TGCTGGCTCGGTCGAGGCTCCAGAGGCCGTCCACCACATCGGCCGTGCTGGTTATCGCATCAACCTGGCTCCAGTCCAGCGCCATGGGGTCGGCCGCGCCTGCGAAGCAAGCCACTCGACTGTCACGTTCTCGCGGTAGGTCGTTCCTTTCTGGTCGGTTGCTTCGATGACCAGTGCATTGAGGCCCTGGTGCAGCAGGCTTTCGGGGGCGACCAAGTCGCGGTCGCGGTAGGTCAGGTCCTGATACCCCAGTTCAATGTTGAAATCGCCGGTGTTCTCAAGGCGCAGACCATCTGGCCCCACCTTGAGCGGCTGAAGAGCGCCCCCATTGAGCGAGTAGCCCAGGCTGGCAATGTCGGGCACATTCACCTGTCCCAGGATGTTGGCCCACCGTTGGGGGCGGTCAGGGGTGCCGAAGGTCTGGTGGTTCCCGTACCAGACCTCAATGGCTCCGGGCGTCCGGACCTCAATATCCTGCGAAGAGGTCGAGCGACCTGCCTGGTCGGTTACCACGACCTGGAGGTGGTAGGTCTGGCCTGGTTCCAGGTTAGAGACCGTGGCCTGGTGCCCAAGGGCTTCCGACGGACCTTCCAGCACCTCCCCATATGAGCGGTCCTTGCCATACTGAATCTTCCAGGTCGTCCGGGTGTGGGTCGTCCACGACAGCGACACCTTGCCAAACTCAACCAGGTGTTCCAGGTTGTAGATAATCGGGGTGACGACCGGGCAACTCGGGTGGCGATTGACAAAGTAGCGCAGGGTCGCAGTGTAGGCCGGATTGATGCCGTCGTTCCCGGCATAGACCCCCATGCGGGTGACCTCAAAGGTATCGTTGAATGTCATCCCTTCGGACCACGCGGCTCCATCAAAGGTGTATTGCACGCTCCAGGCCGAATTCTGGCGCTGGACGCGCATGGAGATAGAGCTTCCTTCTTTGTTGATGTCGGTGCTGGAACCACCAACGTTCTCCCCATCATTGAAGATGCCGGTATAGAGGTAGAGGCCACTCCCCAGGCTGTAGAATTCCAGGCGCAGGAAATGGGGCTTGCCCGCTTTGATGCCCTCAATCACGATTCCCTGCTGCGCGATATTTCCCACCGGGATGGTGTCGAAACGGGCCTCCACATCGAAATTCACGTTTTCGGTTTCCTGCATCAGGCGTGCCAGCGTATATTCGCTGTTCCACAGTGTGTGGTTGGTTCCGCCGGGCACACTGATATGCACGCCGGCTTCGTCCACTTGCACCTCGGCGTCACCCACGGGGTCCACAAAGGTCCAGGCTTCGGCGTCCATCGCGTTGTTGAATTCGTCGGTGTGCGGGCTACAGATGGTATCGGGCAATGGCTGGTTGGTGGGGAGTCGGGGTCGGGGTCGGGGTCGGCGTTGGCGTCGCGGTCGGCGTCGAGGTGGGCGTCGGGGTGCTGGTCGGTCCGTTCGTTGGCGTCGCGGTCAGGGTCGCAGTTGCAGCCTGCGGCGTGCGGGTCGGAGTGCTGGTCGGCATCTCTGTTGGCGTTGCCGTGGGCGGGTCTGTCGGGGTGCTGGTCGGCACCTCCGTTGGTGTGCGTGGGCGGTCGTCGGTCGGTCGTCCGGGTGCCGTCGGGGTGCGAGTGGGCGTTGTGGTCGGCGTTGCCGTCGGGGTATTCGTGCGGGTCGGCGTTGCGGTCGGCGGGTCCGCCTGGAACATCAGGTTGAGCATCTCAGCCGCCCCGGACGAGGACGATGGCCCCGACCCGGACGGGGACGATGGCCCTGACCCCGATGGCCCCGACCCGGACGACCCCGACGAGCGCCGGGGACTCATCGGGGTCGGGGTGGGGGTAGGACTGGGCATCTTTGGGAGCATGCCGGCCATGCGCTTCAGCGGAGCAGAGACGCGGTGCCTGCTCAGGGGCGAAAAATCCGTCGGGGTCAGGGTGGCGTAGGTTCCATCATACAGGATGACCACCGGCTGCTGCTCATCGGATTCCTGGCTGGCCCCAACCAACCAGCTATTGACATAGGGAGTAATCAATATCAAGAGCGAGAGCACGACGAGAAACGAGGTGATTTCTCGTCGCCGGTTGCCACTTCCTGATTCTTCTGCTCGTTCCTGGTTGAGCCACTGCATGGAATTCCCCCTGGCGCTTTACCTTTTCATGCTCCACAGTTCACGGTTCACGGTTCACGCGCTACGACCGCACCCACCGCTCAGGTGCGGACGCGGTCTCTCATCCCTCATCCCTCATCCCTCATCCGCCGACCACCCGAACCTGCGGAATGGGGATGATGAACCGGCCCCCTTGCTGGCGGTAGGCCGCTTGCTGGCGCATAATTTCGTCGGCAAAGTTCCAGGCCAGCAGCAAGACATAGTCCGGCTGGTCTTGCGGCAACCGTTCAGCAGGCACAATGGGCAGTCGGTTCCCGGCCATATAGCGGCCATGCTTGAACGGGTTGAGATCGGCAACGTAGGTGAGCAAGCGGGTGTCTATGTTGCAATAGCTGAGCAGGGTGGTTGCTTTGGCCGCCGCGCCATAGCCAACTATCTGCTTTCCTTCGTGCTTCAGCTCGTTCAGCAGGCGGCACAGGCTCTCGCGCACGCGCTCCACCCGCCCGGCAAAGCTGCGGTAATAGCTGAGTTGGTCAACGCTCTGTTCGCGTTCCATCTGGAGCAGGCTCCGCACCGTCTCGTCCACCTCCTCGCGTGGTTGCACCAGCAGGCGCAGCGACCCGCCATGCACCTTCGTGCGCTGGACCCCGTTCAGGAAGAGGTGGTGGCGTCTGAACAGCCGGTCCAGCGCCGTCACGGAGAAATAGCATAGGTGCTGGTGGTAGATGGTGTCAAACTCGCAATGCTCAATCAGGTCAACGAGGTAGGGAACCTCGATGACCGCGGTGCCGGTTTCCTTGAGCAGCATACGGATGCCTTCGACAAATCCGTTCAGGTCGGGCACATGCGCCAGCACGTTGTTTGCCAGAAAAACATCGGCGCGGTAGCCTTCTTCGCGGAGCTGGCGGGCGAGATGGCGCGAGAAGAACGTGTGGCGAGTGGGGATGCCGGCCTTCCGGGCGGCTTCGGCGGGGCCGCGGGCCGGGTCAATGCCCAGCACCGGGATACCCCGCTCGACAAAATTTTTGAGCATATAGCCATCATTGCTGGCTGCTTCGATGACCATACTATTGGCCCCGAGCGCACAGGCTTCGATGATGGCGCGGGCACTCGCGGCAAAATGCTCCATCAGGCTTCGGGAAACCGACGAGAAGTAGGGGTAGTCACCCCCGAACAACACTTCTGGCGATACGGTTTCGAGTATCTGCACCAGGCCGCACTCCGGGCAAAAGGCCAGCGTCAGCGGCACGGTGATATCGGTCTGCGAAAGCTGCGCCTCCGTGACCAACCCGTCGGCCAAGGGGGTTTCCCCGAAGGCGATGATGGTCCTGAGTTGTTCCGATCCGCACGAGCGGCAAGCCTGTTCTGTGAGGTAGACCATAGGATACCTATACTTTCTCTGGCGCTTCCGGCCAATGATGTGAGGTTGCCCACCGCAAATCGCTGCGCAGACGTCTCTGAACAAGCAGTTGCTTGATATGGGCGATGCGCTGATAGCGGGGACCCTCGAATTCTTCTCTGGTGAGACCAACGCGCTGGTAGGCTTCGTAGAGTTCTTCCGCCCCCCGGCGAGCGTTCCACTGTGGCTTGAAGGCAGGGATTTCCTCCTGGATGCGGCGGCAATCCACGCGGTAGTTGCGGGTGTCCTTGCCTACGTTGAATTTGCGCTTCTCCGGGTCGTCGGCGTCTATGGCATATTCAACGCGGCTGCCGGGGATGACCTCGCACACGATTTCAGCGAGCTGGCGAATCTGGTAGTTGTCTTCGTTGCGCCCCACATTGAAAGCGCGGTTATGCACCACCTCCCGCGGGGCGTGCAACACGGCAATGAAAGCCCGCGAGATATCTTCGATGTGGACGATGGGCCGCCAGGGCGTGCCGTCGCTCTTAATGAGTACCCGCCCGGTGGTGTAAGCCCAGGCCGCCAGGTTGTTCAGCACCAGGTCGAAGCGCAGCCGCGGCGACACGCCGAAAGCGGTGGCATTGCGAAGGAACGTCGGGCTGAACGAGGCGTCCGCCAGTTTCGCGACGTCTTGCTCCACCAGCACCTTCGAGCGACCATAGGGGGTTACCGGGTTGAAGGTGGCAGTTTCATCCAGCAATGCGTCACCAGCCGCGCCGTAGTTGCTGCACGAGGAGGCGAAGATATAGCGCGGAATGCCGACCTCTCTGGCAAGGGTCGCCAGACGCACCGATGCCCGGTGGTTGATGGCGAAGGTGAGTTCGGGGTTCAGGTTGCCGAGCGGGTCATTCGAGAGTCCCGCCAGATGCATGATGGCGTCGAAGCCTTCCACGTCGGCAAGTTCCACGTCGCGGATGTCTTTTCGGATGGCGGGGACTTCGACCGGCGCTGCCCCGAAGGTGGCCGCTTCGAAGATGCCGCTATCCAACCCTACAACTTCATGGCCCTGTTCGAGCAGCATCGGAACCAGCACCGTCCCGATGTATCCTTGATGACCAGTGACAAGAATGCGCATCGCTGTTACTCCCATACTTTCCAGGGTGGATTACTAGATTGCCAGATGGCTTCCAACGTTCGTTTGTCGTGCAGGGTGTCCATACAGCGCCAGAAACCTTCGTGGCGAAAGGCCATGAGCTGTCCGCTTTCGGCCAGACGAGCCATCGAAACGTGCTCCCACGAGGTATCGTCATCATCAATGTAATCGAAGACCCCTGGTTCGAGCACAAAGAACGCTCCGTTGATCAGCCCCTCGTCGGTCTGGAGCTTTTCCGAAAACCGCGTGACGACCGGGCCATCCAGGTCGAGGTAGCCAAACCGCGCAATCGGATGCACCGCGGTGAGGGTGGCAAGTTTGCCGTGCGAACGGTGAAACGCGAGCAGTTCGCGCAGGTTGACATTGGAAACGCCGTCGCTCCAGGTCAGCATGAACGTTTCGTTGCCGATATAGGGTGCAAGCCGTTTGATGCGCCCGCCGGTCTGGGTCGCCAGTCCCGTATCTACCAACTCAACCAACCAGTCGGGGCGGCGGGACCCGTTGGGGGCGACCTCCACGGTGCCCGTTTTCATGTTGACAACGAGGTTGCCGCTGAGCGAGCGGTATTCCAGCATATACTTCTTGATGACTTCTCCCTTGTAGCCCAGGGCAATCATAAAGTGGTCGAAACCGTAGTGCGAATAGTGCATCATGATGTGCCAGAGGATGGGCTTTCCCCCAATCTCGACCATTCCCTTGGGTTTGGTTTCGGTTTCTTCCGCCAGGCGGGTTCCGGCCCCACCGGCAAGAATAGCAACAATCATCTTTCTTCCTTTCTGGCTGAAGCCTTTTGCGAAACCTGGCGGGCCACGTCTCCTGCCACCGAAAGGGCAGAAACGGCGTGGTTGGTGGCGGGTTCAATACGCTTCCGGGGGTGGGGTCGCTCGGCGACCACCGCATCGTAGATGGCCTGGAGCCGGTCCCCGATGTGGGGCCAGGCGTAGGTTGCTTCGACCTTGCGCCGTCCGGCCTGCCCCATAGCCCGGCGCTGCTCCTGGGGCAGGGACAGGAGCGTCTGGAGCCTGGTTGCCAGTTCTTCGGCGTTGCCGGGTTGGGCCAGCAAGCCATCCTGCCCATCGGCAACGACCGTCCGCACCCCAGGCAACCCCGACGCAATGACGGGCGTGCCGCAGGCCAGCGACTCGACCAGCACCAGGCCAAACGCCTCGCCGGCGGTGGTCGAGGGCAGCACCGTCACATCGGCCAGCCGGTAGTAGTCGGCCAGTTCTTCATCGGGCACAAACCCGGCAAAATGCACCCGCTCGCCGATGCCCAGGTCACAGGCCTGCTGCTGATAGGTGGCGAGCCTATCGCCCTTGCCAACGACCAGCAGCACCGTGTGGGGCAGGTTGGCCGTTGCCAGCGCGTGCAGGAGCACGTCCACCCCCTTGAAGTAGTGGGCGCGGTCGAGCACGCCGACGAACAGCACCACCCGCTGCCCAGCAAAGCGGGGGTCATTCGCCAGGTGGTCGGTGGGTTGGCCCGGCTCAAAGCGCCGGGTATCCACGCCGTTGGGCAGTTCCACCGGACCATATCGGATGCGGCCCTGGGCAATGAGGGGGCCGGCGAGCTGCGAGGCGTGGGCGTAGTCCAGCGAAGTGAAACAGACGCGGTCGGCGCGAGCCATCAGAGGCCGGTTCACCAGGGCATCCAGGGTGCGGCTCACCAGTGCCGAAACGCCCTTCAGTTGGACATCCTGGTGATGCGTGATGACGAGCGGTATCTTCTTGAGCCAGCGCAGCAGGGCGACCGGTTCGGCTCCGCCATAGAACGGCAGGTGCAGATGGACGATATCGAATCCGCGTAGCCTTCCGAAGAGCACCGGCAGCACGGGGGCGTTGCCATAGCGCACGAGCGGCCACAAACGGTGGACCTGCACCCCTTCCACCCCCTCGCTGGCCGGGGTGGAAGGGATGCGCGGAGCAAAAACGTGCAGGTCATGCTTCCGTCGCGCAAGTTCCAGGGCGTTGTGATAGGCCACGTTGCCGGTTCCGGTTCGCTGCGGCCAGAAGGTCGCGGTGACGTGGGCGATTTTCATCATCATCATCATCCTATCCTTCTTGAATGCGACACATCCACGGTCGCTGCTTCAACGTCAGGTGCAGGGACTCCTTCCATATCGCGAACCAGGGGTTGAACACCCGCGAGGCCAGAAGGGCCACCCAGCCGGCGCCGGTCTGGCCGAAGGCCAGGCTCGCGCTGCACCCCTTGATGATGTCGTAGTCCTGCACCCGGCGCAACGATTGAACCTGCTGGCGCTGCCGCATAATGGTGCGGAAGTTACGCATCACCGAGGCATAGGCCCGCAGTTTGTTCGTCAGGCGCAGTTTGTCGCGGGTGAGCACAAAGCCCCACGTCACGATTTCTGCCAGCAGCAGGGCCGGAGCGAGCAGCAGCAGCGTTCGCCATTCGAGACTCTTGAGCAGCAGGCGATAGCGCCCATGTTCCTGGTAGTAGGTCTTGCGCGGCCCAAACCGCAGGCGGTAGTCGTGGTAGACCACCGAGGTGGGCACATAGAGGCACTGGTAGCCGGCAATCCGCGTGCGCAGCGAAAGGTCGGTGTCTTCCATATAGAGAAAGAACGCCTCATCGAACCCCCCCAGGGTGTGGAAGAGTCCCTTCCGCATGACAAACGCTGCTCCCGAGACCGCGCTCACCTCTTCGGGGGTCAGGTAGGCATCGGCGGGTGCGCCCATCCCGCGGCAGAGCGTCAGGCCGGTATAGTGCATATCATTGCCGCAGGTGTTGATGGTGTCGGGAGCATCCAGCAGGAGGATGCGTGGCGTTGCCAATCCGGCCTGGGGGTTCGCTTCGAGACAGTCAATCAGAGTATCCAGCCACCCCGGCTCGACCCTGGTGTCCGGGTTGAGGAACGCGAGATATTCCCCTCGTGCGTGCTGAGCGCCCAGGTTGTTGCCGCCCCCGAAGCCCAGGTTGGTTTCGCTGCGGACTATTCGCACGCCCTCGAAGTCCTGGGTAATCGCGTCAATACTCCCATCGGTCGAGGCGTTGTCCACCACCACCAGTTCGTCATCGGGGTGGGCCGTCCGCAGCACCGATTCGATACCCTGCCGCAGCAGGGTTCCGCTGTTGTAGTTAACCATCACGACACTTGCCCGCACCTTCGCTGGTTCTCTGGTGGGGCGTGGGTGGCCGTGGGACTCGCGGGTCCCGGAGGGTTGCGGTGCGCTCGCTCGCTGCCCGACCTGCTGGTACAGCCGGTCGGGGACGTGCCAGCGCTCACCGAGCAAAACGAGCGTGTTCAGGGAAAGTTCTTCGCTTGGGGGAGATGACCGGCTCATCATGGTGGAGTGCCGCTCCAGGTAGTCACGCATCCAGGCGGCGTGGCCGCTGTCCCCATTCGTCAAATCGGTCGAATCGGTCGAATCGGTCGAAGCTATCGAATCGGCCGAGTATATCGGGTCCGTTGAGTCGGTCGAGCGTATCGAATCCATTGAATCATCCATGGACCAATCGGCTGAATGCATCGAATCGGGCGAGGAGGGAACCGCCGTGGTGCCCATTCGCCGCATCAACGCATACGATACCTTGTCCTGTTCCCTATCCCCACCCTTCCCTTTTCCTCCGGGTCGCGTCCCGCCCGGTCGGGAAGTCTCCCGTTCGGTTGCGTTGGCGGCCTCTTCCTGCCCCTTCAACCCCAGGATAAGCCCGCGCATCGAATGGAGCAGAACCCCCGTGAAGGAAAGCAGCGACCCCACAATCACCAGCATCACCACAATCAGGGCGTAGCCAACGGCCAGTTCCTGCGCGGTGGCGTAGATATAGGAGACCCACGCGGCTAGCAGCAAGCCCATCGCCACCACCGCCAGCCCTGGCCCACCAAAGAAAAGCAGAGGGCGGTATTGACCAATCAGGCGGAGCAGACCATCCAGCACGATGAAGCCATGCTGGACCACGGGCCGCTTGGGTTTGTCGTTGTAGAGAATAGTGATGGGCACCTCGGCCACGCGCAAGCCTTTGTCCTGGGCGATAAACTGCATCTCGCATTCGACCGAGAAGCTGCGAGACTGAAATGAGAGCGATTCGAGCATGGCCCCGGAGAAGGCGCGGAACCCGCTCTGCGAGTCCGTCGTTGACATCCCCGAACTCTGGTTCGTCAGCAGGTTGAAGACCCGATGACCAAGGACCCGGTGAACCGGTACTTCACTATTTTGCTCAATGTATCTGGAACCAATCACAATATCTGCGGTGTTTTCGATAATCGGCGCTGCCACGCGCATCATTTCGGTCGGGAGATGTTGTCCATCGGCGTCCAAAGTCACCACCACATCCGGAGCAAAGAGACGCGCCTTCTTGAAGCCGGTCGTCAGCGCCACCCCTTTGCCCTGGTTCTTTTCGTGCCGAACGACCAGAGCACCGGCCAGTTTCGCCACTTCCACGGTGGCATCCTTCGAGCCATCATCCACCACAATCACCCGGTAGGCGAATTTCATCGCCTGGATAACCGTGCTCCCAATGAAGCGTTCTTCGTTGTAGGCCGGGATGACCACCACAATCCGTGGCCCAAACTCCAGTCCTTCCAACGTATCACGCGGTCTTTCTGCAATAGCCATGGTCTCTCCACCACTTTCTAGATAAACCAAAATTTGGGTATCAAGTATGAAGGCCCCCCTTCCGGAAGGGGCCGGGCCGAACCTTATCGAACCAGAACCGGGAAGTTTCGGGGCTACCCTGGGGGTAACCCCCGCCCTACCAGTAACGATATGACAATGACAACCTGGTCGCAGTCGTGGGACGAACCGTGCCGAAACGAACGATGCCAGTTATTGCGGCAGGGAATCCGTGAAGCGGTGCTGGGAAGAGAAAGATAGGTATTGTGGGGGATTGAACGGGTGCTGGTGTCTCGCAACCGTTTGCCTTGACGTCTCATCCTCATGATACGACCTCCCCTGTACGGTGTGGGGTGAAGGTCGGACCACGACCCTCACGCACCCGAACCAGATGGTTTCACAGATGATATACGTCAGACAGCCGGTTGCACCACTGGCTTGCCGTGCATCACTGAGGTGCCCAGAAAGGCCACTGCCACGCAGCGGGCCTGTTTCTCTCGATGCACGGGTTATCGCCTCTGTCTGGGTTTTTTGGGGTATTCGAGTGGTTTGGTTGTACTGGTTGAGGGACGAATACACATCCCGACCATAAATTGGGTACGAAAAGTTTACGCCCCTCTGTTCAGAGAACTGAAAAGACAGGCACCAGGACCGAAAAGACCACCAAAGCCTTAGCTTAATACGCAGGGAAAAAGATGAAGGTTACTTGCCACCAATGGCATGACCGTAACGTACGTATTCTCGCATCTGAACCTTCTCCCCGTATGATTAAGAAGATACCAGGAAAAGTGCTTAGATGTATGTGCAGGTGCGTCGAGATTGATAATACCATACTGGAATATTGTTTGTCAATAGGTTTTGGACATTTTTAGGGGGGGAATCTGGTTAAAAATCGTTGAGGTGAGCCGGTCACTGTCTGGAAAGAATTCCCCCCCGCCGACCTGGAGCCTGCGGGGGGGCGATACCGGTGGCATAGACTATGCCCTGAGTCCGTTATCAGTTAGCCACCACTGGCACTACCTTTGCACCAGGGGCAGGTAGACCACGTTGCCGCCAGAGGTGCCGCCGACCGTCACCCGTGCATACACCCCCGGCTCATCCAGCGCTTCCGACCTCACGGTGCCCGACGCCTGCAACCCGGCCACCGTCGGGGTGAAGGTGCTGGCTACCTTCTTCCATTCTCCATCCCCGGACTGGTCCAGGTAGACGACAAAGGCATCGTCCACATCCTCGGCATTCCACTCGACCTGAATGTCGCTGGCAAAGCTGGTGAACGGAGGGTCACCAAAGGTAATCACCTTGCCGTTCTGGTCGAAGAAGACGATTTCCAGCACGCTGCCGACCAGGTTGAGGTTGGCCCCGTCCTCACTGATATCAGCACGGATGGCCTCAATCGGATTCGGGATATCGAGCGGTCCAATGCGCACGAACACCTCCTCGCTGAAGATGCCCGCCGGGATGGTGAAGGAGGTGTTGTTCGCGTCACCCATCGGGAGGGTTGCCCCGCTGGCGGCGGTGATGAACGCCTCCTTATAGTCACTCGATGCGGCACGGGTGAAGTGGACCGTGGTGCTCCCTGAGATATCGGCCTCACGGGTGGAATAGGTGGCAGTGACCACGGCGGTCCCACTCACCCAGGCCTCCACCGCGGTGGTTGCCTGACCGCTGGAGTCAATAGGAACCGTGTATTCGAGCGAGCGAATGTCCCCAAAGGTCGTTTCGACCGTCAGGAAAGAACCCTCCGGCGGAGACCAGTTCTGCCCATTGGCCTTCAACTGAATGGTCAGGTTCGCTTCGGCTTTTTCGCCCGTAATCGTCACGTCAGCCGGGCTGGCCGTGACCACGACCTCGTCGGGGAATTCGGCCGGGGTGCCTTCATCGGCCAGCTTCGCGTACATCCCTGGCTCGGTCAGTCCCGCCACCAGGTTTTCCCCCTCAACCATCGAACTTACGGCGACCCACGCTCCACCCTCGCCGGCGTCCGGGTCCCAGCGGACCAGGGAGGCACTGGACGGGTCGGCTCCGCCGAGGGGAGTGGTCAGGCTCATCGGCGCGGAGAAGCTCATATCGGTCACAATCAGGTTGCCGTTCGGCTCGTAGGCGTCCAGGTAGAACCCGCCAGAGGCCATCTTCCCGTCCGGGATGCTGTGCAGCTCCGGGTCAATGGCAAAGGGCTTGAACTGCAAGATGAGCGAGCTATCCGTCAGGTCCCCCGGAACCTCCACTGTCCCAATATCTCCCACATCAACGCCGGTCCGGGCTTCTCCTGGAGTAAACCAGATATCCACGGTCTGGCTGCCCGCTGCGTGCAGAAACTCGATTTCAACCGTTTCGACCAGTTCTTCCGCATCACGGGGGTCGCCGGTGGGGTAGTAGACCGCGGTGGCCGTGACCGCGGCTGAGCCGGCTACCCGCGATTCCACGGCAATTTCGCCGGGGGACGAATTCCCCGCCTTAACCTCGTAGGAACCCAGGGGCGGCGTGCCAAAGTCGGTTTCGACATAGATGAAGATGCTGCTCGTTGCGGTGAACGGGCTTCCCCCGCTCATCAGGGTAGGGGTCAGACTGAAGGTGCCCACGCCGCTCTCGAACGGAATCTCAATGTCGGTTGCGCCGTAGTCCAGGTCGAGCGCGTCCGGGAAGCCTGACGAATCGGCCAGCTTCGCGTACATCCCCGGCTCGGTCAGGCCCGCCACCAGATTTTCCCCCTCAACCATCGAACTCACCGCGACCCACGCGCCACCCTCGCCGGCGTCCGGGTCCCAGCGGACCAGGAAGGCACTGGCCGGGTCGGCCCCGCCGAGGGGAGACGTCAGGCTCATCGGCGCGGAAAAGCTCATATCGGTCACAATCAGGTTGCCGTTCGGCTCGTAGGCGTCCAGGTAGAACCCGCCATAGGCCATCTTCCCGTCCGGGATGCTGTGCTGCTCCAGGTTGAGCGTCAGCGGCTTGAACTGTAAGATGAGCGGACTGTCCATCAGCTCCCCCGGAACCTCCACCGTCCCGATAGACCCCAGGTCAACGCCGGTCTGCGGCGTCCCTGGCTCAAACGGCACGTCCCTGGTCTGGCTGCCTGCTGCGTGCAGAAACTCGATTTCAACCGTTTCGACCAGTTCTTCCGCGTCGTGGGGGTCGCCGGTGGGGTAGTAGACTGCGGTGGCCGTGACCGTGGCCGAGCCTGCCACCCGCGATTCCACCGTAATTTCGCCGGGAGACGATTCGCCGGCCCCGACCTCGTAGGAGCCAAGGGATGGCGTGCCAAAGTCGGTTTCGACGTAGATGAAGATATCTTCGTTCGCAACCCACGGTGCTCCATCAAGCATCAGGGTGGGAGTCAGGCTGAAGGTGCCCACGCCGCTCTCGAACGGAATTTTGATTTCGGTTGCGCCATAGTCCAGGTCGAGCGCGTCCGGGAGGCCGGCCAGTTTCGCATACCTCCCTGGCTCATCCAGTTCCGCCATAAGCTCACCTTCGTCAACCATCGAAGTCGCCGCGACCCACGCGCCGCCCTCGCCGGCGTCCGGGTCCCAGCGGGCCAGGTAGGCGCTGGACGGGTCGGCTCCGCCGAGGGGGGTGGTCAGGTTGATGGGCGCGGAGAAGCTCATGTCGGTCACAATCAGGTTGCCATTCGGCTCGTAGGCATCCAGGTAGAACCCGCTATAGGCTATCTCCCCGTCGGGGATGCTGTGCAGTTCCGGGTCAATGGCAAATGGTTTGAATTGCACGATGAGCGAGCCATCCGTCAGGTCGCCGGGGATATCTACCATCCGATAGCCCCCAGGTCAACACCGGTCTGCGGGGTTCCTGGCTCAAAGGGCACATCTACCGTGGCACTTCCGTCTGCATGCCCAAACGTGACATTCACGGTGGCACTTTCTTCTTGCCAGTCCCCTGTGTCGGAATAGACATAGGTCGCGGTTACGGTTGCGGTGCCCGCTACCCGTGCTTCGATTTGTACACCGCCGGGGGATGATTTGCCAGCTTCGACTTCATAGGAACCCATGAGGGGGGTACCAAAGGTCGTTTCCACGTAGATGAAATAGTCCTCTTCCGCTACCCAGGGTGCGTTGTCGAACTTCCGCAGGGTGGGGGTCAGGGTGAGCGTGCCGACGCCGCTCTCTTCAACAATGTCAATCGTAGTTGCGCTGGTTTCCAGCCCAATTTGGTCGAGTTCACTATACGCATCGGCAAGCGTCACGGCCTGCCGCGATTGGTCGGTTCCTGCGCCGGACTGGTCAGGTCGGGCTGCCTGGGTTCGGGCTGTTCCCCAGGCTACCAAAGCCAGCAGCAAGACGCTGCCAACAACCAGCACAGCGAGAAGTGATTTCCCTCCGCCAGTTCTTGTAGACACCATTTTCTCCTCCCTCGAAAACTGGCCCGGTCCACGAACAACATAGCTCAGCGACCGGGCACGTGCCATCATTCATTCGAGCATTCCTGTCGTACCGGCATCGTCCCGGTAGAACCCACCGAAACGGGCGAAATGCCTGCTCAACCTGCCGGTTTTTTCTCCGCTGACGACGGATAGCGGTGCCTGGGGCGATGAGCGGGGGGCGGCTGCCGGGAGCACCTGGTAGGATGGTCAGCCCATCCCCTCTGCGCTATCTGCCAGGAAACCTATGGTCCGGGTCTACGCGAACCTGTCATTATCGGTATCTTATTTCCCTGTTCGTGTCAGTCTTCCCTGCTTTTCCCTTCCCTTTCACCCACTGAAAGGTCGCTCCTAATCCTGCAAAAAGTGAAAGAAATTGTTCCACACAACGCAGGAACGTAGTATATAGGGAGGTTCTTTCGCTGTCAAGCAGTGGAGCCAGACCCGACAAAGGGGGTTTTGGATAAAGGTTCAGGCAGAATAGGGGGGTATCGCCACAGAAATCTCGGTTATTTAATGGGATTTTAACAAAAATCACTCGATTTATTAACAGACCCCTGATATGATTCATCGCCGGTAGGAGAAGGGGGCGGTGTCCCGTTCTGGGGGAATCATGTTCGTTTTTTCAACGATGATGCCTCCAGGACCGGAGAACAACGAGAACGGCAGGCTCCCCGCGGCCAGGGGCTGCGGGAGGTCGCCAGACACAACGCGACGTGGGCGGAAGACCAGATGGGTGGAAAGACGACAGAAGGCGAACCTGGTGCTGGTGTCGAGCATGAGGCGTGTATCATTATCAATCAATATCCCTGTTCCCTGTCAGCTCGTTCGTCAAATGGTGACGGTTTTTTGGAGTGACGTGGTTTGGTGAAGACAAGGTAAGGGAGGTTAAGGAATCATGCGTATGTTTCTTCGACGGACATGGCTGTTGCTGGTCATAGCAACGCTACTTGCACCGATGATGGCTTCGGCTCAGTGGTCTCCGCGTGCTCTGAGCGGGCGTCTGCTTGGGGCGGGGGCGACGTTCCCCGAACCGCTGTATCAGCGGCTCATCCAGGATTACCGGAATGTGGTTCCGGGCATGACCATCAACTACCAGGGGGTAGGAAGCGGAACCGGCATTACGAACTTTCAGAATGGCAATAGCGACTTTGGTGGCACAGATGCGATTGTGGGCGATGACGATTGGGACGCTGACAACGACCTCCACGTCCCGACGGTGATGGGGGCGGTGGTCCCGACCTACAACCTGCCCTCGCTGGGCCTGCGGACGCTGCGCTTCTCTGGCCCGATCCTGGAACGCATTTTCCGGGGAGATATCAAGGAATGGAACCATGCGGACATTCTGGCCGAAAACCCGCACCTGGCCGACAAGCTGAATGCGCTCTCGAACAAGACCATCACCGTCTACTGGCGGGCGGACAGCTCCGGGACCTCGTCCATTTTCACCACCTACCTGCATGCGCAGAATGGGGGCTGGACGGCCACCAAGCGGTTCGAGACGGACAACGCTGGCCTCATTAGCGGGGTCAACGGCGAAGGGCGCGAGCGGAATTCCGGTGTGGCGACGGCCATCGCCACCACGGAAGGGGCCATTGGCTATGTGGAATATATCTATGCCCGCACCAACCGCCTGCCGGTGCCGCGCATCAAGAACCAGGCCGGCTACTACGTTCGTCCGACGCTCTTCGGCGTCACGATGGCAGCCCAGGGGGTGACACCGGGTGCGGACCTGCGAATGACCATTGTGGATGGCGGACACGAAGATGCCTACCCTATCCCTGGGGTGACCTGGATTCTGGTGAATGGAAACGAGTACAGTGACATGAACGTGGCTCAGGCCGTGGTGGACTTCGTCTACTGGATGTTGCAGCAGCGGCTGACGCAGCAGCGCATGGGCTACGCTCCTCTGCCCCAGAACATCTACGATCTGGCGGTGGGGCAGCTGTGCAACGTCGAGGTGGGCGGAACCAGAGCTGCCGATGGGAGCTTTACGTGCCCGTAATGAAAGGTAATGGTAATGGTATGACCTGCTCCTGATTTCGAGCGAACTAGCCAGTTCGCCGGGTGCCGGTCAGCCGTGGGTTGTGAACGATGCCCTCACCTCCACTGCGCAGGCGGCTCCTCCGCTCTCTCTGGGGAGCAGAGGACGGGAGGTGAGGGTAGAAAGTATACGTCTTTTGATTGAAACAAAGGCCGTTCGAAACCGGATACTCCAGCAGGTCTACCGCCGTATCCACTATGGTGATACGGTCTTCTGGTTGATCACCCTGGTTTTTGCGCTGGTCGTCGTCGGGATGATCGGGGCGATTCTTTTCGTCACGCTCTACGGCTCTGCGATGGCCCGCGAGCAGTTCGGGTGGGGGTTTCTCACCAACCCCCGGTGGTATCACGAGCAGGATGGGGTCCCCATTTATGGCGCGTGGCCCGCGGTCTATGGAACGCTGGCATCTTCAACGATAGCGGTGCTCCTGGCCGGCCCCATCGGCATCGGGAGCGGGGTCTTTCTGGCGGAGTTGTGCCCACCCTGGCTGCGGATGCCGCTGTCCGTGCTGATTGAACTGCTGGCCGCTATCCCCAGTGTCATCTTTGGCCTGTGGGGGGTGCTGGTGCTGGCTCCGCTGTTCGAGCGCCACATTGCCATTCCTGTTTCCAGGACCATCGGGACAACGGTACCGCTGCTGGAGGGGCCGGTCTCCAAGGGGGGCGTGATGATTGCCGGCATGGTGCTGGCTCTCATGATTTTGCCGACCATTGCGGCCATCACCCGCGATGTGGTGGCAGTGGTTCCCAACAGCCAGCGGGAACTGCTGTTTTCGCTTGGGGCCACCCGCTGGCAGGTTATCTGGTTGGCGGTGCTCCCCTATGCCTTTGCGGGCGTCATCGGCGGGGTGATGCTCGGACTGGGCCGCGCCCTGGGCGAAACGATGGCCGCGGTGATGCTCATCGGCAACCGCACGACGGTCAGTCTGTCGCTGTTTGCGTCGGGCACCACCTCCGCAGCCTTGATTGCCACGCAGCTCCCGAACCGGGAAGATGCCTTGCACGAAAGCGCCCTCATCTATCTGGCCCTGATATTGTTCGCCATCACCTTCACAGTCAATGCCCTGGCCCGTCTGCTGGTCTGGCGCATCGCCGCTTCGACCAGATAGCGAGAGGAGCAAGGATGATTTCATCGGTGAAAGCCAGTGCCCCGCGCAACTACCGCCAGACGACGACAATCAACCTCACCATGCAGACGTTGCTGGTGGTGGCAACTTTGCTGGCAGTGGCTCCGCTGCTCTGGATTACGGGATACGTGCTCGTTGTAGGGGGAAGCGCCCTGAAGCTCTCGTTCCTCACGAAGGACTACGAAGCCCCGGAACTGGCGACCGAGGGGGAAGTCATCGAGGGGTTCCCTGGGGTCGAACACCAGGGCTTTGAACGGGATGAACGGGACGGCCCCAACCTCGACTTCGTGGCCCGTGGCGGGGTGCTGCATGGCATTGTAGGGACGATGATTATCACGGGACTGGCGCTGATCATCGTAGTCCCCATCGGCCTGATGGCCGGGGTGTTCCTCGCAGAATACCCGGACACCTGGGTGACAGTGGTGGTGCGCTTTGCGTGCGATGTGCTCACCGGTGCGCCATCCATTGTGGTTGGCGTGGTAGCCTATGTCCTGCTGGTTCGACACCTGGGGTTTTCGGCCCTGGCCGGGAGCCTGGCGCTCACCTTCTTGATGGTGCCGACGATTACGCGAACCACCGAGGAGATGCTCAAGCTCGTGCCGATGACCATTCGGGACGCGGCCACGGCGCTGGGGTCGCCCCTCTGGTATGCCACGTTCACGGTGGTGCTTCCCGCGGCACTGCCCGGCATCGTCACGGGGGTGATGCTGGCGTTTGCGCGGGGGGCCGGCGAAACCGCCCCCCTCATTCTGACGGCGTTCGGCAATCATACCCTGAGCTTCGATGTGTTCGGGCCGATGCATGCACTACCGCTCATCGTCTACCGCTTCACCGATTCGCCCTTTCCGAGCGAACATACCTATGCCTGGGGAGGGGCTTTCGTGCTGACGATGATCGTGCTCGGGGCCAACATCCTGGTCCGCGTGGTGACAGCGTATACGCAGGTCAAAGGGAGATAATCGCCGTGGTGAGTGTGGTGAGTGTGATGAATGGGGAACAACCTGCTAAACAGCCTGCCGCAGCACCCGTGGGGCACGCTCGCGGGCACAGCCTGACGGTCAGAAACCTGGTGCCCTTCTACGGGAAGCGCCAGGCGGTCAGACCCGTCAACCTCGATATCCCGCCGTGCCAGATTACGGCCATCATCGGGCCATCGGGGTGTGGCAAATCAACGATGCTGCGGTGTCTGAACCGTATGCACGAAATGGTAGCCCAGGCCCGCGTCGAGGGTACGGTGTGGCTCGACCACGAGGATATCTACGCAGCGGGGGTTGATCCGCGGCTGGTACGGCGCAAAATCGGGATGGTGTTTCAGCACCCGGCGGTGCTACATACCCGCTCCATCTACGAAAACGTGGCGATTGGCCCGCGCATGAGCGGCATCACCCGGCGGCGAGAGCTTGACGACCTGGTGGAGCACAGTTTGCACCAGGCCGCGCTGTGGCACGAGGTGCAAGACCGCCTGAAGCACCCGGCGCGGATGCTCTCTGGCGGGCAGCAGCAGCGGTTGAGCATTGCCCGAACCCTCGCGATTGCGCCCGATGTCATCCTGTTCGATGAACCTTGCGCCGCCCTGGACCCGATTGCTACCAGCAAAATCGAAGAACTGCTGGTGGCGCTGCGTTCGGACTATACCCTGGTCATTGTGACGCACAACTTGCAGCAGGCCGTCCGGATTTCCGACCGGACGGCGGTGTTCATGATTGACCGGGACGCGAAGGACTATATCGGGTCCCTGGTGGAGGTCAACGACACCGCAGAGGTATTTTCGAATCCGCAGGACCCGCGAACGCAGGACTATATTTCTGGCCGGGTGGGGTAGGAACCGTGATACCAGTGACGAACCGCGAACAACCCATCACATTATGATATGACGAATGACGAACAACCAGCAATACACGGCGACCAGACCGGTGCGGTGGCGAAGATGTTCCTGCCTCTGCTGCTGCTGCTCCTGTCGCTGCTCCTGACCGGCTGCGCGGGAAGCCCGCTGCCGCCCTCTGGCGACCCGGAAAGCGGAGAGGACGAGACCGCGTCGGCGCTCCAGGAATCGGGAGCAGAAACCCCGCGCTCGTTTCAAAAGGTGCGGGTGGTAGACCAGGGCTTCGCCCAGGAACGCACGAGCTTCGGGTTTTCCAGAGTAGTCTATACGTTCATTGCCGAAAACCCGAACCCCGATGCCCAGGCGCTGGACACGACCTATCAGGTGACGCTGTTGGGAAAAATGGGGGTGACGCTGAGAGAAGAGCAGGTCATTCTGCCGGTTCACCCGCCCGGCCAGTTTCTTGGCATCACCAACGAGGTGGTGTTGGACCAACCCGTCAGTGTGACCCGCATCAAGGTGACGCCGCGCACCCGGACGTTCCAACCCACGAGCCTCACCGAAAGCGAGACGCTGCCGGTGTTCGCGGTTGAACAGGTCGGGTTCCGGAATCGCTCCACGGCGTACGGGGTCATCCGAAGTCCCTACCTGGACCGCGAAGTCACCAGCGTTCAGGTATCGGCACTGGCCTATGATGCTAACTACCGTCTGGTCGGGGGGGGGCACACCATCATTGAGCGGATACCGCCCGGTCAGCATGTGGTGGTGGATGTAGATCTGACCACCTCCCGCGCTCCGTATGGCGGGGTCACGCTGTATGCGACCCTGAGCGGCGCGTCGGAACTTCAGTTGGCGTCGGCCGAGGCAGTGGCTTCGGCCGGGGCCGGCCGCGATGTTCCCGAAACCCCGATTGAGCCAGCAGATAGCCACGCTCCGGCCGAGAATGGGGAGAGCCTTTCAGGTGAGCCGCTTCCACCTCCTCCGGGTGACCAGCAGGAGGCGGCTTTGCTGCCAGAGATGAACGAGCCGCTTGACCTGAATGCAACGGATGTTCGGGATATTCCCCCGCCACCCCCGGTAGCAAGTGCCCAGGAATCGTCGGACGCACCGGAGGACTCGGCAGCACCGGAAGACCAGCCGGCACCGGAGACGGATGGGACGGGTGAAACCGGTGGAACCGGCGCAACGGAGCCAGGAGCAGAAGCAGGAAGCCCGACCGAGACGCCAGCACCGACCCAGGCCCCGACGCCGGAGACAGCGGGGGCTGCCACCACGCAGCCGGCAGGTTCGGCCACCACGCCGACTCCCACCCCCACCCCGACGACCACATCGGCAGCAGGCGTTGCGGCGGCGGCCACGGAACACCGCCGGCCACCACGCGGACCGCGACGCCAACTCGCACCCCGACCGGCAGCCAGACCACCACGAAGACGCCGACCGGCGGGGAGACACCAAGCACGACCCCGACGATGACCCGGACGCCAAGCCCAGGGCCGTCGGAAACTCCCTCGCCAACGAACACCACCGTGCCCTCGAATACCCCGACCAATACCCCCTCGCCAAGCAACACCCCGGAGCCGAGCAGCACCCTGACCCGGACCCCGACCCCAACCGAAACCCCCACACCAACGAACACGACCATCCCGACTGAAACCCCGACCCCGACCGAAACCCTCACGCCAACGCCCGAACCGGCCCCGATGCCGAGCGGCGATTGTGCCGAGGGGGCACCGACCGAACTGATTGAGGGTCCAACCACCTGGATGCCCAGCAGCAGCCCGAACATTGGCAGCCAGGCGAAACTGTGTATCTGGATGGTCGTGAATGATCAGCCTGCGGTGGGAGCCAGTGTCGAAATCAAGCTCAAGTATCTGGACAATTCGGGAACGTTTGCCGAACCGAAGGAGGACACGGGGTCGGCAACCACCGGGGACGATGGCGTGGCGCTCTTCACCTTTACGGTGCCCAATACAACCGAATGTACCGTTCAAACCTCCATCACCTACGATGGGGAAACGTATGACCGTCGGAACCTCGACTATGGTGATAAGCTAGAAATCACGTTTAACCCTTCTGGACAGGTCATTGACGGATAGGAGGAGAGAGAGAATTGTTGCAGCGCATCCTTTTCACTGCTTTTTTGATGATCATCGTTGTCGGACTTCAGGGGGGAATACTGGGGGGGGCACTTCGCCCGGAGGCGGCCACCGGCAAGGCCGCTTTCCCAGGCACAACCGCGGCTCCCCCCGCAACTGCGACGGTGGCCCGTCTGTCAGCGTCCCGCCAGGTCTACCTGCCCATCGTGCAGAGGAGCGGGAGCGACGGGACAACGCCCACCTGGACGGCCACCCCGGCACCGCCACCCGACCGACCACCGGAACACCCGACGCCCACACCGACTAGCGGGGAGACCCCAGGCGCGACCACGACCGTGACCCCGACCACGTCGGCGACCCCCACCGTGGCTGCAACGGTGACCCTGTCCCCAACGGTGACCACGTCTCCGTCTCCGTCCCCAACCGACTCGCCCTCGCCCACCCCGACCGTTACGGCAACCCCGGTGACCACGCCCACCCCGACCACCGAGGCAGAAGGCGCATGCAGCCCCAACGCTCCCGACGAATTGGAAGAAGGGCCGGATATCTGGATGCCTGACACCTCCCCCGCTATCGGGGAGGAGACGGTGGTGTGTGCCCGGCTGGTTGTGGACGGTCAGGCAGTGCCCGGCGCACAGACTGAAATCAAGCTCAAATACCTGGATTACGAGGGGTTCCCGCAGACCGAAGTGGCCGGCACGATGACCGCAGGGTCCGACGGATGGGGGATGTTGCGGTTTACCGTCCCGGAGACTACCGAATGCACCGTGCATGCTGAAGTCACCTTCGGGGGGGAAACGTTCGACCGCCGCGAGTATCCTGAGCGGTTGGAACGGGTTTTTACCCCATCGGCATCGCAATGAAATGGCTGAACTCATTGGCAAATCTGGACAAGAAGGTAAGGAAGGAGAAAGAGGAGCACCGTTTATGAAGCAACTGCTGGGGTTCATTCTCGTGTTGTCTATCGCTCTGACCGCATGCGGAGGGAGCGAAACAGGAACAGAAACGGAAACAAAAACGGGTACATCTGCTTCGGGGCAGCCCGAAGCCGCGCCGATGCCCCGGACCTGTGCGGAGACTATTCCCCAGGAAGCGTTCGAGGGGCCGGTCGCCTGGGTCCCCAACACGGTCCCGCAGGTCGGGTCACCGATAACGCTCTGTGTGCTGATGCGCCTGGAAGGGCAACCCGTTGAGGGGGCAACGGTGCAGGCAGCGGTCAAGTATCTGGATGTGGCGGCCAACAGTCAGGCGACGGTGGATGACCTGGGCACCGCCACTACGGGACCCAATGGAATTGCCGAGATACCATTTACCACCCCCAGTACCACCGAGGGTCAGATTGATGTGACCGTGACCTATGAGGGGACGACCTACGACCGAAGAGAATACCCTGATATGCTGGAGGTATTCTTCTACCCTCCGTGGTCGTGACCGTCGGGGGAGCAACCTGCTCACCCGGAAGTGAAGATGACCTTCGCAACGACGACCCCGCCAGGGACCGGCCCGGTCCCGGCGGAATACCTCTGTAATCTTGACCTTTAAGAACCGCGTAAGACACAGGAAGTGCGTGAAGGAGAAAGGAACGGAACAATGAAACGACGGCTTTTTATGGTGACGATGGTGCTGATTGTGGTGCTGGCCGCGCTGGCGCTAGGGGCGTGCGGCGAGGCAGAAGTCCCCGCCCCTGCGGCTATGCCGACCGTCATACCACCAACCAGCACCCCGGAGATGACCGAACCGACGGCGGTACCACCGATGCCGACAAGTATGCCAGAAGCCACCGCAACGAGTATGCCAGAGGCCACCGCAACCGAGGCCCCTGCTGATGTTTCCGCTGAGGTGCCCACCGCAAGCCCCGCGGATGAACCACCACCCGCGGACGGAGCAGCGGACACAGATGCCAGCGGCCCGGCAAGCATCAGCATTTCAGCCGACCCGCCCATGGTGAACCTGCCGGCGGGGACCGGCATTGCAGGGATTGGTATGTCGAATATTACGGTCAAGTTACTCAATGCGGATGGGAGCGCCTGGGTTCCGCCAGACGATATGGTCTTTATCATCCTGGACACGACGTTCGGGCAGTTTGGCAACACCGGCCCGTCCGTGGATGCAACTGGCACTGCCCAGGAACCCTTGCGGTCGCCTGTGGCTGGCCGCGCCGAAGTGACCGCCATCTATGTCCATCCGGACCGCTCCGAGACCTCAGCGACCACAACGGTGGAGTTTGTGCGCAGCCCGGAAAGTGGGTCGTTCGAAGTTGCGTTCGAGCCGGGGATGGAGCCGGCCATGGTTGAGATGGGCGCGATAGGGACCGTCGAAATCCCAGGCGACCTGTATGATGCTCCCGCCATTCTCAAGTTCACCGCGCTGGAGCAGGTTGATGCTTCGACCTCCCGGAAGGGGCACAGGCGCAGGGGGGCTTCGATGTTGAGTTGTTCTACCCGGATGGGCGGCTCATTGTGCAGGAGCAACTGACGTTCGCCACGCCCATCAAGCTCACCTATGCCGCAGGAGGGGCCGCGAACCCGCATGTGGTCATTTGGAGCGAAGAGGCTGAGCAGTGGAAGGATGTTCCATCGGAGGCCGCCGGGGATACGGTGTCGGCATCGCTGGCGACGTATGGCCGGTTCGTCAAACTGAGCCAGTAGGGGTCTCCAGTCAGAGGAGGGGGGCGGAGGTTGAGAGGATGCAAGCAGAAACACCAGCCTGCCCCCCGACCCCTGTTCCCTATCTTCTCTGTTTGCGTGCCCTGTGATACCCCAGATACGGGTGAAGACTTTGCGTCACATTGTCTCAAGCCGCGATACCCTGGCGCTCGTCGGGTCGCTGGTTTCGCTCATCATCATGGTTACGGCGGTTCTGTTGCTCTCGTTCTTCTGGCAGCCAGAAGGGACGGGAAGAACGGCGTCATCCCCCGTCGGAGGTGAACCCACCGGCCCGACCCCGACCCCAGGCCGCGCCCCGGCCACGGAAGACCCGCCACTCCCCGGCGGTTCCCCCGGTGTCCAGGTCCAGGTCGCTGCGCTCCCAACCTCAACGGTGAAACCGTGGATAGAAGGGGTCCCGACCCCGGCCCCCTTTCCGTTCCCGCAATCCGAAGGGGTCCCGACTACGGCTCCTTTCCCTTTCCGTTGGCCGGAAGGGATGCCCACCCCGGCGTCGTTCCCCTTTCCGCTGCCAGCAGGGATGCCCACCCCCGGCGGGTATGTTGAGCCGACCAGCACCCCGACGCCAACTCCGTCGCCCACCCCGACCCCGCCACCAACCGCGACCAGGGAACCGACCTATACGCCGATGCCGACCTACACACCCTTCCCGACCCCGACCGAGACCCTGACCCCCGAACCAACCACGACCGCGGAAGCGGGCACGCCGGGGACTGAAACAGCCACCCCCAACTCCTCGCCGACCCCGGTTCTGACCGCGCTGCCGGTTGAGACGATAAGCGGCACGATCCAGTGGCACCGGGAAATGAGTCCTGTGGTCGTGGACCGCACCGTGCAACTCCTGCCGGACTCGGTACTCATCATCGGGGCCGGGACCGAAGTTCGCCTGGACGAGGGGGCTTCGCTGAACGTAGATAGCCGGGCCCAGTTGTATATCTCTGGCACCCCCGATCAGCCGGTGCGTCTGGTTGGGCACCGACCGGGCCACTGGCAAGGTATCTTCGGGCGGCCCGGCAGCCTCATCATCCTGGAGCACGCCGAGATACGCGACGGAGGCAGCACGGGAACGGTGCTCCTGAGCGAGCAGGGAGAACTGATCATCCGCGAGTCGAAGTTTCTTGAAAACCACGGGACCATCCTGGTGTCCAACAGCAAGGCGGAAATTCGTGGCTGCGAGATGTGGGGCAATGATTATGCCTATGGCGGCGCAGTGATGGCAACCTACACGGAGGGGAATTTCCTGACGCTGACGGGCAACCGCATCGGACGCAACCGGATGAGCGACGGAGCTTCTAGCGTGGAGATTGCGCTCCAGAACGCCCAGGCTGCGCTCATTCTGGATATCCAGGGGAACCTGGTCCAGAGCGAGGCGTATGAGCATGCCAATCTCCTGCTTTCCAGCACCGGCCTGCTCGAAGGAACTGTGTCGTGCAACTCTTTCATCGGTGGTCAGACCGGGCTGCACCTGCGCACCGAAACCCCTCAGATACCGAACTTCAAGCTCAGCATCTTCCACAACCTGGCAGATGACCATGTTCCTCCGGTCGTTCCGGACTATCTCAACCACGGCATTGGTCGCGGGGCGATCAGCGAAATACCGCTGGATATGCGCCAGAACTGGTGGGGGGAACCCTCCGGCCCCTACCACCCGGAAGAAAACCCCGAAGGCCGCGGCGACGCGGTTGGCAGCAATATCCTCTATCGTCCGTGGCTCGATGCTCCGCCTCCTTGCGTCCCATGGCCCTGACAGATTGACAGCCTGGTAGCCTGGCAGCTTTCGGTTCTTGCAAGGGACGTTCAGGAATATGCTACAATAGCATCATCATGGCGGGGGAAGCGGGATACCGGAGGAATACCGAACGAAGCCGTTCTCTCACTTCCGCCGGAGGGAATTGAGGGAACCGAATGCCGGTCTTGAAATTCGCTGAACTCTCGCCTGCCAGTCTCAGGCGCATTGTCAACCTCACCGAACGGCGTATTGCGCCATATGAGTGGACGCAGGTTGACCTGATGACCCTTGATAGTGATGACCAGCGGCGAGTTCAAGACATGGTCAATCGCCTGCTCTACGCAGACACGAATGTCATGAATGAGGCAACGATATGGGATCGGGCTATTTACCCACTGCTGCTACTGGCAGAGCAGGGAGATATTCAAGCATGGTCGCAGGTTCCCTTACGAGCGACGTATCCGCATATCGAACTTCAGGGGGTGACCGATGGGGTGTTGGGGAGCGGTATCACCAGTCTGGTCGAGTCCTCCTACTATCTGGTGGTGGTGGAAGCTAAGCGCGGGTTGGAAAGCCCCGACCCCCGCCCGCAGTTGTGTGGGCAAATCCTTGCGGCGGCTCGCTTGAACTGGGAACGGGACCAACACCCGGTCCAGGAGTTGTATGGTTGTTATACCATTCGCGATGGGTGGAATTTTGTCCGCGCAGAAGTTCACCGCATTGATAGTGACGCTCCCGCTATGACCATCGAATTTTCCAGGGAATATGTGCAGAAACTCGAAGCCGAAACGATTTTGAAAATCCTCAAGCGCATTGTGGCGAAGAGTGGGGAGAAATAAGGAAGGAGTACACCTTGACGATGGAACCGATAACCACCTTCACGGCAAAGGCCATTGCCCTGCCGATTGACAACATTGACACCGACCAGATTATCCCGGCCCGCTTCCTCAAGGCCACCGATAAGCAGGGTATGGGGGATGCACTCTTTGCCGACTGGCGCTTCGACGCCGCAGGCAACCCCCGCCCCGACTTTGTACTCAACCACCCCGAAGCCGCGGGGGCCGAGGTGCTGGTGGCCGGCCACAACTTTGGCTGCGGGAGTTCGCGGGAGCACGCCCCCTGGGCGCTGAGGGGCCATGGCTTCAAGGCCGTCATCAGCACCTACTTTGCCGATATCTTTCGCAACAATGCCCTGAAGAATGGCCTCCTGCCCGTCACCGTAGACGCTGAAACCTACCGGCAACTGGTGAGCCTGTGCGAGGAAGGGATGGGCACGACCGTAACGATTGACCTGACCAGCCTGATCCTGACGCTCAATGAGGGCAACCGGCAGGTCGCGTTCCCCATCGATTCGTTTGCCCGCTATTGCCTGCTGAACGGGATAGACCAGCTTGGCTTCCTGCTCCAGCAGGAAGAAGCCATTGCTGCCTACGAAGCAGAGCACCCGGCCCTGGTGCAGACCATCGCCTGATGTTCGTGCAAAAACGCAGAGAACAAAAAGAACGCAATAAGGAGTAGTTTCTATGCACCCGCTCCCTTCCCACTTGCGGCCCATGAGTATGCTCGACCTGCTGGACGGCGTTTTCTGGACCTACCGCAAGGGTTTTCTGACCTTCCTTGGCGTGGTCGTGCTGGCACTCCTCCCGTTCATCCTGATAGAGACCGTGTTGAGCGGGTATATTCAGTATGGGACCTTCTCCGACCTCATCCGTGCGCCCATCAGCCGGAGCGGTTTTCCTTTCTTCTCGGCCAACATGATCCTGGCCTATGCGGCGCTCTTCGGGGTGAGCCTGATCCAGAGCATCATCGTCCAGCCGGTGATGTACGGAGCCATCATCTGGGCGACCGCGCAGCGCACCCAGGGCGTCCCCATCTCTATCCGGGGGGCCTACGGGTTTGGCACTCGGAGCATGCTCTCGCTGATCGGGGCGTCTTTCCTGGTCCTCCTCATCACGCTGGTTATGGTTGGCGTCCCATACGGCATCATGGTGGGGGCCCTCCTGTACCTGACCAGGATATCCGACTCAGGAGAAGCAACCGCCCTCGTCATCGGGGTGGTCATTACAGCGCTTATCCTGCTCCTCCTTGCCCTTATTGCGCTGCTGCTGCTCACCGTCAAGTTCCTCTTTGTGCCGCAGGCCATTGTGCTGGAAACCACCGGCCCCCTGAACGCCTTCAGCCGCAGCTGGGGGCTGACCCGCGGCTCGTTCTGGCGCGTGCTCGCCATCCTGCTGCTGGTGGCGCTGGTGGTGGTTTTCCTGACCTTCGCCATCGGGATGGTCAACGCGTTCATCACCGTTGCGGCCATGTTTACCGCCGGAACAGAAAACCCGACCCTGGCGGCTATCGCTCAGGCGGTTTCAACCCTGCTCAACTCCATTCCAACGATGGTCCTCTTTCCCATCTATGGCATCGGCTCGACGCTGCTCTACTACGACCTGCGCCTCCGCAAGGAAGGGGCCGATTTGCAGGCCCGCCTGGAAAGCTCGGCCTGAAGGAACAGTATGAGCAGGGAAAATTAAGGAACCACCCCAGATGACCCGAACCCGGACCACCCGACCACCTGCCCTGCGCCTTTCTGCCCTCGCCATCGTTATCGTTGTCGTGGTGCTGCTGGCGCTGCTGCTCCCTGCAAGCCGCCCGATGGCCCTGGTCCAGCCGGTCCGCGCCGGGGGGGAGGTGGCCGAGCCGTTCGCCGACTACTACTGGCAGTATCACGGAGAACGCACCCTGGGATATGTCAACTCCCCGCTACTCGAAGTGGATGGCTACCGCGTGCAATACTTTGAGAAAGGCCGCCTGGAAGACCACCGCCACGAGGCCGACCACCCCGCCCCCGGCATCGTCCGCACCTCCCTGACCCAGGAGCTGATTCAAAACGCACCCTATCTCCCTGTTGATACCCTGCCCGTAACCTATGGGGACCTCGCGGCGCAGATGACCCCCTTCCCTCCGCCCGAAGGGTATGAGCAAGGCACCAGCACCATGACCACGGAGGGGGTGTTTGTCCCCGCCGACCCGGAATTGCAGGTCGTGCCAGGGTTCATCGTGCCCCCCTATTTCTGGACCTACCTCACCCGGCGGTCCCTCTTCCCCGGCGGGTGGATGCACGACGTGGGACTTCCGCTCACCCACGCCTTCTCCGTTGATGTTGGCAGTGACGGTGAGCAGGATAGCCCAACCAAAACCCTGGTGATGCAAGCCTTTGAGCGCACGGTGCTCATCTACGACCCCTCCGAGGTAGAAGGGTGGTCCGTCACCCAGGCCAACCTGGGCACCGACGCGCTGTGGTCTCGCGGCGAAATCCCCGCTCCACAGCAGCCGGCCCCCCCACCCCTGCTCCCCGCGTCGGGTCCCAGGCGCATCGAGGTGAGCCTCCAGCACCAGTGGCTCTTCGCCTATGAGGGCGACCGACTAGTGATGGACGCGCCCGTATCTACTGGCAAAGACCGCTTCAACACGCCCACGGGCCGCTTTGCCATCTCCACGAAAATCCCGCGCAAAACCCTGCAAGGCCGCATTGGTGGCGAATCGTGGTATTTCCCCGACGTCCCCTCCATTATGTTTTACTTCGGTGAGGTCGCCATTCACGGCGTCTACTGGCACCACCGCTTCGGCACCGGCGAACGGCTCAGCCACGGCTGTGTCGGGTTGGCTCCTGCCGATGCCGCCGAACTCTACGCCTGGGCCAGGCCCGGAACCCCCGTCATCGTCTATTGACTCACCGTGACTCACGTACGACCCTCTGTAACATTTTCGCTATTGCCTCGTTTGTAATAGATAGAAAACCCCTATACGCTGTAATCATCCCAGTTCACCAACCACGACGCAACCGACATCCAGCATTCCCTTTTCCCAGAACCAGGGAGACAAGGGGTACCGCATCGTCTCTGCCTCCTGGGGCAACCCGGATGGGGCAGGACAAGGCGGCAGGATGTTCTCTCTGTTTCGTATCACTGAATGGCGCAGATAGATTGTCACTGAAGACAGAACAACAAGGAGGTTTACTATGTCTACGCGAATTATCGCCGCACTCTCTGCGATTGCCGCCGTTCTCGTGCTGATAACGGTGGCCTGGATTGGCTCGACGTACATTCCCCTTGCCGAAATCCGGCTTGCCCAGGCCCAGAGCCAACCCATTTCGGAAACCCTGGAACTCGCCGCTCAGCAGGATAGCTGGGTAGACGAGCAAAACCCTACCACGAACTATGGGGACGACGAAGACTTGTACGTGGGACTGGTCAATGCCCAGGTCGCACCGTTTGAAAACGAAACCCTCGTCCAGTTTAACCTGGAAAAACTCCCGCCGGACGCCACCATTCTCTCGGCGACCCTGGAATTGTTCCAGCTTAACTGGTGGGGAAGCAGGTCATATACCATCTGGCCGGTGGCAATAGCCGAACCGTGGGAAGAGCTGAAGGTCACCTGGAACAATAAACCACCCGTGCATCCTGATATCACGGGGCCGGCAGCCACCCTGGACTTCAATGGGGGGTGGAAAATCTGGGATGTGACCGACATCGTCCAGACCTGGGCCGATGGCAAGATTGAGAACGAAGGTATCTTGCTGTACGGAGATGAGAAAACCGTTGGCGGGCGCATCTTTGCCTCACGCGAACATCCGGAACAAATCCCCCCGCGCCTGTACATTGAGTACGTCCGACCAACCCCGACCCCGACCAGTACGCCAACTATCACCCCGACCAGTACGCCGACTATCACCCCG
>JAAUSY010000181.1 GCA_012032475.1 Chloroflexaceae bacterium
CAGAAAAACCACCACCACAATGAGGATAATTCCCAGGTGGCAAAAAACAACTTCCACCGAATCTGGTCGAGCCTTTTCATGGTGCCTGCTTATTTCTACCAATAAACTACGTATGGCCCCTGCCCGGTGGTACCTGTCCCGAATTCACTTCTCCACAAATTTGTAGCCCACCCCGCGCACGGTCTGGATGTAGGCGGTCGGGGGGGGGGGCGGTTTCGAGCTTGCGCCGCAGGGTCCCGACATGGACGTCCACCACCCGGTCAATCCCATCGAAGTCATAGCCCCAGACGCGCCGGAGCAGTTCCTCCCGCGTGAAGACGCGGCCCGGCTGACCGGCCAGCGTATAGAACAGGTCAAATTCGCGGGGGGTCAGGTCTACCTGGGTTTCGCTGCACCAGACTTCGTGGCGCTCCGGGTCTATCAGCAGGGTTTCGAATTGCAGCGATGGGCGCGAAGCGGGGGAGTCCGGTGCTTTGCGGTTGCGGCGGAGAATGGCCTTGACGCGGGCCACCAGTTCACGCGGGCTGAATGGCTTGGTCAGGTAGTCGTCCGCTCCGACTGACAGGCCAATAAGTTTGTCCACCTCATCGGTGCGGGCCGTCAGCATGAGGATATAGACGGCCGTTTCCTGGTGCAACATGCGGCATACCTCGATGCCATCCAGGCCAGGGAGCATGACATCCAGCACGACCAGGTCGGGCAGGGTGCTCCGCGCCAGCGCGAGCGCCATCGGTCCGTCGTAGGCCCGCTGAACTTCGTAACCTTCTGCTATGAGGTAGCTCGATACCAGGTCTACAATCGGTCGTTCATCATCCACCACCAGAATTGTCGTTTTCTCCATTCAACCCTGCCCCACCGCATCCCTGCCTTCATTGCATGAATGCCCCATTGCCTCATGCCTGCATGTTATGTCATGTACCCGACCCGGTGTCTCTATCATACCACATTTTGCGCCACAGGATGTGCGCCACAGGAGGCGGAGGGTGGACCTGGCACCCGCCTACTTCAGGCGTGAGCGTAAGATACCCAACAGGGCGTCCAACATCCGCGCCCGATATTCAATCGCCATGGTCACGTTTGCCTGGTGGATGTTGAGCAGTTCGGCATCCACTTCCAGCACTCCGGTCGTCTGGGACGGACGCATGGGCACGACGGTTGCGCTGTCGCTGTCCAGCTTGATTTCGGTTCGGGCAGCGGGTTTGGCTCCTGCAAAGTCAGGGCTGCCCACTTCTGTGCCCGGGACCACCTGGATATACCGGGTCTCGACGGTCAGGGTCGCCACGTCGTCAACATACTGGGCAACCCTGGCGGCTGCATTCCTGAGCGAAGTTTCGAGTTCGTTTGCCATCGTTCTGTTTTTTCCTTTTTTCCTTGTTTTTTCCCTTCCTGATGAAGAATATATAACGCTAATGTTCCCCGGCTTCCCCGGCGGCCTGGCTGAGCATCCGGTTGAGGTAGTGCCAGACTGAAGGAAGCGCCAGCACCACCCCGCCGGGGGTTGAGAGCAAAAAAGAGAGCTTGATGATGCCCTGCACCGCGATGGCGATGCTCCGAAACAGGGTGTCCCGCGACGACAGCGCGAGCCGGAGGGTGCAGTGGTGGAGGGCGATGTGCTCGGTAGGGGTACCGGTCTGCCAGACGGTCCGGACGTTCCCTGTCCAACCGACCGAAGTTTGCGCGACCAGCACCCCCGCAATCTCGGTTTCTACGCGCACATAGGCGGCGACCGACTGGAGCAGGTGATGGATAAAGACCTGGACCTGCTCCTGGAAACGTTCCCATCCTTCGGCAAGGGAATCTCCCAGGCCAAAGCTGACCCCGGCCCGCGGCGCTGCTCCCTGTTTTTGCGGCGCTTCCCGTGCTTCGCGCTCAATCTGGATGAGCGCGTCCAGAAACTCGGCCTCGGCTTCATCGGCCCCGGCGTGCAACGAAGCGAGGAGCAAGATTGAGGGAGCATAGGCGGGGGCCGTGCTCAGGGAGTCCAGGGCAAACGAGACGTTCATCTGGTCCTGGTGGGCTGAGCGGGAGCGTTCGGCAAGGCTATCCAGGCGTTCCTGAGCGGTGGGGAGCGCCCGTCGCGATGCTTCCAGGCGAGCCTGCCCACTGGCAAGGTAGCTCCGCGCCTGCTCCAGGTTGGCGGGCAGGTTGGCCCGCCAGACGGGAACATCAGGGGCAAGCTCCGGGGACGCGCCGGGCGCAAATGAAAGAGAACCCATCTCCTCTGGACGGGCGGGTTCGGACGGGGTGGTTTCCCACACCCCGAACACGTCCGGGGCGGTGCTGGACAGGGAGGCTATGCCTGCTGGTTCAACCAGTTCAAAAACAGCCATGGGCGTTACGTTTCTGCTCCTACTTGAACACATCTATCAGGCCGGTGGCGGCTTCTGCCAGGGTCTTGAGCAGTTCGGTGCGGTGCTCCTGCGCCCGCTCCACCATATCCAGGTGCATCTGCCAGAGCGTTTCGTCCATATCGTCTCCATCGGACGGAACGTAGGTCTCAATATCGCCGTTGAACATGATGCGGGTGAAGGCCCGCAGCAGCGCTTCTTCCCGCTGCGTCGAAACGTTGTCGCTGACGTAGGTTGATACTTCCAGCGTTGACACATCGCTCATCACCTGTTTGAGGGTTTCCCCAAGCCGGTGGGCGAACTCCTGCACGGCCTGCCCCAGGCTCACCCTGGTCTGCTCAAGTTGACCGGGTGGGGCTTCTTCAGATGCTTCGCCGCCAAGAAAGTCAAACCACCCGAAGGAAACCCCCGGTCCCAGGGTCGTCGGCCCTTCGTCCATTGATACTGGTTCCGGTGCTGGTTCTGGCGCTGGTCGCCCGACGCCAAATGACAGCCCGACTTCCGGGATACCCTCCGGGGACGGCTCCTCTGGCGCTCTGGCTTCTGCTGCTGCTGCCTGCCGCCGGACCACGATGCTGCCGCTGGCATAGAGGGCATAGAGCAATCCCAGAACGTTGTGCTTCTTCAGGTAGTCCTGCCGAAGCTGCAAGAGGATTTCGCCGGACGTCTGTTCGCCGTCGGTGAAGCGCTGGAGGAATGCCTGGGCAAACTCTGCTGCAAACAGTGACGGGGGGTCTCCTTCGGGACCAACCACTCCGCGCACTCCCCGACTGAGCAGGTAGGGCACCAGTTCACCATACAGGTAGGGAGTCAGCGTGGCGCTCTGGCAGGGGTTGAGAAAGACCAGCGGAGCCTGTTTGAGCGGTGGGCGGTGGGGGGGGGCGTGTGCTGCCAGGTCATCGAGGGAGATTTTCCCATCCGAAAGGGCAAGGGCAGGACTGGTGCTCCCGTTCTGCTCGTTCTGCCCGTTCTGCCCGCCCGGTTCAGCGGGGAGGTGGCTGGTGGCGCGGCAGAGGAAGTAGAGCACCTGTTCCGGGGCATCGGCGTTGCTCAGCAGGGTGAAGAGGTCCTGCCGGGTCGTATGTTCGCTGACCGTGACGTTGGGCAATGCCCGCAAACCAGCGCGCTGCTTCTGAAGGACGGGTTGCCCGACGTGATGGTCTATCGCTTCGTCAAAGACCAAGCCGACCCGCAGCGAGTCCCCCACGACGATATCCGGGGCAAAGTTCACCGGTGTGGGGCCGCTGAATTCGGGGAGAACCTGGATGAGGTGTTTGAAGCCCCAGAACCCTTCCGTCTCAACCCGGTCGGTATCGAGGGTGGCGCGGTCGTAGAGCAGCGCCCAGGGGAAGGTCAACTGACCAGCCACGATTTCAATGTTGAGCCTATGGTGCTGCGAGATGCGCCGCAACAGGGTGCCTATGGCGTGGGCATCCGGGCCGTTTCCGGGGGCGTAGAAGAGCTGCTGGTAGAGGTAGAAGCCGAGCTTTGCCAGCGTTTTGAGCGAGGCGGCATAGACTTCGGCGGGGATGGTGGTGTCTTCCAGCAGATAGACGCAGTTGCCGTCCAGGCGCGAAGACACCACGTAGCGGAGGTCGTCGCGGGCGCGGGCAAGCAGGGCGGCCAGGCGCGTTTCGCTGAGGTTGAGGAAGGCCCGCATGACCCCGCCATTCCGCAGAATGCATTGATAGCCGCCCTCCTGCTTCACCATCATCAGGCTGAGGTGGTGCCGGCCCTGCTCAGTTTCCCACCGTTCCTGGTGCAGGGAGCGGGCAATGCCGCTATCAAGCGTCAGGCCGCTCACCGTGGTTCGAACGCGCTCAGGTGGGCGAGCCTCCCTTTCCTCGACTGGCTGACCTTCTTGCTTTTCTTCCCCTTCAGTCCCCTCAGCCACCGGGAGGGTGATGGTTATGTTCTGGCACGGGCGACCATTGGCAAGGCACAGGGCCGTGATGGTGGCGGGGCCGGGCCTCTTCGGCTCGATGCAGAAGGTCAGGGTGTTCTTTGATGGCCCCGCGGCGCGGGGGACCACCAGCGTTTGTTGCGGTTCACCATAGACCGTCACATCGCTGGTTTCCAGGAGCACCAGGATTTCAGCAAACTCCGGTGCGTCCGGCAAGTCAAAATCGGGGTTCAAGTGCGGGTCCAGGTTCGGAGGCTCTTCACCTCCCGCTGGAACACCGACATCGGCGGGGGAAAGACGCACGTTGAGCCGCAGTTCGCTGGTTCTACCCAGGCGCAGCGGGGCATTCTCTGCCAGACCATCAATCCAGACATTGATGACCCGCCGGGCCGGCGCTTCGTTCGCTCCCTGCGCCACCCACCCGCCGGCGGTTGCTGACGCGTGCTGCGGCGCTCCATCCTGTTTTACCTGTTTTACCTGTTTTGCCTCTTCTGCGGTCGTGGTCAGTTCTTCGCTCATGTCGCGCTCCTCGGTTTCAGTGGCGGCCAGAGTCTTCGGGGCACGCCCCGACAGCCGGTCAACGAGCCGGGCCTTGAGCGCCAGGGGCAGAGTCAGCGTCTTGAGCGTCGGGCGTCGGGCCTGGCCCGGAGTGGTGTTGAGTGACAGGCGCACGGCCGGGTCTCCCAGGATGGCATAGGAACGGGCATCGTGGGTGGCGGTCCACAACCCCGCCAGCCTGAGCATGCGGGACTGCTTCTCATGCTCATCGAGCCACTGGGCTTCCATCTCATACTCGTCGGTATCGTGGCTCAGGTCCATTGCCAGGGTGGCATAGTTGAGCCGTAGATATTCGAAGGCCCCTCCAAGCCGGTCGCCATTCATCACGCCGCGCAACATGCTTTCAAACACCTGCACCTGGGTGAGACGGGTGGGGTCTTTGCTGCCCAACAGGAGCGAATAGCCCCAGACCCGCCCCATATGCCCAACTACGGCCAGGGCCCCGCCGTTGGGGTGCGCGAGCAAGCGTTGGGGGAGCCGCGCCAGGAAAGCCCGCGGAGCCAGACCATCGGGCTGGGCGGGGGCCTGCCCCGGTCCGGGGGAGGAAAACACATCTCGCACAGGGGTGCCCAGACTGAAGCTGCTAAACAGGAACATCATGGTGCCAAGCAGCCGGGCACTGGAGTCCAGGTCGTCTGCCCCGAAGAAGAAATCCTGGGGGATGGCCCCTCCCCACCGGCGCGTGCCGGGCCAGTCCTGACAGAGCAACGCCCCCTGGTGGAGCAACTGGTTCGGGTGGCCGGGCGAAAACCCGACACTGTGGCTGGCAGCAAAGAGAATTGCCGGGGTCTCGTCGCCTCCCATCAGGCAGCTCAGGCGCGACCGGGTGGCTTCTTCTTTGACCACAGAGGCAACTTCCCACTGCGCCTGCCCAAGGGTAATGTGTTCGGCCAGTGGGATAACCAGTTTGTTGGCGCTGAGAATAGTCGCCTTGTCGTCGGGGTTGCGCACGCCAAAGAAGGCCGCCTGGGGCGGCAGCGTCAGCTTGCCACTTTCGACCACCACCACGCTCTTGGCATAGCTGGCATACTCATCCAGGGTCTCGAAGGCAATGCGCCCCACGGCGAACTGCACTCCCAGGTGATACTGCACTTCGTAAGGGATCGTCTCCGGGTCGCCGACGATGAGCAGGTAGTAGGGCATCCGTCGCGACGGATCGAACGTCCCCAGCCCGATACCGTGGCGAGCCAGAAATTCGTGGCCGCTCTCGTCAGCGCGGTAGCCATCGGGGCCGCTGAATTCGCGGTAGAAAGAACCAGCCTGCTTCTTGCGATATTCGAGCAAGGCGCTCAGGGCTTCGCGGACGGCGAGGGCCGTTTCCTGGTCGGCTTGGGCAAAGAGCACCCCCCACCCCACCTGTGCGAGGTCCTGATAATCGAGGGGGGAGGGGGAACCAAAATGAGCCAGCGTCTTGGACCGAGCGCGGGCCTGGAGGGTATGCCAGTGGGCGCTGCCACGGTCTGCCCCGCTGCTCAGGGCAATGGCTGCAATATCCTCCGGTCTCCGGGGCAGGAGCAGGTAGTCACCACTTGCCCCGTGTATCCCATTGGCATAGAGCAGTTTTTCACTCATAACGACCCCGTTCCTGCGGCTATTCCAGGGTTCCACCAAGCATGACGATCTCACGTTCGAGCGCCTCAACGCGTGCTCTGGACTGCTTCAAGTCGCCTTCAAGCGCTTCGACCTTTGCCCGTGCGGCGACCAGTTCGTTCCTGGCTGCGTCTATCATCTTCCGGGTGTCCACCGAGGGAGCACCCCCCGTGGGCAGGCGGCCCGCGATATCCGCCAGGGTGGGACGCGGACCGGAGGGGGCGTCGCTGGCGATAGGCAGGCGCACCGCCGGGTCTCCCAGGAGCACGTAGCCGCGGGCATCGTTGCTGGCGGTCCACTGCTGCGCCAGGCTCAGCTTTGCCGAACGTTTCTCTGCGTCGCTCAGGTAGGTTTCGTCCTGCTCGAACACCGCCAGCGAAGCGGTCAGGTCGGAGGAGACTTCGGCGTAGCGCTGGTTCAGGTATTCGAAGGCCCATCCGATACGTGAGCCGAATTTGATCAATTCTTCGAAGGTGCTCTGGAATGCCTGGAGCTGCGTTCGCCTGGTCGGGTCCCTGGTTTCCAGCAGGAACGAATGTCCCCAGGCGCGGTCTATGTGCCCGACCACAGCAAGCGCTCCGCCATGGGGGTGCGACAACATCGCAAGCGGGAGGCGTGAAAGGAACGACCTCGGCGCAATGACCGTTCGGCTCCCGGCCCCATCCTGACGATAGAATTCATCCCACTGCGGGGTGCCAGCCCCGTAGCAGGCGAAGAAAAAGGCAATCGTCCCCAGGAGCCGCGCATCGGGGCGGATATCTTCTCCAGCGAAGTAGTGTTCGGGCGGAACTGGCTTGCCACGCCAGGCTCTGGGGCCGGGCCAATCGCGGCAGAGCAAGGCCCCCTGGTGGCAGTGCTGGCTGGCATGCCCGTTCGGAAAGCCCATCCCGTGGCTGGCCGTAAAGAGGAACGCGGGGGTCCGGTCGCCGCCGAGCAGGTGCCCCAGGGCTTCTTTGGTGGCGACGGCGGTGTTCGTGGTGTCCTGCACCACCTCAATGCCCCAGTCCGGGTAGTCCTTCCGGGCCAGGTCTGCAAGGGGGGCAATCATCGCGTCGGCGCTGAGGGTGGTCGCGGGGTCGTCGGGGTTGCGCACTCCGAAGAAGGCCATCTTCCGCGGCAGCGCAACAAGCCCCGTCTCTGCGGCCACCACGCTCTGCGCATAGCGGGCATAGGCTTCCAGGTCGGGTTTCCCCGCGTTGTCCTCGAAGTGGATACGCCCCACGGCAAACTGCACATCCAGTTGGTATTGAACCTCGTAGGGGATGGCTTCGGGATGCCCGACCAGGAGCAGATAGTAGGGCACCCCTTTGTTCGGGTCAACGGCTCCGCTTCCTACCCCGAAGCGCTGGAGAAACGCCACCTTGCTCTCGCCCTCGATGTAGCCATCGCGCCCCAGAAATTCGCGGTAGCGCGGGCCGGCCTGCTTGCGGCGCAACGCCAGCAGCGGGCTGAGCGCCTGGCGAATGGCTTCGGTGTGGGGTTGGTCTTTGCGAGCAAAGATGATACCCCACCCGGCCTGGAGCAGGTTGTTGGGGTCAACCCCGGCTATCGGGCGATAATCCTGGATACTGGTTCTGGCTTTGAGATCGTCGGTGTGCGCACCTGGTTCCCGTCCCCGCACCCGGTCCATGAGATGGTCCGGTGTTTGTGGCTCCAGGAGGTAGCTGCTATCCACCGCGTTGATGCCATTCCCATAGATGAACTCGTCCGGTACGTCCGTTCCGGCCATTTCCTCAGACATCCTGGCGACCTCCTTTCTCCTTTCGTCTCATCAACGTCTCGTGTTCCTGATCATAATCATCCCACCCCGTTCCCATTCGGTGCGGGCGCAGGCAGGTGCGCCCGGAACACCTCCAGGGAAGGCGCAGTGAGCGCCGCCTCAAACAGCGCCTCAAGCGCGTCGAGGCTCAGGCCGCGCAGGTGCGCGTCCAGGTCGGGCGGCACCGCGCCGAAGCGCAGGAGAATCGTTCGGTGGACCAGGCGGCTTCGTTCTTCTTCGCGGCCCTCCTCGCGCCCTTCGCGGTGGCCTTCCTCGCGGCCTTCCTCACGCCCCTCGCGGTGGCCTTCCTCGCGGCCTTCCTCCCACCCCTCCCGGCGCAGCTTGCGCAGGAAGGGCGTATCCAACAACACCCCCTCCTCCTCAATGTACTGCTCAATCATCTCAAGTACCTCCTCGTTGTCCGTCAATGACACCAGCGCGATGAACAACCGCCGCCGCGTCGTTTCCTCCTCCACCGCCTGGATGC
>JAAUSY010000182.1 GCA_012032475.1 Chloroflexaceae bacterium
CGGCCAATCCCCGCCAGCACGCCCATTGCCGCGTGCCCGGCTCGTCCCTGCGGCTTCCCGACCAGGGCATACCACCACAGCGTCAGCAGCAGCAGCAGCGCCAGCGAGGTTTCCATGGCGTTGACACTCACGCGCACCAGGAAGGGGTTCAGCGCCAGCACCGCCAATCCCGCCAGCGCCACCGGACGGGTGGCGAACGCCCGGAGCAACCCGTAGAAGGGGAGCAGCGCCAGGCTGCCCAGGAGCGCACCCAGCAGCAGGTTGGCCCGGAACCCGGCGTCGAGGTGGTCCGGGGTGAGCAGGTAGGGGAGCGCCCCGATGGTCAGGGGATAGAGCGGGTGAAACCCGTTGGTCGGGTGCAGCCCATCCGCAGTGATGCCATGCCCTAGCGCAAAGTGGCGGGCAATCGCGGCAATCATCCAGGCATCATCTTCGAGCAGCACGAAGAAGAAGCGGCGCGGCAGCAGGGCAAAGGCCAGCCGCAAGGCCAGCCCCATCAGCAGCACGAAGACTTCGGGTGAGTGGGTGGTCCTCGTCCTATGCGGCATAGCGGGTTCTGGGCATCGTCAGCGGCGATAGGGAACGCGCCTGGGGCTTGTTGCCCAGGCCCTTCACCTCGCCGTCGCCGGACATCTCCTGGGTCACCTGCGGCTGCCCATAGTATTCCACCTGACCGCTCCCGTTGATGTGTACATCCAGGCGTTCGCGCACCCACACGACCGCGTGGCTGGTTCCGTGGGCTTCCACCCGCGCCTCGCGGCTGCTCACGTCGCCCAGGCGGCAGTTGCTCGCCCCCCTCGCTATCGTTCGCTGCTGGTCTGCTGCGCCGACGATGCTGACGTCGCTTTCGCCATGCGCTTCGACCCCCAGGCTGGTGGCCTCAAGGTGGTCAACCTGCACCCACGACGAACCCGACGCGGAAACCTCCACGCCGGTCGCCCGAATCTGACCGATCTGGAGATTTCCAGCGCCAGAGACATCGGCGCTCAGGCGGTCGGTTGCCAGGGTTGCGGCCTCAGCTCCGGTCTCCCCAGAAACGTGCAGTTCATGCAGGTTCATCAGCGTCAGGCGATAGGTCAACTGCGAGGGCTGTATCCTGCTGCGCTCCAGGTCCAGCCGCAGCGTCAGCACCCCGTTGCTCACTTCCGTTTCTATCAATGGCATCAGGTTCTCGTCGGTTTCCACGGTGAGCGTTTCCCGTTCGCCCTGGGTGATGATGAGGTGCCCTTTGCCCTGAAGATACACCACATCGAAACCACTCACCTCCCTGGTTTCCGTGACTATGTTGCCCGTCCCTGTGATAACCTCGATAGCCTCACCTGCGCCGCCGCTGATGCCACCAATCTGGCAGCCGGTGAGCACGAGGGCCACCAGCAGCATCATCCCGGTGACGAGTGACGAATGGCGAGCGATGAGCCAGCGCAGAGCGCCAGAACGCCGCTCGGTCGAGAAATATTCACCAGGATTGGGAATACGTCGTTTCATAGTTCGCTTTCACCTTCCAGGTAATAGGCTGGTCAACACGTCCATCAATGAGGAGATTCATGCAGCCTGCTCCGCAATGGGATAGACCACATCGGCGCGGAGTGCCTGGGCTGCGAATGCGAGGGCAGCCAGGATACCTTCCCGGCTCAGGCGGGGATGCGCTTCCAACAATTGCTCAAACGTTTCACCGGCTGCCAGTTTCTCAAGAATCAGCTCAACGGTAATCCGTGTTCCAACTACGACCGGCTTGCCCATCATCACCGACGGGTCCGAATGAATGTATGACCTGTGCATAGAAACTTGCTCCTGATGGGTCGCGACTATCTATGTTCCCACTTCTTCACCATGCTGCCTTTCTCCTTCCTCCCCCCTATCATACCGCACCCGGCGCAACAACACAAAATCCCCCTCCTGGGCGACTATCTCCCAATCCGGGCGGTGCAGGTAGTCATGCAGCAATTCCCGCTCTTCCTGACTCATACCGGGCGCGTGGCGGTCGGCCACGAGATACTCCGCCCGCGCAAGGTAGGCCCGCGGATAGGACTGGTTGCCGGGAAAGAAGAAGAGTTCTTCGCGCTGCGCCAGGTGGGGAGCGAGAAAACTGCTGGCCGCGAGCGGCACCCCCGGCGGCACCTGGGCAATGATTGCCCGTGCGTCTGCCACCCGCGCTGCCGATTCGTGATGGCGGAGCAGGCCCAGCACCACGTTGTTGAGCGCGACGTTTGCCACCAGTGCCCCTACCACCAGCAGCGCCATACCAGCGTTCGCAACCCCGTGCGCGTACGGCGCGTCCTCTTCATCCTCCTCATCCTCCTTACCTGTACCCGTAGCCGTAGCCCGGTTCTTGCGCAGATGGGCAACTCCCCGCGCCACCACCATCACCCCCTCTGCGGCTGCCACCAGGAGAAAGGGATAGACCAGGGCCGGGTACTGGTAGTTCAAGCTGAACTGCACGCGGTTGGGGGCGATGAGGTTCATCGCCAGAACGGGCAGCGCCAGCAGGGTGGTGGGGCTGAGCAGCGCCAGAAACCCCTGGATGCCGAACAGCAATCCCACGTAGGTCAGTTTTTCGGGGGTGCTCATCACCGTATGCAGGAAGCGCAGTGGGTTGGTTGCCAGGTTCCATATCACCTCGCCAATGCTGTTGCCAAGCACCCCGTAGCGGTAGATGTCGCGGATAAAGTCGCCCCGGCTGAAGTGGGGCACGATGACGCCAAGCGCCAGAACCACCCACAACGGCCCGATGAGGAGGGGAGGGAGCACGAAATGCCACGAACGGCGCGTCAGCAGGGCATAGAGGCCAAACGCCACCAGCGTAAACCCGGCCTCCGTCTTGGTGGCTATCATCAGCAGCAGGCAGGCAACGTACGGCCACCACCACTCCCAACGGAGGAACAGCAGGGACCCCAGGGCAAAGGGGAGCAGGAACGCCCGGAGCTGAAACTCGTACAGATTGATGTGCTGCGTGGTGGGGTGGAGCAGGTAGAGCAGCACCAGCGCGAGCGCGTGCCACGGTTCGGGCAGTAGCTCCCGCCCCACCAGGTAGAGCGGCCAGGCGGCCAGACCAAGCGCCACTGTCTGGAGGAAGAGCAACGTGGAGGGCGCGGGGTGGATGCCATAGAGCAGCGCCAGGGGGAGTTGCAGCAGCACCGGCCCGTCGTCAAAGTCGTAATCCATAAAGGCGAAGATGGAGGTGCGGAAGGGACGTCCGTGCAGCGTGTTCCAGATGGTCTGCTCATTCCCGGCCATGTCAAACCCCTGCCGCAGGAGCGCCAGCTTGAGAATGGAAAGCGCAGTGAAGGTGGCAATATAGAGCGCCACCACCCCCACCGCCAGATGGGGGGCCGCACGGTTGAGGGCGTGGCGGCTTTTGAGGAGGAGCGGCAGATGGCGGCTCAGGGCACTATGCAGACGAACGGACCACCCGGCCATACAGCTCCTCCACCCGGCCAACCAGGTCGTCTTCGCGGTAGCGTTCCCGGACCGTTGCCTGCCCCCCACGCACGAGGCGCTGCCGCAGCGGCTCATCTCCCACCACGGCCATGGCAGCCCGCGCCAGCGCTGCCACATCGCCATAGGGTACCAGGATGCCATTCTCGCCATCGCGCACGATTTCGCGCACGACCGGAATGTCGGTTGAGACCAGCGGGCATTCCGCGGCCATGGCTTCCAGGAGCGGCAGGCCAAACCCTTCGTAGCGCGTGGGAAAGAGCAGCACATCGCTGGCGCGGTACAGGTTGATCAGCTCCTCGTCCGAGAGGTAACCGAGCAGGGTGATATGTTCCTGCACGCCCATTCGGGTTGCCAGGCGCATCAGGGCATCGCGCTGCTGCTGGTTGATGCCCGAAACGACCAGCAGCGAAGCCGCCGGCCAGGCTGCTACGATGGCGGGGAGCGCCTGCACCACCAGGTCATACCCCTTGCGGATGGTCAACTGCCCGACAAAGAGGAGCCACGGGCGCGGGGACTGAAGCGCCGGCGGGCGTACCGGCACCGTCTGGATGAAGGGGGTGTCAATCCAGAGCGGCACCATAGCCTGGGGTTGGGTCAACCCGAAGCGGCGCATCACCTCGGCCTCGAACTCGGAGCAGGGCAGCAGCGCGGTGGCGGCGGCCAGCGGCCAGTGCAGCCGGTAATTCCGCAGCACCTCGCGCCACCGTTGCTCCAGCACCGCCTGCCGCACCAGCGCCCGCCGCGTAAAAACCAGCCGCTCATACGTTGGGGGCTTCTCGAAGGGGCGTTCGCGGTCGGGGGTCAGGTAGGCGTCGTGGAAGGGGCCAAGCCAGGTATACACCGTCGGGATGCGATGCTTCTGCGCCCAGGCCGTGACCTGCGCCGCCAGCACGTTCCGTGGGTGGAGCAGATGCACCAGGTCGGGGCGCGGCCCCTGGTGCAGCGCCCGTGCCAGTTCCCCGGTTCGGCCAGTAGGCCGAGCGCACCCGCACCACTTCGACCCCTTCAATCACTTCGTGCGGTTTGCCAGCGCCGGGCGGGTGGGGTCTCGCGGGCCGATGGCGCGGACGGCGTGCCCACGGCGCACGAGCGCCAGCGCCAGCACGCGTTCGGGCCAGTGCCGAAAGGCCCGCGTGACTCCGCCCAGACCGACGATCAGAATATTCACCGCGGAACCCGCACCGACTTCTGGCGTAGGCAGGACTGCACCAGCGTATGCACTTCGCTGAGCAAGGCTTCGCGGCTGTAGGTTGCCTTCTGGAGCACTCGGGCCACCGACCCGTTGAGGAGTTGGCGGTCTTCGGGGGTCAGTTCCATGGCGGTGATAACCACGACCGGGACGGTCCGCCAGTCTGGCGATTCTCGCAGGGAGCGGACCACCTGAAAGCCGTCTATCTCTGGCATCATCAGGTCCAACAAAATCAGGTCCGGGCGCTGTTCGTTCAGTTGTTCCAGCGCGACCCGCCCATTCTCGGCCACCGTTACGACCCACCCGTCTTTTTCCAGTGTGCGCTGAAGCATCTCGCGAGTCATCGAGTCGTCTTCGACGACCAGGACCGAACCGCCCGCTGGTTCACCGGTTTCTTCTGCCTTCTGGCGGCTCTTGCGCACAATCGAGAGCAGGCGACTGGCGTTGATGGGCTTGATCAGGTAGTCGGTTGCTCCCAGAGCAAACCCGATTTCCTTTTCATCCACAATGGTCAGCATAATCACCGGGATATCCGCAACCGCCGGATCCGACTTGAGCGCCCCCAGCACGCTCCACCCATCCATGCCTGGCATCATCACGTCGAGCGTGATGACGTCCGGGTGGAGTTCTCGCGCCAGTCGCAACCCCTCGGCCCCGCTGGTGGCGGTCACGGTGTGCAACCCCTCCCGAACGAGCCAGCGCGACACCAGTTCCCGCACCACCGGGTCATCGTCAATGACCAGAACGGTGCTCTCTATCCCCAGAGGTGGCTTGATCATCATTTCTGCGGTTGCCAGTGCTGGTTCTCCGTGGTCGTCTGGCCGGAGTTGCTCCGGGCGGACCTCAACCGGCAGCCGAACGATAAATTTCGTTCCCTGTCCCTCCTGGCTCTCCACCTGGATACTTCCGCCCATCATCTGGCAAAACCGCTGGCTGATGACCAACCCCAACCCCGTGCCGCCATACTTGCGCGTAGTCGAGGCGTCGGCCTGGGTAAACGCCGTGAAGAGCCGCTGTATCTGCTCCTGGGGTATCCCGATGCCCGTATCGGTGATGCGGAAGATAATGTGCCGTCCAGGGTCAAGAACGGGGGAGTTGGGGGCACAGGTTTCAGGTTCGCCAGCGACTTCAAGCAGAATACGCCCCTGCTCGGTAAACTTGCTGGCGTTGCTCAGCAGGTTGAACAATACCTGGCGCACTTTGGTCTGGTCGGCGTGGATGGTCGTGATGGTTCCGTCGTTCTGCACTTCCAGAACATTCTGGTTCTTTTCGACCAGCGGTTGGATGGTTGACACCACGTTGTCAATCAGGGCAGGCAGGTCAATGTCTTCCAGGAACAGGTCCATTCTGCCAGCCTCTATCTTCGAGAGATCCAGGATATCGTTAATCAGGTCGAGCAGGTGCTTCCCGGCGGTGTATATCTTCCTGAGGTCGGGGAGAATCTCCGTGTATTCCAGGTCAATGGCATCTTCCTGGAGCATCTCGCTATAGCCGATGATGGCGTTCAGGGGGGTGCGCAGTTCGTGGCTCATATTGGCGAGAAACTGGCTCTTGGCCTGGTTGGCTTCTTCGGCGGCTTCTCTGGCCTCCTGCGCTAGTCGGGTTGCTCTGGCGAGTTCGGCGGTGCGCTGTTCAACGCGCTGTTCCAGCGTGAGATTGTATTCGGCCAACTGCTGGTGAGAAAGCCGAAGCTCCTCTCGGGCCCGCTGCTCAGACGTAATGCGGGCTTGCAGGGATTCCGCCATGGTATTGAACGCTGCGGCCAGCAACCCGATTTCGTCGCGGCTGCGCACCTGCACGCGCTGGCTCAGGTCTCCCTGGGCAATGCGCTCAGCTCCCCGAACTAGGTCGGCAATCGGGGCCGTCAGTTTGCTGACCAGCAAAAAACCGACCAGCAGCACCGGCGGCAGGGTCAGCAGAAAGGTTGCCAAGGCGATAACCCGTGCATACACCTCGTTGTCAACGACCATCGAGGCGTTCAGTTCGACGGCCAGCACCCCATCCTGGCGACCGGACTGGTCGAAGATCGGCCCGTATCCAAAGAGCACCATTTCACCAAAAGGGTTGCGTATAAGGTCGGGTTCTACCACCGGCTGGAGAATCGCTTGCAACCCCCCGTCGAGCAGGGGGGTCACTTCGGTCAGTTCATCCCCCACGGCGGCGCGGGGGATGGGTTCGGCCACGTGGTTTCCCTGGATCTGACAACGACTATGACCATGATCCACGACAAAGACCATCTGTCCGTCTGCCAATTGGCGCAGGGTATAGAGATGGCAGATGGCATCGCTGGATTCCTGCATGGTCTGGAGGTCGCTATCCACGATGCGGTAGTAGGAAGAGCGGACGTCATCTGGGGACACAATGAGCGAATGAAAGTCCCCGTCAATCTGGGGCGAAGCCAGGCCGACAATGTCGAGCAGGCGTTCGCGAATAGCGCTGCGCTGCGTCTGACGCAGGTGAAGGTAGAGGCTCAAAGTCAGAGCACCCGCCACCAGTACAATGAAAAAGGTGTAGGCGATAGTGAGCCGGGCGCTCAAATTCCTGATCTGCAACTTCAGAAACATAGACCTGGCCCCTTACCCCAACCCCGGATGCCTCCGGGTCTATTGAACGCAGTTCTGTCCTGTCCTGTTGCCATGGTCTGCTCTCTGTTTGCTGGTTCCTCGCGGCTCGTTCCTGAATGCTTGCCTGACGCTTACTGGTCAGCCCCAAGGCTGGCGCGGTAGGTGGCCCGCTGCGCCTCGCGTCCCACTTCGTTGGTTATCTGTTCCCACCCCTCGAAGATGCGCTGCATCGCCTGGTCGGTGGTGATGGTCCCGGCGAGAAATTCGGCAAGCACCGCATCCAGCACCACTTCCTGGTAGCGCTGGTTCTGGGGGATGCGCAGGTCGAGCACCACATTCGGGTTGCTCAGGCTCACCCCGATGGCTCCAAGATATTTTCCGGCGGCCTCTTCGCTCATTCCCGCTTCCAACCACGCCTGGCGGTCCATAAACTGCGAGGTGCGGTAGGGATTGAAGCCCGTTGCTCCAATCGTCACGTCAATGTTCGACTGGGCGGGCTGGCTCATATAGGACAGAAAGGCATAGGCAGCCTCTCGTGAGGCCGGGTCAGCCGCAGCATTGATGGCTCCCGACCAACCACCGAAGGCGGCATAGGGGGCATGGTTTCGTCCATCAAGGGCGTAGGGGCAGATGACCTTGTCACATTCTACCAGTTTGCTGGTTGTGCGGTCAAGCACGCGATTAGAACCAGGCAAAATCACAGCTCCCACGCGGTCAATGACTTTCGATTGGGCCGGGTCAATCGCCAGCGTTCCGATATCGCCCCAGTCGAGCGAGAGGGCGCACCGACCGGAGATGAAGAGCGAGCGGGTTTCGGGCAGACCAAGCTGAAGTTCGTCGGGCGGCCCATAGGCGGTGGTTTCTTTGAAGATGTTCAGCGCGGTGGCAAAGGCCTCGTTCCAAACGAGCGGTTCCATGGTTTCCAGGTCGAAGAAGGCTCCCTGGCGGGTGCCCTGGTTCTGCAAGAAGGCTCCGGCAAAGGACCACATCATATGGTATGCCTGGTCGCCGGGCTTCTTGGAGATGCAGGAACCGTAGTCCGGTTCACCGTCTCCGTTGAGGTCCTGGCCGTGGAAGTGGCGGGCGATCTGCAAATAGGCATCCCACGTGGCTGGTGGGTCGAGTTCTGCGCTCTGGAGCAGGTCGGTGCGGTAGTAGACCAGCTGGAAATCGCCATCCAGCGGAATGGTGACAATCCGCCCCTGGTAGATGGCGCTGAAGTCGCGGAAGAACGGCGCAATATCGTTCCACTGGATGGCGGGGTCTGCCTGGATACGCGGGGTCAGGTCTTCAAGGTATCCGGGCGCAGCGTAGTCCACCAACACTGGGGGGCAAACACGACTACGTCGTAGGTGGCAGTGCCTGCGGTGAAGTC
>JAAUSY010000034.1 GCA_012032475.1 Chloroflexaceae bacterium
GCACCCTGCACGGCTACGAAGTCCGCGAGTACCTGCTGGAAAAATGGCAGCGGCGCTGCGCTACTGCGGGGCGAAAGACGTGCCACTCCAGATCGAGCACCTCGTGCCGAAAGCGCGGGGCGGGTCGGATCGGGTGAGCAACCTGACGCTGGCCTGTGAGCCGTGCAACCAGCGTAAAGGCGCACAGACCGCCGCTGAGTTCGGGTATCCCGATATTCAGGCGCAGGCGAAACAGCCCCTCAAAGACGCGGCGGCAGTGAACGCCACGCGCTGGCGGCTGTACGAGCGGCTGAAGGCCACGGGACTGCCCATCACAGGGGGCAGCGGTGGGCGCACGAAGTACCACCGCACGCAGCAGGACTACCCAAAAGCGCACTGGATTGATGCGGCGTGCGTGGGCGAGACGGGGGCGCAGGTGCGGCTTGACCCTGAGATGCAGGTACTCAGTATCACCGCAATGGGGCACGGGAACCGCCAGAGGTGCGGCACGAACCGCTATGGGTTCCCCATCCGCCATCGAGCGCGGGCAAAACCGTTCCAGGGCGTTCAGACGGGCGACTTGACGCGAGCCGTGGTGCCGAAGGGGAAGCATCAGGGGACCCACGTCGGGCGGGTAGCGGTCCGGGCCAGCGGCTCGTTTCGGGTCGGGCAACGAGACGGCATTTCCCATCGGCACTGCACCATCCTGCATCGGGCGGATGGGTACGACTATGGCTTCGGCACTGGGCTGAAGCCGCTGAAGCGGGGCGCTTCCTCCCAGGGCGAAAGCTCCTGGGCTTCCGCGCCTGAAGGCAAGCATCTGTGATACCTTGAGCCAGCGGCGGAGGTCTCCCCTGCAACCTGAGCAGTTTCCGACCGGCGACGCTTCCACCCGGTATTGTTGTTCCTGTGGCGCACTTCTTGCGACGAACTATGGGGATAACCTGTGTTCCCTGTGCTTTGTGGCGCGAGGGATGGAAACGTTGGTGGAACTCCTCAGTAGCCAGGCTCAGCAATCGTTGTTTGAGAGCCTGGTGGCGTTGAGTTGCCAGGCGCACCAGCGAGAGCAGACCGACGCAGGATATTATGCCCTCTCTGCGGCCTACCACGCGGCCTATCACCCCGATCAAGTCGAACGGATTATGCACGAGGCCAGAAACCGGGCTGCCGAGTGGGACGGTATTCTCGATGAGTGCGGCGAGGTGCGGGCCGATGATTATCGGCGGCTTGCGGAGGAGGCCCAGGAATTGTGGAACGACATAGTGGTGATGATTCGGAAAGAAGGGCAAGAGTAGCTTTATGGCAGATCCAACCAACAAGGCGCTGCAAGCGGAGATTACGACCCTGCACCAGCGCATTGCCGAGCTGGACCAGCAGGTTGCGGCTATCCAGCAGCTTGAAGAGCGCTATCGTATGGTGGCCGATTATACCTACGATTGGGAGTATTGGCGGAGCACCCAGGGTCATTTTCTCTATACGTCTCCATCGTGCGAACGCATCACGGGCTATGCGCCAGAAGCGTTTCTGGCCGATGCCAGCCTCATGGTGCGGATTACGCATCCTGAAGACCGGGAGAAGGTGTGCCAGCATATTGAGGATATGCGCCTTCGCCGTGGCATCGGCTATATGGTTTTTCGGATTATTGCCCGCAACGGGGAGGAACATTGGATTGAGCACGTGTGTCAGCCAACATTCGATGCGGCGGGAATGGTGACCGGCTCTCGCGCCAGCAACCGCGATATCACCCGGCAGAAGCAGGCCGAAGAACGGCTGAAGCTCTTTGAAACCCTGGTGGAGCGGGCAATAGATAGTGTGACGATTACGGATCGTGCAGGAACGTGGCAGTATGTGAATGTGGCAACGGTGCAGGCGCATGGAGCCGAAGATGCCAGCGAACTGCTTGGGAAGGACCTGGTAGCCTTTCTGGCTCCGGAAGAGCGCCACCGATTTGCCACCGAAATTTTGCCGCACCTGCAAGCGCATGGTATCTGGCAGGGGCGCATCTGGTGTTGCCGCCCCGACGAACACCGCTGGCTGGCGCTGAGTTCCTGCTTCACCATCACCGACGATGCCGGTGCCGTGACCGCGATGGCCTCGATTACCCGTGATGTCACGGTTGAGCACATGGTTGAGCAGCGGTGGCAGCAGATGCACGCGGAACTGGAGCAGCAGGCCGCCGAACTGCGCACGTTCTACGCCCTGGCCGAAAACGCGCCGGATGGCATCGCCGTGACGCGAATGGATAACATGATTATCTACGCCAATTCGACGTTCCGCACGATGATGGGGTATGGCGATGCGGTGGTGGGGATGCACGTCTACGATTTGTATCAGGAGCATGCGGATTCTCTGCGACCGATTACGCAGACGGCTATCGAACAGGGTTCCTGGCGGGGTGTATTGACCTATCGCCGGAAGGATGGGAGCACCTTCCAGACTCAGCTATCAATTTTTGCGATACGCGACCCGGAGGGGCAGATAATCGCGCTTGGGCGTATCGTGCGCGATCTCACGGACCAGATGCGCCACGACCGGGAGATGCTGGCGTTGAAGGAGGAGGTTATCGCCACGCAGCGAAAAGCTATCCACGACCTGAGCGCTCCGTTGATTCCCCTGAGCGACCGGGTCGTGGTGATGCCGCTGGTCGGGGCGGTGGATTCGCTGCGGGCGCAGCAGATTATGGAAACGCTCCTCCAGGGCCTTGAGCAACAGCGGGCCAGCACCGCCATTCTCGATGTCACGGGGGTTCAGGTGGTTGATACGACCGTGGCAAATTTGCTGCTCCAGGCGGCTCAGGCGGCGATGCTCCTTGGCACCAGCGTCATCCTCACCGGGGTTCGCCCGGAGATTGCCCAGGTCCTGGTTCATCTTGGGGCCGACCTGAGCCATATCGTCACCTGTGCAACCCTCCAGGCGGGCATCGCGCATGCCCTGCGCCGCCGGTCGCTCCGCTGAGGCCGGGTCTTGGGTCTTCAGTTTTCTGGTGGGCCGGTGCCGTTGTCCGACGTGATACCCTGACCCAGGGCCAGTTCTGTGGCGATGCGCAGGTCGCAGGAGAAGGTGGAACCCACGCCGAACTCGCTCTGGAGCGACATCGTGCCGCCCATCAGTTCGACCAGTTTTCGGCTGATTGCCAGACCCAGCCCGGTGCCGGCAAAGCGCAGGTTGTGCCGGTTGCGGATACGCTGGTATTCGCCAAAAATCAGCGCCTGGTGTTCCGGGGTGATGCCGATACCGTTATCCTGGACACTGAGCCGGACATAGGTGTCGTCCAATTGGTTGGCGTGGATGGTGATCGCACCGTCGTCGGTATATTTGATGGCATTGGAAAGCAGGTTGGTCAATACCTGCTCAATCCGCCTGGGGTCGGCCTGGACCGGCGGCAAGTGTGGGTCAATATTAAACTGGAGCGTCAACCTCCGTTCGTCGGCCTGGGGGCGGACCATGCCGGCAATGGTGTGAATAATTGGGATGAGATCAACGGGTGTGAGGTGATCAACGCTCAGGTACCCGGCTTCCATGCGCGAGAAATCCAGCATATCATCCACCAGTTGCCGCAGGGTTTTGCTGCTGTGGAACATGTAGTTCAGGTGTTCGTGAAGATACTCTGGGACGTCCCCGGCCCGCCCGCTCTGGAGCAGCCGGACATACCCTGAGATGGAGGTGACGGGGGTGCGCATTTCGTGGGTGACTTTGGCAAAGAAGGCGGATTTGAGCCGCTCGGCCTGACGGGCGTCTTCCTCCTGGAGGATACGCGCTATCGCCACCGAAACCATCTCGCCGACGGTTGTCAGCAGGTGGTGTTCGTTCAGCGGGATAGTTCGCGGAAAGGCGCTCCCGACGAATATTGCCCCGAACAGGTGGCTCCGGTGTTGGATGGGGATGGAGGCAATGGTATGCAGGCCAGAATCCCGCAGAATGTCCGGTACCTGCGGGAGATCGAAGTCCGGGTCGTTCACGGCCAGTACGGATATCTGCTGCGGGTTGACGGTTTCCATCAGCAGGGACAGGTCCGACGGGTCAATCCGCCCTTCTTCGGGCGGACGGTTCCCTTGAATCGAGGTGTCAGCAAAGACCTTGACGGGTTCTTCGGTGGGTTGAAGGAGTCCGATGACGACATGGTCCCAGGCCAGGGCCTGGTACATCTCGGAGGCGACCGCCGGGAGGAGTGTTTCTATCTGGAGAGCAGTGTTGGCGGCACGGGCAATCCGGCTCATAAAGCTCAGTTCGGTGAGGTGCGGTTCAGGCGCTTGAAACATCGTATTCCCCTTATACTATTCCCCTTCTGGTTGACCTTGAGAGCACCAGGGACCGGCGACCAGCATGGTTTCGTCCCCCCATTTCCCCATTCCCCTATTCCCCCATCCATCATTGAACGAACGATGGATGGGGGACCCCGATCCGCAACGGTACCGGTCATCGTGCTCTCGTATCACAAGTTCTGGCGACCAGGAACTCACTTCTTCGGACCGTTCTCCGTATCTCTATCTAACTTCCAGGATTTTTCGGGGGGTGCAAAGATTTATTATACTATAAAACCTTTTGATGAGCCAGGAATTTTGTACGACTTGAGACCAGATTTGGAGGAGAAACTCATACCAATTTGCGTTTTGACGAAGCACACTGAAATGGCTACAGATTGCCCGAAAACGCGATGAGATTTGCTATGCCATAACGCAAGTTGGTATCACACGGTCCGGGGAGGTGAGGATTGGAGAAGATGCAGGTGGCCTGTCCCTTGTCACGTATCACTGCTATCTCTGCGACTGCCGAAGGGTCTCGGTCAGGGGGGGGCGGTTTCGGTTGGTTCGGGTTCGGGGGGGACAAAGTCGAGGTGCACGCCCAGGAGGTGATAGATTTCGCAGGCCAGGGGAACGCTCCGACGCTCCATCTTCCACCCTTGCGGGGTCCATGTTCCAAGGTGGCGCAGGGTTTCGCGGTGGGGAGCCGGCAGTTCGAGTGCGGGGAAGTAGCAGGTCGCGCCCTCGGTGGGGACTGGGAGGGGAGGGTGTGGGGAGTTGGCAGCCTGGGCATAGCCCGATAGCAGGGCAGCGGTTTCTGAGAGCGGCATCAGGCCACTTCCCTGGTGCCGATCAGCAACGCGGGCAAAACGAGGAATCCCCCGACCGCGCCGCTGCCGCACGACCCACCCGACCCGCAAGTACGCCAGCGATTGCGCCTGCCCGGACAGGTGGGCGGTGGCTTCGACGGGGGACCAGGTGCGCGACGCCGGGTCGAAATGGCTGAGCTGTTCCTTCTGGCGGAGGGGGTGGTGTCGGGCTTCGCCAATGGGCACCGCCGGTGGGAGCCTGGGCAGGTTGCGCACCTGGTCTTCGAGGGTGTAAGCCACCAACCCGTTCTGGCGAAGGCGGGCGAGCAGGCCGTCGCGCCGCCAGGAGGTGAGCACAAACATCACCCCTTGAAAATCCCCTTCGCCCTTCAGAAAGCGGCGGGCTTCCTGGTTGCGGACCAGGAAGCGGTCGGGGGCGATTTCTTCCAGGTCCGCGGTTTGGGAGCCATTCATCACTCGTTCCTTGTTTGTTCCGCGTTTGTTTCTTCGATCACGGGTTCTGGCTGGCGCTGCGGATGCGGTTGCGCATGGGGGCGGTGTAGGCATGGCAGATGGCAATTGCCAGGGCGTCGGCCGCGTCGTCAGGCCTGGGAAGGTGTTTGAGATTCAGGGTCAGACGGACCATTTCTTGCATCTGGTGCTTGTCGGCTCCCCCATAGCCCGCAACGGCCTGCTTCACTTCCCGCGGGGTATATTCATAGACGGCGATGCCGGCCTGCGCCAGGGTCAGCAGCACGACCCCCCGCGCTTGCCCAACCGCCAGGGCCGTTGTCACATTCCGCGAGAAGAAGAGTTCTTCGATGGCGGCGGCATCGGGTTGGTATTGCTGTACCAGGGCGGTCAGTTCGGTGTGGAGGGTGAGCAACCGTTGCTCGGTCGTCTGTTCCCGCAGGGTACGCACCACGCCACAGGCCACGGATTGCAAGGTTCCGTGGTGTTCGTCCAGCACGCCCCACCCCAGGAGGGCGGTGCCGGGGTCTATGCCGAGCGTCCGCAATGGGGGCCTCTGTTATTCCTCGAAAGCATTTGCCAGTTCGTCGCTGATATCCAGGTTGCTGTAGACTTGCTGGACATCATCCAGATCTTCGAGCTTCGACATCAGACGCAGCACTTGCATGGCATCTTTGTCATCCAGCTGGATCTGCGTGGTCGGGCGCATGGTCTTTTCAGCTCCAACTACTGGCAACGACTGTTCCAGGAGTTGGAGCCGTACATCATTGAGCATGGTCCACTCGGTGTATATTTCAAGTGTTCCGTCGGATGTTTCGACATCTTCCGCGCCGGCGTCAATGGCCTGGAGCATGACTTCTTCCGGGTCCAATCTGGTGCCGCTCAGGTCAATGGTGATGAGTCCTTTTTGTTCGAACATCCAGGCTACGGAGCCGGGTTCGCCGGGGTTGGCTCCGTTTTTTGTCAGGGTCGAGCGAACGTCGGCGCTGGTGCGGTTGCGGTTGTCGGTGGCGGCTTCGATGAGCAGTGCCACGCCGCCGGGGGCATATCCTTCGTAGATGATGACTTCCATAGCGTCGCTATCGCTGCCCTTGCCCAGGCCGCGGTCAATGGCTCGCTGGATGCTGTCGGTGGGCATGTTGTTCTGTCGGGCTTTGTCCATTGCCAGGCGCAGGCGGAAGTTCATATCGGGTTCGCCGCCGCCCCCTTCGCGTACGGCGATGGTGATATCACGCGCCAGCCGGGTGAATAGTTGCCCCCGCCGCTGGTCTGCCACTCCCTTCGAGCGTCTGATGGTATGCCATTTTGAGTGACCGGACATAGTTCTCGTTCTCCTGCCAGGTATGGATACCAGGGGCGAGTGATGTGGTCGGGAGGCAGCGTCCTGTTCCCTGCGAGTAAGGTCATCACCCGTGTTCTGGTATGCGTGTCGGTATCAGGTCTGCACAACCCTTGATTATAACATATTCCTGGGGTGACGATGCGACGCTGCGGTTCAGGGGCCGGGGGACCCGTTGGGACATGACTTTGGCAAGGTCTCTGGTTCATGATGCGGGGCGGCAGGCGCAGCCCACGTTGAAGGTTCGGGAGGGAAGTTTGGGGGTTGTTGCGGGTTGGGAAACGTGAGAACCGCTGGAGGCGGCAGTGGGATTCGAACCCACGAATGGCAACTTTGCAGGCTGCTGCCTTACCACTTGGCTATGCCGCCTCTCTGGAGACCATTGTAGCATATTGAGGACTGGATGGCAAGTGGACGCTTACAAGGCATGATAGGCGATCAGTATGGTATAATTTTTCATATAATGCAATTATCCTTCCTGATGTTCTGATCTGTGTTCTATCAGGCAGGATATCAGGGAGGTTTTTGGAGACATGTTCTTCAGGTGTGATATACTGAACTCTGGTGGTATGAGAAGACCATTCCATCTGTCAGGCCACCCATCTCCAGAACGTGCAGCAACCGAAGTGGGGGGGTGATGAACCGTCATGATAGGAAACAGAATACCGGGTCAGTGCGGATGTTTGAAACACCGCATCCCTTCATACCTCTCATGTGTTTCGTTCAGGATGATATGGTGATGTTACTCGCCGGAGCGAGAGGAAAAGAGGAGAAGGTATGCACCGTTTTCTGGCCGGAATCTGTCAGCAACCGCGCTGTTGTGAAGTCCCTCGGAAAGAACGTTATTGCCGAGGTCAGGCCGCGTGAAGTTCCGTCATCGCAGTACCTTATGGACCCGCTGATAGACAAAGTGCCAGAACTTGGCAAGGACAAAGAATTCTGGTAGTCCTCCAACACGAGTGGTAGCGCCCTACGCGAGCGAAGCATTATAGTGGTGTACGAAATACCAGATGGCTCCAATATGATTCTCGATCTTTTTCGAGAACGACAGGACTTTCCGAACCAAGCGACTCATGCGCTGCCGCAGCGGGTTGTTCAGCCGTCCGATACGACTGGTCTGACCGGTGTCCTTGCCAACGGGACGATGCCGCTTCGACGGGAGGACCCAGGCGTAGGCATCCCAAAAGCCGCTGTAACAGACGGCACATTGGCGGTACACCGGCGGTAGCGACTCCCATAATTGACGGGCAGTCGCTTCGTCACGGGTTCCGATGGCAACCCCAACAATTTCTCGCGTATCGCGGTCAATTGCCGACCAGACCCACTGCTTCTGTTCCTTCTTGCCGACAAACGACCACCGTTCATCACCTTCAATCGTCAAGCGGCACTTTTTTTTTGATCGGACGCGCACCTCGCGTGGAACATGCTGGTATTTCTCATTGACATACGCCTGGAGCCGGCTTTCCGACACATGGACGGCACGCGCAATGCCCGCCAGGGAGATACGCTCGAGCAGCAAGCGGTCAATCAGGGCTTTGGTGTCGTCGGAAATAACCCGCCATTGTGGGTCGTCCACGAATTGGTGTCCACAGGCTTTGCAGGCATATTTCGGTTTTCCGGTGCTGTTTGAACCATTCTTGATAACCTGGTCGGCATGGCAGTCAGGACAGTGGCGCATGATAGTTCTCCTGTGTTTCAAAGAACGCTCCGCTATTCCATGCTACCACTCAGATTCAAGGACTACCCAGCAATGTTCATACTGACCCAGGTTGCAAGGGGGCCAACATGTAGAATATCAACGTTCCGACCAATTTCTCAACGATCTTCTATGTCATATCCCCCTTGCACGAAAACCCTTTTTTCACCATACTATAAACAAACATACTGGGAGAGGTTCATTGGTGGTTACTTCGGATACCGCTACCGTTCTGGGAGCGGCTTGTGACGCGTTACTCGTCACACGTCACTGGTTGTTGCCCCACTCAGAAAATGGGGATGAACCAGGTACACGATACCCAATGAAGAACAGAACGGTGGCCCTTTCCTGATCCTGGCCGAAAACCAGGGGGAGGCCAACTCTCCCCCATCGCAACGAAACCAGAGATACATTCTCAGACCAGAGGGAAAACCATGACAGAACGGACCATTCAATCAGTAGAGCCGCATCAAGCCTCAGTGGTGGTTGTTGAAGACAACGCTGACAATCTGTTTATCATCGTAGACATGCTGCGGGAAGATGTACGGGTGAAATATTGCAACGCACGCGCTTCGGGGCGGCAACTCTTCAAGCTCCTGGAAACGCAAGCGATACTCCCGGTTGATTTGATTCTGCTGGATATTCAGATTCCCTATGAAGACGGCTATGCCGTCTTGCGCCAGATTCGCGAGACCCCCGCCTTGCTCCAGACGAAAGTTGTTGCTGTCACCGCCAACGTGCTGCCGCAAGATGTACAGCGGGCGCGGGAGGAAGGTTTTGATGGTTTCATCGGCAAGCCGTTGAACGCAGACCGCTTCCCGGAGCAGATTCTCCGTATTTTAGGTGGTGAATCGGTGTGGGAGCCGCGTTGATAATACCATCAATGACCGCACACCGATAGGTTCCCCTGCTTTCTCCTGGGACGGGAATCCTATGCATTGACATCATCGGGAGAGAGATAACCAGCGCATTTGAAAACAACCGACAACTGACAACCGACAGAGGAACATCCGATGAACCATGAGCTTCCGTCCCACGACCGCCCCGGCCCCTTTCTCCGTCCCTGGTATCCCCTCCTGGCCTGGGTCTGGCTTGCCCTCCTGCCCCTGCTCGCGAGCGCGTGCGAAGCTGAGCAGCCCGCCGTCTACCGAGTGGGGATATTCTCAGGGGGTGGGGATTTTACCCAGATGACCGATGGATTCAAGGCTGGTATGACCGAACTCGGCTATATCGAAGGTCAAGACATCATCTACTCGCTCTCTGGAGCGACCGCGGACCCTGACCAGGACCAGCGTACGCTCCAGCGCCTGATAGGCGAGCAAGTGGATATGATCTTCACCTTTCCCACCGGGTCGGCGGTGCTTGCCAGAGAAATGACGACGGGAACCGATATACCGGTCGTGTTTTGCTACGCAGGCACCGAGGGAAATAACTTGATCGAGAGTGTGCGACAACCCGGCGGCAACGTGACCGGGGTGCGCTTCCCCGGCCCGGAACAAATCAGCAAGCGCCTGGAAATTCTGCTGGAGCTAGCACCACAGGTCCGACGCGTCTGGGTTGGCTATGACCTGAATAACCCGAATACCCCCCCGACCATTGCAGCCCTGCGCCAGTTTGCCGCCTCTCAGCAGGTAACCCTGGTGGAGGTTCCGGCCACCACCGTCCAGGAACTCCAGGACGATCTGGCGGCGCGGGCAACGCAACAAGAGGATCTCGGCATAGATGCCATGATCCTGATGCCCGATGGCCTGAGCCACTCAACGGAGGGGTGGGAGATGATCCGAACCTTCGCGGCCCAACACCGCATCCCCGTTGGGGGCAGCTTTCTCTACACCGTTCAGCAGGGGGCCGTGTTTGGCAACGCCAGCAACTTTTTTGAGGTGGGCAAGCAGGCGGCCCCCCTGGCGGCCAAGATACTGCAAGGGACCCCGGCGGGCACCATCCCGGTGGTTACGCCAAATCAGCAATTGTGGATCAACTACCGCGTGGCGGAGGAACTGGGGTTGACGGTGCCCGAAGGGTTATTGAAAACGGCAGACGAGATCATCCGCTAGATACCGACAAGGAGGACCATAAGTTATGGACCGCAAACGTTATGCCCCCAACCGAAACCAACCCCGTCCCTGGTGGCTCCTTCTGGCCTGGGTCTGGCTTACCCTCGTTCCCCTGCTGGCGAGCGGGTGTGAGCTAAACCAACCGAAGATCTACCGGGTGGGTATCCTGTCCGGACTGGAAATTTTCTCCGCCACCGTAGATGGGTTCAAAGCAGGTATGACTGAACTCGGCTATATCGAAGGCCAGAACATCATCTACGATGTCCACCAGATCAGCTTTGACCAGGAAGCCTACCAGCAGATCCTCCAGCATTTTGTGACCGACCGGGTAGACCTGATTGTTGCGATTACGACCAAGGCGGCGCTCGAGGCGAAGGCAGCGACGGCAGGCACCGACATCCCGGTCATCTTTGCGATTGCGACTATTGAAGGGGTCGGCCTGGTCAACAGCGTGCGCGAGCCGGGTGGCAATATCACCGGGGTACGTCTCCCTGGCCCCGATCTGTCCCTCAAGCGATTTGAGGTGATGCACGAACTGCTGCCCCAGGCCCGAAGGATATGGATTCCCTATCAGCGCAACTACCCGACCGTTGCCGACCAGTTAGCGGCGTTGTACCCGGCCGCTGAGGCAACAGGTATCACCTTGCTCGAAGTTCCTGCCACCAGTGCCGCCGAGCTTGCGGCAGACCTGGCAGCGCGAGCAACCCCGGACGATCCGGGGATGGATGCTATCCTGTTTCTGGGTGAACCGCTTAATGCCACTGAAGATGCCTTTGCCGTCATCGCCAGGTTTGCGGCCCAACACCGGGTGCCGATTGGAGGCTCAACAATGTCCTTGGATGGGTACGAAGCGGTGTTTGATGTACGAATTAACAATTTTGCTGCTGGGCAGCAAGTTGCATTCCTGGCCGACAAAATTCTCCGAGGCACTGCGCCCGGCAGCATCCCGGTGCTCTCAGCCGAGAGTTATCTCGAAATCAACTACCGAATGACGGAGCGACTGGGATTGACCGTGCCAGGAGGATTGTTGAAGCAGGCAGACAGAATCATCCGATAGACAAGAGGAGCATCCTATGGACCACAAACGTTATGTCCTCAACCAAAACCGACCTCGCCCCTGGCGGCTCCTTCTGGCCTGGGCCTGGCTTACCCTCGTTCCCCTGCTGGCGAGCGGGTGCGGGGTCGAGCAACCCACAGTCTACCGGGTGGGTATCCTGTCCGGCCACGAACCCCTCGCCATCATCATAGATGGATTCAAGGCGGGCATGACCGAACTCGGCTACCTCGAAGGCCAGCATATCACCTATGATGTCCAGCATACTGATGTAGATAGGGAAGCCTACCGGCAGGTCCTCCAGAAGTTTGTGGCCGACGAGGTAGACCTGATCTTCGTGATTACAACTGAGGCTGCTCTAGAGGCGAAGGCGGCAACAGAGGGTACCGGTATTCCAGTCGTCTTTGCCTATGCTACCACTGAAAGGACCGGACTGGTGGAGAGTGTGCGACAGCCTGGCAACAACATCACTGGGGTACGCACCCCTGGCCCCGAGACAGCACTCAAGCGATTTGAGGTAATGCACGAACTGCTGCCCCAGGCCCGAAGGATATGGATTCCCTATCAGCGCGACTACCCGTCGGTGCCGGTCCAGCTAGCACTGTTGACCCCGGCTGCCGAGGCAGCGGGTATCACCTTGCTCGAAGCGCCGGCCACCAGTGCCGCCGAGCTTGCGGCAGACCTGGCAGCACGAGCAACCCCAGATGATCCGGGAATGGATGCCATCCTGTTTTTGGGCGAACCGCTTAACGCAACCGAAGATGCCTTTGCCGTCATCGCACGGTTCGCGGCCCAACACCGGGTCCCAATGGTGGGGCGGGTAAAATCGGCAGACGAGTATGGGGGAGTGTTGGATGTACGAATTGATACGTTTGTAATAGGGAAGCAAGCGGCCTTTCTGGCCGACAAAATCTTCAATGGCACCCCGCCTGGCAGCCTCCCGGTGCTCTCTCCCGATAGTTATCTCCAGATCAACTACCGCATGGCGGAGGAACTAGGGATAACCGTACCGGAGGGGTTGTTGAAGCAGGCAGACGAGATCATCCGCTAGATACCGACATGGAGGACCATACGCATGGGACACAAACGTTATACTCTCAACCGACCCCGACCCCGCCCCTGGTGGCGCTTCCTGGCCTGGGTCTGGCTTGCCCTCGTTCCCCTGCTGGCGAACGGGTGCGGGGCCGAGCAACCCAGAGTTTATCGGGTGGGGATATTTGCGGGGACCGGGGCGTTTGGTGAGATAACTGACGGATTCAAGGCGGGTATGGCCGAACTTGGCTATATCGAAGGCCAGCACATCGTCTACGACTTCCAGGAAGTGACCGATGACCCGGACCAGGATAGGCGCAGGCTCCAGCACTTTGTGGATACACAGGTTGATGTCATTTTTGTGTCTCCCTCTGGCCCAACCCTGAGTGCCAGAGAGGTGACCGAGGGGACCAACGTGCCGGTCGTGTTCGCCTATGCGGGTATCGAAGGCAACAACCTGGTCCAGAGTGTACGCGAACCGGGTGGCAATATCACCGGGGTGCGTTTCCCCGGCCCGGAGCAAATCAGCAAGCGCCTGGAAATCCTGCTGGAGCTAGCACCGCAGGTCCGACGCATCTGGGTGGGCTATGACCTGAATAACCCGAATACCCCCCCGACCATTGCGGCCCTGCGCCAGTTTGCTGCGTCTCAGCAGGTGACCCTGGTGGAAACCCCGGCTACAACTGTCCAGGAACTCCAGGCTGACCTGGCGGCGCGGGCAACGCAAGAGGATCTCGGCATAGATGCCATGATCCTGATGCCCGATGGTCTGAATCACTCAACGGAGGGGTGGGAGATGATCCGAACCTTCGCGGCCCAACACCGCATCCCTCTTGGGGGCAGCTTTCTCTACACCGTCGAACAGGGGGCGGTGTTTGGCAATGCCAGCAGCTTCTTTGATGTGGGCAAACAGGCGGCCCCGCTGGTCGCCAAGATACTGCAAGGAACCCCGGCAGGCACCATCCCCGTCGTCACGCCCCTGCAAGAACTGTGGATCAACTACCGCGTGGCGGAGGAACTGGGGTTGACGGTGCCCGAAGGGTTGTTGAAAACGGCAGACGAGATCATCCGCTAGATACGAACATGGAGGACCATACGTATGGGACGCAAACGTTATACTCTCAACCGACCCCGACCCCGACCCCGACCCTGGTGGCTCTTCCTGGCCTGGGTCTGGCTTGCCCTCGTTCCCCTGCTGGCGAACGGGTGCGGGGCCGAGCAACCCGGAGTCTACCGGGTGGGGATATTTTCAGGGACCGGGGCGTTTGCCGAGGTAGCCAGCGGCTTCAAGGCGGGCATGGCTGAGCTTGGTTATATCGAAGGCCAGAACATCGTATATGTCGTGCAGGAAGTGACCAGTGTACCCGATGAGGATCGGCGCCGAATCCAGCACCTGGTAGATGAGCAGGTAGATTTGATTTTCGTGGCTGCATCCAGGCCGACCATGCTAACCAGGGAGGTAACCGCAGGCACCAACGTGCCGATGGTATTTACCCTGGCGACCATTGAGGGGAATAACCTGGTCCAGAGCGTGCGCGAACCGGGTGGCAATATCACCGGGGTGCGCTCCCCTGGCCCGGAGCAGACCAGCAAGCGCCTGGAAATATTACTTGAGATAGCCCCTCAGGTCAAACGAGTCTGGATTGGCTACGACAAAGATGACTCGAATACGGCCCCCGCACTGGATGCCCTGCGCCAGTTTGCTGCCTCTCAGCAGGTGACCCTGGTGGAGGTTCCGGCCACAACGCACGAGGAACTCCAGGCCGATCTGGCGGCGCGGGTTGCGAGAGAGGATCTTGGCATGGATGCCATGATCCTGATGCCCGACGGTTTGAATCACTCAACCAGGGGGTGGGAGATGATCCGAACCTTCGCGGCCCAGTATCGCATCCCTCTTGGGGGCAGCTTTCTCTACACCGTCGAGCAGGGGGCCGTGTTTGGTAATGCGAGCAGCTTCTTTGAGGAAGGGGCGCTCGCTGCCCCACTGGCCGCCAAGATATTGCACGGAACCCCGGCAGGCACCATCCCGGTGGTTACGCCAAATCAGCGATTGTGGATCAACTACCGCGTGGCGGAGGAACTGGGGTTGACGGTGCCCGAAGGGTTGTTGAAAACGGCAGACGAGATCATCCGCTAGATACGAACATGGAGGACCATTAAGTTATGGACCGCAAACGTTATGCCCTCAACCGAAACCAACCTCGCCCCTGGTGGCTCTTCCTGGCCTGGGTCTGGCTTGCCCTCGTTCCCCTGCTGGCGAACGGGTGCGAGACCGAGCAACCCAGAGTTTATCGGGTGGGTATTCTGTCCGGACTGGATTACTTTGTGGAAGTCACCGACGGATTCAAGGCAGGTATGGCCGAACTCGGCTACCTCGAAGGTCAACATATTATCTACGATGTCTGTCGCACGAACTTTGACGAGGAAACCTACCGGCAGGCCCTCCAACAGTTTGTCGCTGACGGAGTAGACCTGATCGTCGCTTTTCCCACCGAGGCAGCGCTCGAGGCAAAGGCGGCAACGGCGGGCACCGGCATTCCCGTCATCTTTGCGCTGGCCTTTACCGAAGGGGTAGACCTGATAGAAAGTGTTCCTGAGCCAGGTGGGAATATCACCGGGGTGCGCTACCCAGGCCCGGATATCGTGCTCAAACGCTTTGAGATTATGCACGAACTGCAACCCCAGACCAGAAGAATATGGGTTCCTTACCAGCGCAACTACCTGACCGTCGCCAACCAGTTGGCGGTGTTGTCCCCGGTGGTCGAAGCAGCAGGCATCACACTGATTGAAATACCTGCGGCAAATGCCGCCGAGCTTGAAGCCAACCTGACCGCACAGGCCACAACGGTCGAACCGGGAATGGACGCCATTCTGTTTCTGGGCGAACCGCTCACTGTGACAGCAGATACGTTTGCGGTCATTGCCAGGTTTGCGGCCCAGCACCGGATACCGATAGGCGGACACAGCATCTTCATGTCGGCAGACCACTACGGGGCCGTGTTCGGAGTGGATGTGAATGGATTTGCCGCCGGACACCGTCTGGCATCGCTGGCCGACAAGATCTTCCACGACACACCGGCCGGGACCATCCGTGTGCTTTCGGCCGAAAGCCAGCTCCAGATCAACTACCATGTGGCAGAAGAACTGGGGTTGACCGTGCCCGAAGGGTTGTTGAAAGAAGCGGACGAAGTGGTCCGCTAGCAAACACGACCTGTGACCCACAACCGAAAGAGAGACCGGCCATGGAAAAACCAACCAGAGAACCACGGGATGCTCACAGCCTGACGACCACGCTGGCGTTTGCCCTCTTCACCTTGAGTGTCGTCATGCTGCTCATTTCCAGTGGTTGGCACCTGTTCCTTAATGTCCGAACCCAACAGAAAGCCATTTCCAGCAACCAGCATCTCATCGCGCAGGATGCAGCCGTCGGCGTCAGCAACTTTATCCAGAACCAGTTCAATGCCCTGGATGCCATCATCCATCTGACGGACCCGACCGAACTCCCACCCCAGGAGCAGCGGCGAATCTTGCAAAGTCTGCTTGGGCTTCAACCTTCGTTCAAGCGGTTGGTCCTGCTGGATGCGCAGAACCAGATGTTGATGCAAGCCTCGCGCTACTCGCTCGAAACGTCTGGGCAGCTCAGCGATGAACTGATGGCTGAGGCCCTCGTGGATGTTCGTCAGGGGAACCGATACATCAGCGCAGTATACATTGACACTGTCACCAGCGAGCCGCTCGTGACGATGGTTGTGCCGGTGCTGGATGTCTTTGGCGATTTCCGGGGAACCCTGGCTGCCGAAGTCAACCTGAAATTCATGTGGGACCTGGTAGACAACCTCAGAGTGGGCAAGGAAGGCTACGCGTATGTCGTGGACAAGCAGGGGAACCTGCTGGCTTTTGGCGATGCATCCCTGGTTCTGAAGGGCGAAAATGTCGGCGGTATCCAGACGGTGCGGGCGTTTATCCAATCACCCCCTTCGGAGCACGTCATCGCCGTGAGCACCTATGAGGGAATGTTGGGAGCCACGGTGGTGGGGAGCTACGTGCCTCTGGAAACGCCCGATTGGGCCGTAGTCACCGAACTGCCCTGGAACGAGGCATACCAGGAAATTATCTGGAGCATCGTGATGTCCGTCGTGATCACGCTGGCGATGGCGGTGCTAGCAGGCATTCTGGGCATGTACCTTGCCCACCGGCTGGTGGTTCCCCTGATCAGCCTGATGCAAACCGCGACCCGCATTGCTCAGGGCGAGCGCCATCTCCAGGCGGCCCCCGATGGAGCGCGGGAGGTGGCAAGCCTGGCGATGGCCTTCAATAGTATGACGAGCCAGTTGCGCCAGACCCTGGAAGGGCTGGAACAGCGGGTGGCTCAGCGAACGGCTGATTTACAGCAGGCGAATGAAGCATTGTCGCGGGCCAAGCAGGTGGCGGAAGAGGCGAACGAACTGAAAACCAGGTTTCTTGCCAATATGAGCCACGAACTGCGCACCCCGCTGAATGCGATTCTCAACTTCACGCGCTTTCTGAGCAAGGAGCGCTATGGCGTTCTCAGCGAACGACAACAAGAACTCCAGCAGCGCATTCTTGCCAACGCCGACCACCTGCTTGGCCTGATCAATGACATTCTCGACCTGGCAAAAATCGAGGCCGGGCGTATTGAACTCTTCCGCGAAGAGGTCAATCTCGTGCCGATATTGCAGGGCGTGATGGCAACCGGGGTTGGCCTGACCAAAGATAAAAACCTCTCGCTGGATCTGGAGTGCCCCGACGAACTGCCGCTGGTGCATATTGACAAAACGCGTATCCGTCAAGTGATGCTCAACCTGCTTTCCAACGCCGCCAAGTTCACTTCCCAGGGGGGAATTACCGTGCGGGTGCAGGCTATATCAGAGGCGATGATCCGCATTGACGTGGTAGACACAGGCATCGGCATCGCCCCCGAACACCAGACCTTCGTTTTTGAGGAGTTTCGTCAGGTTCAGAGCGACCTGCAACGCGAATACCAGGGCACCGGGTTGGGGTTGCCCATCAGCAAGCGCCTGGTTGAGATGCACGGAGGCGAAATCGGCATGACCAGCACCCTTGGGCAGGGGTCTACGTTCTTCTTCACCCTGCCCATATCGCACCGCATAGAGACCCGCCATGAGCCAGTTCTCGCCCCCACCCCCGTCGTGCCAGGAGACGACCCACGCCCGTGTATCTTGGTGGTGGACGATGACCGGTCTACGCAGGATATTTTGCGTGATTACCTGGAAAACGCGGGGTACACCGTGCAATCAGTGGTTGACAGTCGGTTGGCAGCGGCGGTGATTCAGCAGGTGCGGCCACAACTGGTCATTCTGGATATCCTGATGCCTCACCTGGATGGATGGGAAGTGCTGACCAGGATAAAAAGCAACCCGGTGATAGCAGCGACCCCGGTCCTGATCTGCTCCATTTCCGAGCACCAGCAGTTGGGGATGTCCCTGGGCGCAGCGGACTACCTGGTCAAGCCCATTCAGGAGACCGCGTTGTTGGAACGGGTGCAGCAGGTGCTTCCACCACCTGCCACCGTGCTGGTGGTGGACGATGACCCCGATGCCCGCAAGATCATCCGTACGATCCTCGATATCGGACATTACCAGGTCATAGAAGCAGCGGATGGCGAAAGTGGGCTATCCCTGCTGGACGAGATGCGCCCGGATATCCTGGTGCTGGACCTGATGCTGCCGGGGATGGATGGCTTTGCGGTGCTGGAGCAGGTGCGGGCCAACCCGCAGTGGGACAGCCTGCCGGTGCTGATCATCACGGCGATGGACCTGCAACAAACCGAACGTCGGTGGTTGCAGGAACGGTCCCTGGCCTGGGTGCAGAAGAGCCAGCTTTCGACCGACCAGTTCCTGACCCAGATCGCCCGGAGTATCTCGCAGAGAAACAACGGGAGGGAGCAGGGCGAGACGGACCATCCCCATCCCACCGATTGATGGGTTGGCGGATTGATTGGCGCATTGATTGGCGGATTGACGGACGAATGGTATTGATCCAGTTGCTGCGAGGAACAGAATGATAGAAGGTGAACCACTGGTCATCTTGCTGGTGGAGGATAACCCGGACCATACCGAGCTTATCAAACGGAGCTTTGAGGACCATCAGATTGCCAATCATATCTCCCATGTTTCTGATGGCGAAGCGGCGCTGAATTACCTGTTCCGACGGAACGAGTTTGCCGATCCGGCCATCAGTCCGCAGCCGCATGTCATCCTGCTGGATTTGCGTTTGCCGCGCATAGATGGTCTGCACGTATTGAAGGAGATCAAAACGACCGAAGCAACCCGTCATATCCCGGTGGTCATTGTCACCACCTCAGAGGCGGAGCATGATATCATCCGGGCGTATGACTATTACGCCAATAGCTACCTGGTCAAGCCACTGGACTTCGAGAAGTTCACGCAGATGATGAACAGCCTGGGGTTCTACTGGCTGGCCTGGAATCGCTATCCCTGGTCATGATTGGCGGACATACTCGCTCGCACTGAAGCGGTCGAGCGCGCATTGGAGCGCATTGCAAACTATGAAAGAACACGTTATCCGCATTCTGCTGGTTGATGACGAAGTGTCTCATGTCGAACTCATCCAGCGGGCCTTTGAACGACATGACGGACGATTTTACCTGCAAATCGCCAGCGACCTGGCTGCGGCCCGCGTCTGCCAGAAGGAGCACCAGCAGATCTGGCAATTGTGGACCTCCTGCTGCCGGATGGGAAGGGGACCGAATTGCTTGCCGTCGGCGACCAGTTCGTCAGTTTCCCGATTGTCATTATGACGAGCTACGGCAATGAGCGGGTAGCCGTCGAGGCGGTCAAAGCTGGCGCGCTGGACTACGTAGTCAAGTCACCGATGGTTCTGGCTGACCTGCCCCATATTGCTGAACGGGCACTGCGCGAATGGCACCACCTGACTGAGCGCCAGCGCACCGAAAAAGCCCTGTATCAGAGTGAGCGGCGCTTCCGGGCACTGATTGAACATAGCTCCGACGTTATCTCGGTGCTGGATGTGACCGGCGTCATCCGCTATTCCAGCCCTTCGACCATGCGTATTGTGGGCTATCCACTGGATGATTATCAGGGGTGCAACATCTTTGAGTTGATTCATCCTGATGACCTGCCCATAGGCAGGGCCTTCATCGTCCGGTTGCTGGATTGCCCGGATGGCAACATGACGACTGAGCTACGCTTGCGCCACCACGATGCCTCATGGCGGTGGATCGATGTAACGGGAACGAACTTGCTGGATGACCCGGCGGTGCAGGGTATTGTGCTGAACTACCGCGATATCACGGAGCGCAAGCGCTTCGAACTCCAGCTCCAGCATGACGCCCTGCACGATGCGCTGACCGGTCTGCCCAACCGTGTGCTGCTCGTAGACCGGATTGAGCAGGCCATCAAGCGGAACCAGCAGGACGAGCACTATCAGTTTGCGGTGCTATTTCTCGATCTGGACCACTTCAAGGTGGTGAATGATAGCCGGGGGCATACGGTGGGGGACCAACTCTTGATGGCGGTCACCTCGCGGTTACAGGAGTGTCTGCGAGCATCCGACACCTGTGCCCGCTTTGGTGGGGATGAATTTGTCGTCTTGTTGGAACGCATCAGCGGTCTCGATGATGCGACCCAGGCTGCTGCCTGTATCCAGACGAACCTGTCCCGTCCGTTTCATTTGAGTGACCTCACCCTCGTGGTGTCGGCCAGCATTGGTATTGTTGTGAGCAATGTCGGGTATGAGCAGTCTGAGGAGGTTTTGCGGGATGCCGATATCGCCATGTATTACGCCAAGTCCCGCGGCAAGGCGCAATACGCCGTATTCGATGTTACGATGCGGGCCCCGGTGCTGGCGCGTCTGGCGCTGGAAGAGGATCTCCGACGGGCCCTCGAACGGCATGAGTTTCGGGTCTACTACCAGCCCATCATCAGCCTGGCGGCTGGCGATATCCGTGGGTTTGAGGCGCTGGTTCGCTGGCAGCATCCGCACCGCGGGTTGGTCGGGCCATCCGAGTTTATCGGCGTGGCGGAAGAGACCGGATTGATCGAGGATATTGACTGGCTTGTGCTGCGCGAGGCCAGCCGGCAGTTGCAGGAATGGCACGAGCGTATGCCCTGGGAACCGCTGCTTTCAATGAATGTGAATCTTTCGGGCAAGCAGTTCACCCGGCCCGATCTGGCCGCACAGATTGAGCAGGTGTTGCGAGAAACCCGGCTCGACCCCCACAGCCTGCGGATTGAGATTACTGAAAGCACGCTCATGGAAAACATGGCCGTTGCTGCGACGACCTTACACCAGTTACACGCGCTCGGTGTCAGCATTGCGATTGACGACTTCGGCACGGGCTATTCGTCGTTGAATTACCTGCTCAATCTACCAATCCATGTGCTGAAGATTGACCGTTCGTTCATCAGTCAGATCGAAACCGACCGGAGCCAGCACGAAATCGTCAGTACCATCATTATGTTGTCGCACAAACTCGGTTTGCAAGTTGTTGCCGAAGGGGTCGAGACGACCACGCAGCGGGCCCAGCTGTGTGCGCTTGGCTGCGAATATGGGCAGGGCTACCTGATTTCCCGGCCCGTTGACAGCGCCAGAGCATCGGCATTGCTAATGAGCATGCCCGCCCTTCATCGGTACCATAAGGTGACAGATTGTGCTTAGCCAACCATCACCCGTGAACAAGGAAGAGGCATACGATGACGGTCCAGCATTCCATCCGTGTGGATGAGGCATCTATTCTGGTGGTTGATGACAACCGGGACGACCTGTGGGTTCTGGAGTCCATCCTGACCGAGGAGAGGTATCAGGTACAGTCTGCCCTGAACGGGGCATCGGCCCTGGCGGCGGTCCGGGCGACCCGCTTTGATATCGTCCTCCTGGATATTACCATGCCCGACATGGATGGCTACGATGTGGGCCGTCAGTTGAAGGCCGATCCGCACACGCACGATATCCCCATCATTTTTATCAGTGCGCTGGATGAAGTGCGCGACAAAGTCAAGGCTTTTGCCATTGGGGGGGTGGACTATATCAGCAAGCCCTTTCAGCCCGAAGAGGTCCTGGCCCGTGTGACGACCCATCTTGCCGTTCACCACATGCGCCAGCGTCTTGCGGCGCAGAACACTAGCCTGCAACGGGAGGTCGCCGAACGCCAGCGCGTAGAAGCCGAGTTGCACCAGCACCGCGAGCAACTGGAGGCGCTGGTGGCGGCTCGCACGGCCGATCTGCGAACCGCCAATGAGCAGTTGCAGCGGGAGATTGGCGAGCGCATCCGGGCCGAGGCGGCGTTGCGGGCCTCGAACGATACGTTGCGCACGCTAGTTGACTGTTCGCCACTCGCGATTATTGCGCATGATTTGCAGGGGCAGGTGACCCTTTGGAACCCTGCGGCCGAACGCCTGTTTGGTTGGGGCGAGGCGGAGGTGTTTCAACAGCAGATACCCTTTTTCCCGATGGCAGTTCCGCCCGGTCAGGTGCCCCCGTGTCTGGATTCGCTGCACAGCGACGGGGCATTTCCCCTTGAGGTGCGTTGTTCCAGGCGGGATGGTTCCTGCATTGATATCAGCATCTCCCCGGCCTTGCTGCACGATACGGAAGATCAGCCCGCCCGGATTATGTGTATCATCGTTGACATCACCGAGCGCAAACAGGCCGAAGCTGAGCGCGAAGCGCTGATACAAGAATTGGAAGCTCGCAACACTGAACTGGAGCGCTTCACCTACACCGTCTCGCACGACCTGAAAAGTCCGCTCGTCACCATCTGCGGCTTCCTGGGCTATCTGGAGCAGGATGCTCACAGCGGCAATATGGAGCGCTTCAAGCAGGATATCCAGCGTATTACCGATGCTGCCGCCAGGATGCAACACCTGCTGGATGAACTGCTCGAACTTTCTCGCGTCGGGCGCAGCCTGAACCCGTCCGAATCGGTGCCCTTCGAGCAGGTTGTCCAGGAGGCGGTTTCTCTGGTTGAGGGGCAGCTCAGGGCGCGGGGGGTTCACCTTGAGATATCCCAAGATTTTCCCTCGGTGTGGGGAAACCGGACGCGATTGGTGCAGGCCGTGCAGAACCTGGTGGATAACGCGGTCAAATTTATGGGCGACCAGCCAGCCCCCCGGATACGGATTGGATGGCGCGAGCAGGGAACACGGCGGATGTTTTCTGTCGAGGACAACGGTATTGGTATTGTGCCAGCCTATCATGAAAAGGTGTTCGGGTTGTTCGACAAACTCGACCCCCGCAGCGATGGAACGGGTATCGGGTTGGCCCTGGTCCGGCGCATTATCGAAACCCATGGCGGACGCATTTGGATTGAGTCGCAGGGGCATGGCACAGGCACCACGGTGTATTTCACCCTGCCCGCTAGTGCCCCATCAGACCAGGTAGGGTATCCTGGCTATGGTTCCTCATCGTCGGGGACGACCAGGCGGTAGCCGGTGCCCCGCTCGGTCACAAAGTAGGATGGGTGCAGCTTTTTGCGCAGGTTGTGAATGTGCGGTTTCACCAGGGCCTGGGCTTCGGTTTCATCTGCTTCAATCTGATGGGTAGTGCGCACGATATCCGGGGAGGTGCAGAGTTGTCCGAGGTAGCGTGCTAGATAGCACAGGAGCTTATACTCGGTGCAGGTGAGATACACCGTTCGTCCGGCAAAGGTGACGTCGCGGCGGGTTGGGCCGATGGCAAGTGCTCCTATCGTCATTGATGGAGATGGAGGAGGTTGCTCGTCTGCGGCGAGGGCAGGCGGTGGGTGGTCTGGCTTGTGCGGCTGCGGAGGAGGGAGGGGTACATCGCCATACAGGGCTGCGACCAGGTCCCTGGTTGCATTGCGCACCTGCTGCTCGGCCCGGTGGCGCTGGAGCGCACGGGCCACGGTTTCCCGAAACTGGTTGCTGTCGCAGGGTTTCACCAGATAGTCGAAGGCTCCTTCGCGGACAGCCATCACCGCGGTTTCAAACGAACCATGCCCGGTCAGCACGATGACTTCTGGGCGATAGGGCTGCTGCCGGGCAACGTGGAGCACTTTCATGCCGTCAACCTCGCCCATGACGATATCGGTGACCACCACATCAAAAGATTCGGCGGTCAATAGTTCTAATGCCGTCTCGCCATCGGTCGCTTCGCGGACCTGGTAATTGGCTTGTTTGAGCAGATAGAGAAACGAGCGGCGCATGGTTTCGTCGTCTTCGACGAGCAAAATTCGTTCGATCATGGCTCTTCCCAGAGTTTTGTAGCAAGCCTGTCTGATTCGTGAACGGAGCCACTCCACGGTAGCTCAACTTGTTCCTGCCCTGGTTTACGGATGATGCAGGGTTGCTATATTGGTTGTTGACATGATTGCAAGTTTTGAGACCTCTTAAGACAGGATTTTCGTTTGAGTATCTCAAATAGTACAGGTAGTCCTGCATATGATAGTGATGTAGTATACTGTGGCATCCGGAAAAAGCCGAAAGGAGGAACCCTGATGCCGTATCCCCGCTGTCAGAGTGAACAGATGGTCAAAAATGGCACGACCCATAATGGAAAACCCAAAGACCTGTGCAAGGATTGCCAGTACCAATTCGTGGAAAACCCTGAGTCCCGCCGTATTTCGGACGAGACCCAAGCGCTCATTGACCAACTCTTACTGGAGCGTCTCTCCCTGGCGGGCATTGCGCGGGTGACGGGGGTCTCCGAACGTTGGCTCCAAACGTAGGTCAACGAGAAATAGGCCGAGCAACCGCGCCAGTCCCAGGCGCGTCCAAAAAAAAGGGCGCTTGACCATCGAGTGCGACGAATAGTGGTCGTTTGTCGGCAACAAAGACACCAGGCAGTGGGTCTGGCTGGCATTGGACCGCGACAGCGGCGAAATGGTCGGCTGCGCGATTGGAAAGCGGGATGAAGCGCCGGCCCGCCAGTTGTGGGAGTCGCTGCCGATGGTCTATCGCCAATGCGCGGTCCGCTCCAGCGATTTCTGGGAGGCCTATGCGGGTGGGCTGCCGTCGAAGCGGCACCGGCCCGTGGACCAAGCCCGTGGACCGACGAGCCACATTGAGCGCTTCAACAACCCGCTGCGCCAGCGCGTCAGTCGCCTGGGGCGCAAAGCGTTGTCGTTCTCGAAGAAGGTCGAGGATCAGGTTGTTCTGCCAGTCGCACGTCAACCTCTCTACTCTTGTCGGCTCCATTGCCCTTTGTTTGGGTCGTAAAGCATATATAGCTCCAGCGAAGCTACGCAGCTTTCCCTGAAGAGCACCAGCGCCAGGAGATAGGGGGGTAAAAACCTACGTATAAAAACGGCAACGGGTAAAAGATAGATGGCAACCCCCCTTATGGCGTGCAGCTATTGATGACAGGTAGGGTGCCTGTTTCAGTCATCTCAATCCAGAGTGCTTGTCCTGGCTTAATCTGTTGCAGACTATTCCCGTCGCCCAATCCCGGCGCGTAGAACTTCCAGTTTCCGCCATCAAACGTATAAATAGCCTGGTAGTTGCCAGCAATCGGTGCCAGTACCTCCAGGACTGACCGTGGTTGGTCCAGTGGGATACCAGTAAAGTTCCATCCGCGATGCAGGGGCACGGTTGCAAATGATTGGCAAACTCCCTCCAGATGCAGGGTGGCTGGCTCAGTGCTGTGGACCCACATTGCCGTAGTTGAACCTACTTTCCCCTGCAACCAACCAATACTTGGAATAGAGCAGAGCCAGTGCATGTGGGGATAGATACACACGCCGTCATAAGATCCACTTATCGGCCTGAGCACCTCTTCAATCAGGACGGTACTGGTGAGAACGGTGGGTGCCAGAGCATTCCAGCCAGCACGCAAGTCGTAGGTAATGGTCGTTGGCGATGTCTGCACCGTTACAATCTCAACCAGCACCGGGGTTTCCACCGGCGCACCAGCCGTAGTATGCGTAACCGAGATGCTTCCGGTGTGCAGTCCCGGCGGCAGAGTATCCGTTGGAAGCATCACAGGGATAGTTTCGACTTCTCCCACGGCTACCGTACCGCTGGTGGTAGAGGGTATCAGCCAGGAGTTGGCTGGGTTGACCTGAATCGTATAGCTCAAGTTGTCCGCGCTGGTATTGTGTATCTCCAGAGTTGCTTCGGTTGCGTGCCCTTCTTCTACTATGATTTCCAGGAGCGGTGTTGTCTCAATGCCCGGTTGCGGGTCCAGCGAAATCAGTGGACCGGGCAACGAATGAGAGGACTGGGTTTCAGACCACCCCATATTGGCGGTGGGTGTGAAGCGATGGGGGATGAACGGTTCCAGAGCAGGAAGATGATGGTCATGTTGCAAATACTCCCCCGCACTGGGTATCAGATGGTCCCGCAGGAACTCCGGCCAATGCGCATTGGCGGTAAAACTATATACCTGGTTGTTGACATAGTTGTAGAACACGGCACTATTGGCAGAGCGGGGAAAAAAGACTGAAACCCCGCTGGCACCGGAGAGATCAATAAAAGCACCCCTGGCGTATTCTCTGGGCAAGGCGCTACTCTGTGCTTCGTTTGCCAGAATAAAGGGATCGTTGCCACTCAGTTCTGCCAGGAGGTCAGCCGCACGTTCCTGAATTTCGGCGTCATCAACCGTTGTACGCAGGCGTTCTCCCCAATTCTGAAGGTCGAGAAACACGTCCAATTCGCTATTGAGGGAGTCGCCGTCACTATCCAGTTTCTGGCTGGTTTCCCAGATAGCATCCAGGGTAGCCCCCAGTTCCGGGTCATCGGGGAGACGTGCGACAAGCGCCGATGCCAGCCGGTCCAGGGCGATCAACGTTGGTTCGGCATGTTCCATGTTCAGCGCCGCAATGGTGTATGGATAGTGGTCTCGTTCAGCCAGACGAGCGTAGCGCCTGGTAATGGCCTGAGCTACTCCTCCAGGGGTACTGCTTTTCCCCATGGCGACCTGGTAGTCATCATACGCAAAGTAGCCCCACCCAAGATACTGGGAAGCGACGACAATGCTGGTCCTCTGGTGTACCTCGTAGGCAATTTCAAGCATATCAAGCGAACATGAATCCAGGTGCAGCACGTCTATTGGAGCTACTCCATCGGCACTGAGCGCCTGCCCCAACTCTTTTACCGATAGGTAAGCATCATCACGTACCACACCATCCTGAAGATCGCTTGTGGTGTCCCAGGCCATACCCCGGCTGCCCTGACCATGGTTCGCAATGGACAGATAGTAGTGATCAGCGGGCAGACTGGTTTGACCCCAACGAATGAAGTTGCTCAGTGTTTCTGGATTATCCATGGCCTGTTCACCCAGCGGCAATCGGCTCATTTGCGGTGGCCCCCCCTTGGATTGGGGGATGAGCAGCAAGCGATGCGTATCATCAACTTGCGGACCATCAATCATTGCAGCAACCTGCACTGAGGGGGAAAGCTCCTGCTGGAGCCTACCGAGTGCCCGGTTAAATGCCCTGAGCAGAGAGTCATCGTTGTGATAATCACCTGCCAGATACAATAGCATGGTCCAGGCAGCCTTCGATGGACCAGCAATATGGATAGTCTCGCTGGTTGCAAGCGACCATTCCCCTTCGTTGTCCTGGACATCCAGCGTTATGATATGGGTACCCTGGCTGAGATCGTGGGCTGGAATCTCAAGGATCGCCTTGGTTCCAATTACCCCGTCCAGGTTGGATGTCCAACGATAGGCGCGAATGACCGGAGTTTCATCGCTGTCCTGCCCCATTCCTTGCATGGTCAGGGTTTGTTCGGCCCCAATGCTGATCCCTGAGACATAAACAATGGTGGCAACCGGACGGGTATAGGCCATCGGACGGTAGACCACCACGAAGTCCATCTGGGGGGTTTCAAAGATGCAGTAGACCGTGCCGCTAGCATCAACATCCAGTGCAGCCTGCCATTGGTAGCCCTGTCCTAGTTGCTCTCCTGTGGGGCTGAAGATGGCATCGCCGGTATAGATGCGGTCCTGGTCATCAATTGCCAGGTTTGCCGAAAAACGCTCCACTGTCCAGGTGGTCATCGGGGTACCGTTCGCGTTGAATGCCTGGATGCGGGCATTGTTGGTATCAGCGACGAACACCTGCCCGGTCCGACCTACCACCAGGTCCCCTGGTGCATCGAACTGCCCTACCGCGTTACCGGTACTTCCCCACTGCCCAAGATATTCTCCCGTGGCACTCAGGTGTTGTACCCGGTTATTATTGCTGTCGGTAATGTACAGCGAACCGTCGGGGGCCACGGCAATGCTAGAGTTGGACGAAAAATTGAACTGACCGGCATTGTCCCCTACGCCACCCCAGGGGGCACCTGGTTGGGTGCCGTCTGAGCGATAGCGTTCAATGCGCTGGTTAGCTGCATCCAGCAGGTAGAGAGTGCCCGATTCGTCGGTTGTTATGCTAATCGGTTCAATCGCTTTGCCGTCGCCACTGGTGCGTACGCTCCAGTCATCCTGAGGGGTCAGGTTTTCGTCCAGCACGCGAATGCGATAGTTTTGCCTATCCAGAACATAGATATTGCCCTGGCTATTCCGGGTAATGTCACCCAGGTGCTCCGATACTCCGGCTGATTGTCGTTCGATGACATAGTCGTATGGCTGGTCGCGGGCAATGACGACATCAACCTGCTGGCTTCCTGGTAAGACCAGATGGGGCATATGATAGATACGTCCAACATAGATGACGGTGATAGTCACCAGTTCACCCACGCTGACGCTGAGGGGCGGAGCACTCAAGCTCACCCGATAGTAGGGGCGAGACTCGATTCCTCCATACTCCTGGGTCAAAGTGGCTATGCTATCACCGCGCTGGTTCTCAATCTGGACGGTGGCCCCAGATAGTGCCTCGCTTTCGAGGTAAACCAGCCCATTGATGCAGCAGGTTGGTTCATCTCCGCCAATCGGGGAGCGTTTGCCACACCCCCCAGGGAGCGGGGGCACTTCGGACTTGCCAGTCTCATCGCCCTGGAGCGGGGGATGGGAACTGGCAATGGGGAGAACAGCCTCGTTCTCATAGCCAGACGCATGTGGCTGACTAAGGGGTAGGCTGATGCCTGGAATCAGGATGCACAACAAGGCCAGAACAGGGAGGGGGCGGAACATAAATCCTCCTACGTACGTTGGTCTGATTAAGAGAGAGGCATACCTGCTCGGTTTTTTTGGTTCTCTGAACATCCCCTTCCCCTTTGCCAGGTGAGTTATCGGCGGCTGCACCCAAAAGCAGCCCATAACGCTGGATGGCGATAGGCGGGGTCTGCCAGCAAGGACCGCTGCGTGCGCTGTAGGGCCATTGAGGGAGATCCCCCATTGGCATAGTGGGAATAGAAGTATTGCATCCAGGTCGCCACATCCCGGTCATGGACACTCCAGAGGCTGCTCAGAATGTGCTGGGCACCAGCCCCCAGGAACGCTGATTGAAAGGCCAGCAGCGCCCCACCGGTGTCAAGCCCCGCCGCTGTTTTACAACCGCTTAGAACGACCAGTTCACTGCCACGTAGCAGCAGATCATAACATTGCTCAACTGAAAGGACTTGCCCGGCCAGTTGGAGTGCTGAGAAGATTGGTGCTTGCTTGTCACTTTCAATGTGGTGGGCAGCGAGGTGCAGCAAGCGTGGTGCAATCTGCATATGCTGCAAGAACCCTACCGCCTGTGGGTCGTCCACGAAACTCGTACTCTCCGGCCAGTATGCTCTGATGGTCTGGTTCTGGGAGACGACTTCGGGGAAGGCCCCATCTGCTGAATCTGAAATGACGACCGGTGGGACGGGATGGGGTGGG
>JAAUSY010000183.1 GCA_012032475.1 Chloroflexaceae bacterium
GTGGTGCGGCAGGTCGCAACCCGAACCGGGCCGTGCGCCCGGTGATGCCGCCGCGAGGGCACCGGGGCCGCCCTCGCGGTTGGTGCGGGCCCCCAGCACACTGTTGGCAAAGCTGACCGCGCTGGATTCGGCCCAGGCGACGTGTTCGCCCGGTGCGGGGGTGTTGCCGATGAGGTAGGGGGTGCAGGTGCAGGTGGTTCGGATGCCCATGGCGGCGAAGGTCTGGATGACCCGCTGCTGCTTCTCGGCAAAGGTGGCGTCGAACCCAAGCTCCTGCCAGCGCTCCAGGTCTACCCCGCGGGTTGAGCATCGTGGGCACGCGCACCCGCGCCCCCTGGGCCGTCCACTCGGAAAGGAATTCCAGGCCGGCATCGCCCAGGTTCTTGTAGCTCACCCCGGCAACCTGCACGCTGGTCACCGGGACGAGGTCTGCCGCACCGTAGATTTTCCCCAGCGCGGTGATGATTTCCATGGCCTTGCGCACGCCCGGCCCGAAATCTCCCGCCAGCATCGCCTGTTCTTCGTCGGTCAGCCGCATAGCGCGTTGCTCATCCTCTCTCGCCGTTCGCCGTTACTGGTAGCGAATTTTCTCGAACGCGGCGCGGTCTGCGCCCCACGGAATGGTCGCATCAAGCCCCATCTTGGTGGTGCGGGCCTTTTGCCCCGGCTCATGGGTGCCCGACGGGTCGAGACTGCTGCCGGGCTGGTCGGGCAGTACCACCAGGTCCCGCTGCGCCTGGAAGCGCGTGGCAATGGCCCATTCTACCTCGGCGGGGTCGTAGGGGTTGATGTCGGTGTCCACCACGACGACGTGCTTGAGCGAACCATGCCCCTGAAAGGCAGCTTCAATGGCCCGCTTGCCGTCGTCAGGGTCGCGCTTGGCAATCTGCACCACGGCGTGGAGCCAACTGGCCCCGCCGGGCGTAATTGCCACGTTGGTGCAGCGGCAGACCCGTTTGACCGCGGCAAGAATCGTTGGCTCCTTCGGCATCCCCATCAGGAGCTTGTGTTCGAGCTTGCCAGGCAGAAGTGCCTGGTAGATCGGGTCACGGCGATGCGTGATGCAGTCAATTTCGATGACCGGGCCGGGCCGCACCGGGTCTATGGTCTCGGTGAGGTCCACAAACGGCCCCTCTGGAGCCATCGTGTGGGTCAGGCGGCCTTCCAGCACCACTTCGCTGTCGGCCGGGACGTAGAGCGGCACCGTTTTGCAGCGCACCACCGGGGTGGGAGACAGGGCGTTGGCAATTTCCAGTTCATCAACATCGTTGGGTGGCGACATCGAGCCGGCCAGCAGCACCGGCAGGGCATTGCCGATGCAGATAGCCACGGGCACATCCCCCGATGACTTGTGCAGGGCCAGGTCCGTTCCGCGGTTTTCGACCACGCGGGCCGCAAAGCGCCGTTCGTCCAGTTTGAGCAGGCGGTGGAAGCAGACGTTCGGGCCGTGGTCGGGGTCATCGAGGATCAGCACGGCCGAGGTGACGTAGGGGCCTCCATCGCACGAGAAGTGGCGCAGGATGGGCAAACGGGACAGATTCAGGTCCGTTTCGACCACGACTTCCTGGCAAGGAGCCTCCTTGACCACCGAGGGGGCCACGGTGTTCTCCATTGCGATTGCCAGGGTATGAATCAGCTCTTCGACTCCGACCTTGAGGGCCATGGCAAAGTAGTCGCGGGACGAAGCAATGCCAGCTGCCACCTGCCAGCCGGGGTGTCCCCGCACGTTGGTGAAGAGCACGGGCCGCCCATCGTGCTGGAGGATGACTTGTGCCATCTCCAGGTCCGGGTCGGTGGGGGCCGCGACCTCTACCAGAGTCCCTTCAAGACGAGCATGGTGTATCACATCTCGAAATTTCATAAGAAGACAACCATGTCCTTCATCTCATACAAATCTTCTTTGACCGGGCGCATACCAGTGTATCACACGTGGGGTATCCTCACAAGTGGGGGTCTCGGCGGGGATTCCACAGGGGTCTCGACGAGGATTCCACAGGGATTCCGCCTATCCCTCCGGCGGATATTCCCGTGCGTTTCCTTCCATCGCCATCGCCCGATGCACCCGCGCAAATTCGGCGTCAATCCGGATCAGCAGGTCCGCGGTGCAGTCCAGTTGCCCGGTTCGTGCCTGCATCTCCAGTTTGCGGCACAGTGCCGAAAGATGCAGCGCCCCGAACTGGGCACTGTTCGATTTGAGCGCGTGGGCGAGCCTCATGAGCACCTGGGCGTCCCCCTGGGTGCGAGCCTGCTGCATTGCTTCCAGTTTCTCTGCCGTGTCGCTGAGAAAGAGCATGACCAGCTGGGGAGCCGACGACCCGGCGATGTCGAGAAAACCCGCATAGGCGTCCTGGTCTATGGGGGAGCCGGGGCCGGGGAGCGGGAATTGCAGCGGAGGAGCGCGGAAAGCAGGCGAACCGAAGAGCGAACCGGAAGGCGAACCGAGTGGCGGAAGACGGGTTTCGCACGAGCAGCAGGGGGGCACTGTTTCTGCGTGGCGGCGTGGCGCAGCTTTTCGGCCAGGTCGCCCATGCGGGCCGGCTTGCCGATATAATCATCCATCCCTGCCGACAAACACCACTCGCGGTCGCCTTGCAGCGTGTGCGCGGTCATGGCAATGATCCAGGGTTGCTGGTCAGGCGGGTGCTCGGCGCGGATACGCTGGGTGGCCTCGATCCCATCCATCTCCGGCATCTGCACATCCATCAGGATGACGTGGTAGAATCGCTGGCTCAGGGCGGCAAGTACCTCGTGACCGTTGGCGGCAATGTCGGCCCGGTAGCTCAGTTTCTCCAGCATGTACAGGGCGACCTTCTGGTTGACCACGCTGTCCTCAGCCAGCAGAATGCACAGGATGGTGCGTGCCCATCTGGGGATCTATCCCCTCCTGACCGGCGATTTTTCTGGGTGGGAACGGCTGTCCCTGCACGACGCGGAGCAGCGTTTCGTGCAGCAGCGCCACGCGCACGGGGCGAACGAGAACCGCGGCAATCTGCGCCTTTCCGGAGCGGTAGGCTTCGCTCTGCACGCTCACCGACGCGCAGATCATGATGGGGAGCGAGGCAGGGTCACGCCGGGTGTGGATGGTCATAGCAAGGGTCATCCCATCCATTTCTGGCAGGCACATATCGAGAATTGCCAGGTCGAAAGGGTTGTCCTGGTGGATCAATTCCATGGCTGCGGCGGGCGAATCGGCTTCTATCGGGTGCATCCCCCACCGACGGAGTTGGTGCGAAAGGATGGTGCGGTTGGTGGCGTTGTTGTCTACCAGCAGCACCCGCTTGCCCGCCAGCGCCGGCTGGTCGGGCGATAGGAAGGGTTGCGCCGGGGACGGGACCTCTTCTGTCGCAAAGGTGAAATGAAACGTGGTACCCAGGCCAACTTCGCTTTCGACGCGGATGGTGCCGCCCATCATCGTCACCAGGCGGTGGCAAATCGCCAAGCCAAGCCCGGTGCCACCATATTTGCGCGAGGTGGAGGCGTCTACCTGGCTGAAGGGTTGGAAGAGGCGGTCAAGTCGGTCGGCGGGGATGCCGATGCCGGTGTCGCGCACGCGCAGGTGTCCTTCGGGTCCCCGTCCCCCAACCGACACGACGACTTCGCCGGTGTGGGTAAACTTGATGGCGTTGTCTACCAGGTTGACGAGCACCTGCCGCACGCGGGTGCTGTCGCCCATCACCATTTCCGGGGCGTGCTCGTCCATCTCGTAGGCCAGGTTGAGGTTTTTCGCGGCGGCCTTCGACGCCAGCAGGTTCAGGGTGTCTTCGACGCATTCGCGCAGATTGAAGGCGAAATATTCCATATCCAGCCGTCCGGCCTCGATTTTAGAGAAATCGAGGATATCGTTAATCAGGGTGAGCAGCACCTCGCCGCTCATCCGGATGGTCTCCACGTAGTCGTGCTGCTCCGGGGTGAGGCTGGTGTCGAGCATCAGGCCGGTCATTCCGATGACGGCGTTGAGGGGGGTGCGGATTTCGTGGCTCATGTTTGCCAGAAATTCGGATTTGGTGCGGGCCGCGACCGTCGCCGCGTCTCTGGCCTGGCGCAGTTCCTCCTCCATCCGCACCCGCTCGGTGACATCGCGGGCGATGCCCTCGATGGCGACCAGGATGCCATGTTCGTCAAAGACGGTCTGCATGTGCGTTTCCAGCCACACATCGCGCCCGTCCTTGCTCGCGTGGCGGAGCGTCGTCGGGCCATAGGAAGTGGGAGCGTCGGTCTGCACAACCATATCGTGGGTCGGGCGGCTTTCCGGGTGGATGACCTTCACCGCCAGGTCCGGGTCGGCGTAGTAGTCTTCGGGGGGGTAGCCCATAATGTGCTCCACCGAAGGGCTGACATATTCGAAGGCGCGGGTTGGGTGATAGCGGCAGCGGAAGATGATATCGCGGGCCCGCTCTGCCAAGAGGCGAAAGCGCTCTTCGCTCTCGCGCAGGGCGGCTTCCATCCGCTTGCGCTCGGTGATATCGTGCAGGATGCCGCACACCAGAAAGCCCCGCGCCGTCTTGATGGCAAAGACGGTGTCGTGGAGATAGACCCGCGTCCCGTCGGGGCGCTGGATTTCGCACTCGCGGGCGTGGGCGCTCTGGGGAAGTTGGCCGGTGCGGAGGAACTCTTGCATGCTGGTTTGGAAGCGCTCGCGGGTTTCGGGGGTGCGCTGTTCTTCCGGGAGCAGGCCAAACATCACGTCCCTGGCGGGGCGGCCAAGCGCTTCGGTCGCAGGGATGCCGGTGATCTGTTCGGCGCTCCGGTTCCATTCGATGTAGCGCCCATCTTCGTCGGTCAGGGCAATGGCATCAACCGACTGCTCCACGATACTGCGAAAGCGCTCTTCGCTCTCGCGCAGGGCGGCTTCTATCCGCTTGCGCTCGGTGATATCGTGCAGGATGCCGCACACCAGAAAGCCCCGCACCGTTTTGATGACAAAGACGTTATCCTGGAGATAGACCCGCGTCCCGTCGGGGCGCTGGATTTCGCGCTCGCAGACGTGGGCGCTCTGGGGAGGTTGGCCGGTGCGGAAGAACTCTTGCATGCCCGTTTGGAAGCGCTCGTAGGTTTCGGGGGTGCGCCGCTCTTCTGGGAGCAGGCCAAACATCACGTCCCAGGCGGTTCGGCCAAGCACCTCTGCCCTGGAAAGGCCAGAGATCCGTTCGGCGCTCTGGTTCCACTCGATGTAGCGCCCGGTCTCGTCGGTCAGCACCACCCCATCGGCGGACTGCTCAACGACGCTGCGAAAACGCTCTTCGCTCTCGCGCAGGGCGGCTTCTATCCGCTTGCGCCGGGTGATATCCCGAAGGACGCCGCACATCACGAAACCCCGCGAGGTTCTGGTGGGCGAGACGGTGGCTTCGATGATGATGCGGGTCCCGTCGGGGCGCTGCATCTCGCGTTCGTAGAATCGGTTGACCTGGGGAGGTTGGCCGGTGCGGAAGAACGCCTGGAGGTTCTCCCGGTGCCGCTCGTAGGCTTCGGGGGTGCGCTGCTCTTCTGGGAGCAGGCGGAACATAAGGTCCCAGATGGGCTTCCCGATGGCCTCTGCGGCAGCCACCCCGGTGATGTGCTCGGCCTGCTGGTTCCAGCCGGTGCAGTGCCCTGTTTCGTCGGCCAGAGCCACGCCGTCAATGAACTGTTCGACGATGCTGCGGAAGCGCTCTTCGCTCTCGCGCAGGGTGGCCTTCAACCGCTTGCGCCTCGCGGTGTATCGTGCTCGGTGCTGGCTGAGCGCGGTTTCTGCTCGTTCCCGACGCTCCTGTTCCTCCCGGATGGTCTCTCTGGCGCGGTCCAGGGCGGTTGCCTGCTGCACCACGGTCTGTTCCAGGTCCGCAAGGCACTGGCGGAGCCTGTCCCATTCGTCCTGCCTGGTTTCTTCCATTTCCCGTTCCTTTCCCACATTTCCCACATGCTGAGAGGGCAGTACCAAGTGACGAAGGTCGGGGCACAGGGGGCTGCGCCCACGCGGGCGATGGGTGGCAAGGGCGTTCTGGTTCCAGGTATTCACCCGCATCTGGTAGGGTCTGCCAGCAGTGTTTCCCCAAACAGGAGCCGATGGCAGGCTCCATCGGGTGGTCTGGAGGTACGTGGTCCCTATTGGTTGGTATTGGTGAGGGCAACCCATGGGGCTTCTGCCAGGGGCGCATGTTGCAGTATACCACACGCTCCCACCAAAAGAGAATGAAAATTCAGGCAATATTCAGGCCACTTTTTTATACGATGCCTGGTTCTCGCCAGGGATAGGCCATGTCTGGGGGCGCTGCCACCACCTTGCCGCGCATATGGTATGATGATGCAAGCGGGTATGACTGACCGACCAACCAAACGATTGCCATTACGATACTGGGAACAATGCCGAGAACCATACTGACCGGCAACGGGGCAGGGCCGGGTCGCGCCCCAGGGACCACCCACGGATCAGGCATGATGGCCCTGGTCATTGCTGGTTGTTGGCACGAGGAGACCTGATGATAACGACTGTCTACCTTATCCGCCATGGCGAAACAGACTGGAACATGGATGGACGCTGGCAAGGGCATGTGGATATTCCGCTCAATGAGCAGGGGTTCCGTCAGTCCCGGTTGCTGGCGCAGCGGCTGGTTGAAGCGCGGGTGCGCTTCGATTATATCTACAGCAGTGACCTGACGCGGGCCTATCAGACGGCCTGGGAGGTGGGCGCGGCCATGAGCGTTCCCGTTGAGTTGCTGCCTCCCCTGCGCGAAATTGACCTGGGAAACTGGAGTGGCCTGACCCGCGAGGAAATCAAGGACCGCTACCCGGTGGAATATGCGCTGCTGGAACAGGGGCAGGATATTGTCCGCGGTGGGGGCGAGACGCTGGCCTCACTGCGGAAACGGGTGATCCAGGGGATAGAGGCAATTGTGGCGCAGCACCACGGCGAGACGCTGGCGTTCTTTTCGCATGGCGGGCCGATCCGGATGATGCTGGGCTATGTGTGCCGGGAATTTGATGTGGCCCGGCTTCCCTGCCCGCATATCGGGAATACGTCTCTCAATATCCTGCGCCATTCGCCGGCGGGGTGGGAGATGGTGACCTGCAACGATATGCAGCACTTGCAGGGGGAGGGACAGGCTCCCGACCTGATGTCGGCTCCGCCGGATGATGCCGAACGCCCCGGGTCGCGGATTTTTGGATGATGGATGATAGATGATAGATGATAGATGATAGACGAACGCTACACGGTTGATACCCCGGAGAACATTGCCTTCAGCTATGCCATTGCCGGCATTGCCTCGCGCTTTCTGGCGGCGATGATTGATACCTTCTTGCTCTTGCTGGTGCAGGTGGTGCTGGTTCTGACGCTGGTTTTCCTTTCGGGGTTGGTAGATGCTCCCCAGAGCGAGCAACTGGTGGTGGCGGCCTGGGGCATCTTGAGTTTTGGGTTTCTCTGGGGCTACTACCTCTTTTTCGAATTGCTCTGGAACGGGCAAACGCCCGGCAAGCGGCTCATTCGGCTGCGGGTGGTTCGGGAGGGGGGGCGTCCGGTGACGTTTGTGGCTTCGGCGATCCGCAATCTGGTGCGGTTTGTGGATTTCTTGCCGGGGTTCTATGGGTTGGGGGTGCTGACGATGTTCATTGACCAGCGTTCGCGGCGACTGGGCGACCTGGCCGGGGGCACGCTGGTGGTGAAAGACCGCGTGGCGGTGTCGCTGGAAAGCCTGGTTGCCCAGACCAGGCCGCTGGAACTGGTCCCGCCGGGCCCGGGTCCGACCCTGGAGGAGGCAGCCGGAGCCGCACCCTTCACCCCGACGGTCCCGAACCTGCACCTGCTGACCAGGGATGATTACGAACTGGTGCAGGAGTTTTTGCGGCGGCGGCGAGAACTGGGCCGCGAGAGCGCCTTCGCCTGGCGGCCCGGTTAGCCGACGGTATCAGTTCGCGCCTGGGGTTGGCACTGCACCGCGGCGATGAGGAGCGGTTTCTCGAACATGCTGCCGATGAATATCACCGGCTCTGCGGGAGGGGAGAACGGTAGTCCCCCTCACCTATCCCTACACCCCCCCCGAAATACCTCAATACCAGGCGCAACCGCTCTTCCAGGTCTGGCGGTGCATCGGGCGGCAGCGACGCCACCGCGGCATGGGCTTCCGTCGGGCTATACCCCAGGCTCACCAGAACCTCAACCAGATCATCGTGCGACCCGACCACCACCGCGCCGGGCAGCATCTCGGCCCCAGGAGACGAAGCCGAACCAGGCAACCCTTTCAGGTCGAGCTTGCTCTTCAGTTCCAGCACCAACCGCTCGGCCATCTTCTTGCCAATGCCGGGCACCCGCGCAAAATGCGCCAGGTCTTTGTGCGCCACCGCCATCCGTATCTCGTCGGGGGTCGAAAAGGAAAGGAGATTCAGCGCGACTTTCGGGCCAACCCCGGTAATCCCCCGCAGCGTGTCAAAGAAAGCCCCGCTGCTGCGGAGTTGCAAAACCGTAGAGGGTCAAAGAATCCTCCCGGACTAACCAGCCGGGTCTGAAGAAACACCTCCTCGCC
>JAAUSY010000035.1 GCA_012032475.1 Chloroflexaceae bacterium
CCTCGCCCACATTATCGCCCGTGCAACCTCGGCCCACTTCGAGCAGGTGAGCGCAGTCTCGGCCAGTGTCACCGACCTGCGCCGCATCATCAAAGAAGCCAGGACCGCCTGGGGATGCACCAGAACCGCACCATTCTCTTTATAGACGAAATCCACCGCTTCAACAAGGGACAGCAGGACACGGTCCTCCCCTACGTCGAAGATGGTACCGTCCTGCTCATCGGGGCAACCACCGAAAACCCCTCGTTCGAAGTCAATAATGCCCTCCTGTCGCGGGTGCAGGTCTTCGCCCTGGAAGCCCTCACCGAAGCCCACCTTGGCCTCCTGGTTGACCGCGCCCTCACCGACCACGAACGCGGACTGGGAAGTCTCCACGTCATTCTGGCCGCCGATGCCCGCAGCTATCTCCTGAACATGTCCAATGGCGACGCTCGCACCGCCCTGAACGCGCTGGAAATCGCTGCCCGCTCCAAACCCGCTGCGGTCGGGGGCAAACGCCTCATCACCGTCGAAGATATTCGCGATGCCCTGCAAAGCCGCGCCACGCGCTATGACAAACACGGAGAACTGCACTATAACGCCATCTCAGCCCTGCACAAGAGCGTCCGCGACAGTGATCCGGACGGGGCGCTCTACTGGCTCGGACGCATGCTCGACGGGGGCGAAGACCCGCTCTACCTTGCCCGGCGCATCGTCCGTATCGCCATCGAAGACATCGGGTTGGCCGACCCCCACGCCCTGCCCCAGGCCATTGCCGCGCAGCAAGCGGTGCATTTTCTGGGGCAGCCCGAAGGCGACCTGGCGCTGGCCCAGGCCGTCGTCTACCTCAGCCAGGCCCCCAAGAGCAACGCCATCTACCGCGCCTATCAAGCTGTCTCCAGAGATATTCAGCAGACCCGCCACGAACCCGTGCCCCTGCACCTGTGCAATGCTCCTACCCCCCTGATGCAACGTCTGGGCTATGGGCGTGGATATGAATATGCCCACGACCTGACAGAGGGACGTTCGAACCAACCCCACCTCCCGCCCAACTTGCACGGGCGCATCTACTATGACCCCGGTGGCCGCGGGTTTGAAGCCGAAGTTCGGTCCCGCCTGGCCTGGCGCGAGGAGGCTGCTGCTCCTCCGCCGCCAGACCGGTTTGCGGCCGGGGTGGACGACCCGGACCGTCCTGCTTCTCCTCCCTTTTCTCCTGCCTCGCCCGCGCCCCCGGAGCACATACCCGACCCACAAGCACTGGCTGGAGAAGAGTCGCAGGACCTCATAGACATTCCCCTGCCGGCTGCACCCCCGCGCCGCAAAGGAAAGCGCAAAGCCAGTGAACAACCATAGCCAGGGCGATCACTATGCCATGTTGCCGGAAATCCCATGAGCGAGTATAGTTATGGGAAACGTTGATCATGATACCAATGACGGAGGAGGGTTATGTCACTTACTCAAGCCATTGAAGATTTGACCGCCAGCATCAAGGCGGTCAGCCCGAACGCAGAAATTCGTGTATTGCGCCATTCGGATGAAGAAGCAAGCATTCGCGCCTATGCTCCTGCCGAACACGGAGCGGCCATCAAGGAGGCCACCCGCGAAAAGACGATAAAACTTTCGCTCGATGAAGGCATCGAGGTCCAGGTTATTTTCTATGATATTGCCACGGACCTCCCGCCCAAAGAAGCCGAAGCCCTACCCGCAGAAGAATAGGTCAGCGCGACCGGTCAATGGACGGAATACGCCGACGGAGTTGTCGTCTCTGAGAATGAGCAAAGGAGGTCAGATATCTATGAGTGAGCAGACCCATCAGCGCCAGAGCGAGCCACCCGCCGCTCTGTATACCTGGTTAGAAGCATGGCCCGCAGTGCGTAGCGAAATCGAGGCGATGATCGCCTATCACGCCGAGCATGACCCATCACTGCACTTTGCCCTGACCCTCGCCGAAATTGAGTTGAAGGATATTGACGAGGCCGTGCAACGAGCCGCAGCCCTGGGGAAGATGCTGCGCAACGTGGGCGACCTGACATCCGGAGAATTGCAGGCCACGGGAAACTACTGAGGACGACCACCGGCCATCCCGACCACGTCACAGGTCAGGAATGGGGAAAGTCGGGAGTCGGGGGGAGAAGCAGATACCGGCAAAGAGGTTTGCATCAGACCGAAAAACAAAGAAACAAACGCTGCCCTGCCACTTTGCTGCGGACGGTCGCCGCCACGCATTGCGCGTCACCGGGTATGTGTCCCTCGTCCCCCGACCCCCGACCGACCCGTCACCGGAGAAGTTGCACCACCCCCGCAGAAGTCCCCACAAAAACCACGGTTGCCATCCCCAGGAACAACCCGTGCCCCATCACTCCGGGGCAGGCGTCCAGCTCGCGGGCCAGGCCAGCGGGGTCGTGGATGCCTTCGGGAAAGGTACAATCAACAATGAGATTGCCATTGTCGGTCACATAGGGTTGCCCATCGGCTCCACACCGCACCGCAGGCACCGCCCCCAGGCGCTCGAACCGCGGCAGGTTGGTGTTCCAGCCGAGCGGAAGCACCTCCACCGGCAGTGGCGACCTGGTTCCCAGGCGTTCCACGCGCTTGCTCTCGTCCACCACAATCACCAACTGGTCGGAAGCCGCTGCCACCACCTTCTCGCGCAGCAGCGCCCCCCCAAGCCCCTTGATGAGGTTCAGGTCGGGATCTACCTCATCCGCTCCGTCAATGGTCATTGCCAGCCATGGGCACGCCTCAAACGTGGTGAGGGGTATCCCAAGTGTCCGGGCCTGCTGCGCGGTTGCCTCCGAAGTCGGGATACCGGCCAGGTCTTGCAGGCTCCCCTGGCGCAACCGCTCCGCCAGGGACTCCAGCACATACCGCACCGTTGACCCCGTTCCAAGCCCCAGGCGCATTCCGCTGCGCACCTGCTGAACAGCGTGCTCCGCCACCAGTTGCTTCAAATTCATCGTCTCCCCCTTTGCGGGTTGCGCCATCGGATCGGAAATGATGCGCGAACACCGCAGAAACAAACGAGTGACAGGCCAGTGGAGGAACAGAACGCCGCACCCCGACCGGCTCATCACTCATCACTCATCACCCGGTATTTGTCGCCTGTCACGCTCGCCGCTCGTCACTGGTTGCCCAGAGCAGCACCTACACCGGATTGACGCGGCTGAGCGCTGCGACCGGGCGGGCAAACGGCATCTCATCTACGCTGCTATACTGCCGCAGCAGGTGATAGGCCAGGAGCAACTGGGTCAGCGCCAGCGGGTCGCTGTGGCGCACCTCCGACTTCCCAAGATACTCATAGTAATCGCCAAATTCGTCCGCCGATAGCTGGCGCTCGCCGGGCATATGCTCCCAGATAGCCTTCTCCAGCGCAATGGCCTGCTCAGGCGACACATTCCCATCAATCTCCAGGATATCCACCGGGCGGCCAGTGTCGCGCCCCAGCGAGAGCCGTATCCCGGAATCCCTGGAGTTGTCCCAAAGATAGCTCAGATCCGGATGGGGAATCGTCGGGCGCAACGTGAGCCGCACATTCAGGTGCGACCCGGCCTCTTCTGGCGACACCCCCTCCGGGGTATAGAAATGCACCACGATATCCGCGTGCTCCCGCTGCGGGCGAATGAACGCCTGCGAATCCGGCTCGCGCTTGTCCATTTCTTCCAACACCTGCTCTTTCGTGTAGCCACGCTTGGCGGTGTCGCGCTTCACCTTCCAGAGCCGCCGAAGGTCTTCTGCTGGATCCAGATAGACCTTGATATCGTAGAAACTGCGCATCGTCGCGGAGTGATAGCCGAGCAAGCCCTCGACAATCATGAACTCCTTCGGCTCAATATATTCGGGTCGGACCAGCGACCCATCCGAGTGGTCATACACCGGCTTCAGAATGGGCTGACGGTAGTGCAACCGCTCCAGGTGCAGCGTCAGAATATCGAGATAGTTGCAGTCCGGGTGGAGCGCGGTGATATTATGGACCTTCCGCTCCCGCCGGTCATACTTATGGTAATCATCCGTGCATACGTGCCCGACCCGCTCCGGCCCGATCAGCTTGACCAGGCCACCGGACAGGGTCGTCTTTCCGGCGGCACTGTCCCCGACAATCCCCAGAATAATTGGTCGCTTCTTCAACTGTGTCATCGGTCACTCCCTCATGCTTTCCTTATCAATGGTTCATTCTCGCTCTTCGGTTACGGTCCGCTCTTTCTCCAACCGTCCAACCAACAGATGATACGCAATCAACAACTGGGTCAGGCCAAGCGTATGGCTATGGCGTTGCACTTGCCCCTCAACAAACGTCCCAATCTGGAGTGGGCGCTGGTTTTGCAACTCCGGCAGGTGCGACCAGATGGTATCTTCAATTGCCATCGCCTGCTCCGTCGTCACCCGCCCCTCAATATCGAGAAACTCCGTCAAACGTCCCTCGTCGCGCCCGACCCGCAACCGCAACGCCGGTTCTCCGTTGTTGCTCCCCTCCGAAATGACATCGCTCAAATCCGGGTGGGCCAGGGTCGAACGCAGGGTGAGCTGCACATTCAGGTGCTCGCTGTCGGACGAATCCCGCGGGGCATAGAACTGCACCACCATATCCGCCCACTTGCGTTGGGGACGAATGAACTCTGCCGAATCCCGCTCGCGCTTGTTCAGTTGCATAAGCACCTGCTCGGTCGTATAATTGCGCTTGCTCGTATCACGCTTGATCTTCCACTGCCGCCGCAGTTGCTCCGGCGGGTCCAGGTAGACCTTGACGTGATAGGCGTTCCGGAGGGTCGGAGTCGCAAACCCCAACAGCCCTTCCAGAATCAGAAACTCCCTGGGGCAGACGTACTCCGGCGGGTCGAAGTCACCCGTCTGGTGGTTATACACCGGCTTCAAAATCGGTTCACCGGCCGCCAGGCAGCGCAGGTGTTGTTCCATAATGTCAATATAGTTGCAATCAGGATGCAGGGCCGAAATATTCAGTTCGCTGCGCTGCTTCCGGTTATAGCGGTGGTAGTCGTCGGTGCAAATCACCGTGACGCGATCTTCGCCCAGGATACTGGCAATCCCTGCACTGATCGTGGTTTTTCCCGCGGCACTGTCGCCGACCACCCCCAATATCACTGGTCGGTAAGGCATGTCTGTTCTATCCTTCCAGGTTACAATGAGCGACTGGCTGGACACCAATGCGGTGATATCATCACACAACCAGGCCATGAATGACGGTCCGAACATCACTCATCGCTGGCATCAAGGGTTCCCCGAAATACGCGGCTCTGGCGAATATCCGAGGCATCAATCCGAGCCAACTCTTCTTTCGGTATGACGCCCCCCTGGTGGACCAGGCGATTGGCCTGGCGCAGCTTACACCGGTCAATCGCGTTGCGCACGCTTCGGGCATTAGAAAAATGAGGCATCTGGATGCGCAAGTTCAGGTATTCCGCAAACGCTCGCTGCGACTCCTCATCGAAAGTGTACATCTGCTGGCGCAGAATCAACTGGGCAATCTGCATCAACTCTTCCAGCGTATAATCTGGAAAATCAATGTGGTGGGCAATGCGCGAATGAAACCCAGGGTTCGACTGAAAGAAGGTATCCATCCGGTCCTTATATCCGGCGAGAATAACCACCAGGTCGTCGCGCTGGTTCTCCATGGCCTGGAGCAAAATCTCGATGGATTCCTGCCCGTAGTCGCGCTCGTTTTCGGGCCGATAGAGGTAGTAGGCTTCGTCAATGAACAACACCCCGCCCATGGCCTTCTTGAGCATATCCCTGGTTTTGGGGGCCGTATGCCCAATATACTGCCCCACCAGATCATCGCGGGTGGCGACCACCAGGTGCCCCCGACGAACGTATCCCAGGCGGTGGAGAATGCGTGACATGCGCATTGCCACGGTGGTTTTGCCGGTGCCGGGGCGGCCCGTGAATGACATGTGCAGCGTCGGGTGTTCGCCCGAAAGCCCCACCTGTTCACGCAGCCGGGCGACCAGCAGTTGGGCGGCAATCTCCCGGATACGGGTTTTGACGGGCTTCAGCCCGACCAGTTCCCGGTCCAGGTCATCCAGCAGTTCCTGGATGTTCGACTCCCGGTAGGCCACATCGAGGTCTACCACCCCGGCCTCGATAGTCTGCGGCCCGGCGGCTTCCGATGGTTGGGTCTGAGTTATCCGGGTGGTCTGGGTTGTCACTGGTTCTGTTCCCATCACTGTCACCGCTCCCCCTTTCTGAAACCGGGGGCACCCCTGGGCTGGAATTCGGGCGACCTTTTGACCTTTTCCAGGAGTGCCCCGGCTCTGTTCCGCTAGTAGCGCTGGCCCACGGGCTTGTCCGTCGCATAGGGGTGGATGAGGTAGCGCATCTGCCGATCCGCTGCCTCAACCCGATGCGTCGCAAAGCCCGGTTCTTCTCCAGGCCACTGGACAATGAAGCTCAATGCGGTCGTCTGCCGCCCGTAGCTGGCGTCGAAGCCATTGATACGGATATAGAAATTGGGGTAGGCGCTACGGCATTCGGCAAGCTCCTGCATCACCCCGGCAGCGTCCTTCAGGTCGAAGAAGGGCAGTTTCCACATATGCCAGTAGACATTCCGCGGGTGCGGGTCGTCAGTATATTCAATCGAGACCGGCCAGTTGTTGTCCAGGCAATACTGCACCTGGGCTTTGACTTCTTCGTCGGTCAGGTCGGGCAAGAAGGAAAAGGTTCCCTGAGTAATTCGCATAGCCTTTGTGCTCCTTTCGCGCTCGTGCTTAGCAAGATGGGGTTGCCATCACATCCGGCGTATCCGTTGACTCGTAGTTAAACGTCACGTCTTTCCATATCTCCAGCGCCCTGGCGAGCGGGGCACACCAGCGGGCCGCCGCCTTGAGAATCTCCGGCCCTTCGTTGATGATATCGCGCCCTTCGTTGCGGGCCTTCACGATGGCTTCCAAGGCCACGCGGTTGGCGGTTGCACCGGCGGCAATCCCATCGGGGTGGCCGATGGTGCCTCCACCAAACTGCATCACCACGTCTTCGCCAAACATATCGAGCAACAGGTGCATCTGGCCGGCGTGGATACCGCCCGATGCCACCGGCATCACCGGAGCCATGGCTCCCCAATTTTGCTCGAAGAAGAGGCCCCACTCCGGGCGGGCCTCGATGTTCCTGGAGCGCAGGGTCGCATAGTAGCCCTTCGTCGTCATCGGGTCGCCTTCGAGCTTGCCCACCACGGTGCCGGCGTGCAGGTGGTCGCACCCGGCCAGGCGCAGCCACTTGGCAAGCACGCGGAAACTCACCCCGTGGGTCTTCTGGCGCGTAAACGTGCTGTGGCTGGCGCGGTGCATGTGCAAAATGACGCCGTTCTTGCGGCACCAGTTCGCCATAGACTGGATGGCGGTGTAGCCAATCGTCAGGTCCACCATGATAATCACGCTGCCCAGTTCTTTGGCAAACTCGGCCCGCTCGTACATGTCTTCCATCGTGGCCGCGGTGACGTTCAGGTAGTGCCCCTTGATTTCGCCGGTTTCGGCCTGGGACCGGTTCACCGCTTCCATACAGAAGAGCCAGCGGTCGCGCCAGCGCATAAAGGGCTGGCTGTTGATATTCTCGTCGTCCTTGGTGAAATCCAGGCCACCGCGCAGCGCCTCGTAGACCACGCGCCCGTAGTTGCGGGCCGAAAGGCCGAGCTTGGGCTTGATCGTTGCGCCAAGCAGGGGGCGACCATACTTGTTCAGGTATTCACGCTCTATCACGATACCGTGGGGCGGCCCCTGGAACGTGTTGGTGTAGTGCAGCGGAATGCGCAGGTCTTCCAGCCGCAGCGATTTGAGCGCCTTGAACCCGAACACGTTTCCGATAATCGAGGAGGTCATATTGGCGATGGACCCTTCCTCGAACAGGTCGAGCTTGTAGGCAATGTAGGCGAGATACTGGTCCGTGCCAGGCACCTGAACCACCCGGTAACACTTGGCCTGATAATAGTCGTAGGTGGTCAGGAGGTCGGTCCAGCATACGGTCCAGGTCGCGGTTGACGACTCTCCGGCCACAGCGGCACCGGCCTCTTTTGGATCAACCCCCGGCTGTGGAACCAGGCGAAAGACGGCCAGTACGTCCGTATCTTCGGGCACATAATCTTCCTGGTAAAATCCCATTTTGGAGTATTCGCTCACGCCTGCCGTGGTGCGGCTGACTCCTCCATCAGTAACAGACATCGTTCTTTTCCTCCTTACAAAAATATCCCGTAGAGCTTACCAGTTTTAGCGGTGGGATAGAAGGGCTTTTTCCGCTTTCGTCGCTTGAGATTGCCTTGCATACTTGTTCCAAAACATGGTATCATTGCCCCATAAAGGCCGGGGCACGACCTTCAGACGCGAACCTTCCCGATGGGGATGGTTGTCTGAGAAGCCCAACCCTTCAGGGTTGGGAGTTGTCACATACCCCAATACCACACGCAGCTCTTAGTAATCTATCTGGCTGATATCCCGCAGCTTATCCAGACGGTGCGTGGCCTGGATGCGACGCACCGTTCCCGACCGCGCCCGCATCACCAGCGACTCCGTCATCGCTCCCATCACCGTATACCTCACGCCATGCAGCAATTCGCCATCCGTGACGCCTGTGGCCGAAAAGAAGATGTTTTCTCCCTTCGCCATATCGTCGGTCGTGAGCACCCGGCTCGTGTCCAATCCGGCCTCGGCCAACCGCTTCCGCTCCTCGTCCTTTTGCGGGGCCAGGCGGCCCTGGATTTCTCCGCCCAGGCACTTGAGGGCGCAGGCGGTGATCACCCCCTCCGGCGTTCCGCCAATCCCCATCAGCACATCCACGCTCGTCTCTGGCAGAGCAGCAACGAGGGCCCCGGAGACATCGCCATCGGAAATGAGACGGATACGCATCCCCAACGAACGGGCATCGCTGATGATGTACTCGTTGCGGGGCCGGTCCAGGGTCACGAGGGTCAGGCTTTCGACCTTTCGCCCCATGGCCTTCGCCATGTTCCGGAAGTTTTCGGCGGGCGGGGCCGTAATATCAATGGACCCGCAGGCCTCCGGGCCGACCACAATCTTCTCCATGTAGAACCCCGGACCAGGACTCCAGAGTGCCCCACGTTCGGCCAGGGCTACCACGGCAATGGCGTTGGGGTGCCCTTTTGCCAGCAAGTTGGTGCCCTCCAGTGGATCAACGGCCACATCAACCGCTGGCGGGCGACCATCGCCAATCCGCTCCCCGTTGTAGAGCATGGGGGCGTCGTCCTTCTCGCCTTCGCCAATGACGACCACGCCGTCCATCTCAATGGAGCTGAGAATCAGGCGCATCGCCTCAACGGCGGCGTGGTCGCCAGCGTTCTTGTCGCCGCGCCCCATCCACCGCGAGGCAGCCAGGGCAGCCGCTTCCGTCACGCGGGCCAGTTCGAGCGCCAGGTTCCGTTCTGGTCGTTCTGCCATATCACCCCTGCTACTTTCTTTGTGTTCAAAGGTACCCGAAGGTACGCTTGGTCCATTTTTGAAATTCCTGCTTCGTCCTGCGCTGCCTTCTCAAATGAAGGTCTTATATGCAGTCCACAGGCGTGTTTTACGTCCCGACGTAGCCACAACCGGGGACGACCAGTTCAGGACTGGTAGCCTGGGATGGGCGATCTGGTTGCGCTCGCCCATCCGATACGACGGAGGAAGCCATCTCGCGTCCACCCGCCCCAGGGGGCCTTTTTCAGCGTGGGTCAGCGCAACCGGGCGGCTCTCATCGCCCATCATCGGCACTCCAACCGGCTTGGCTCTCGCGCTCTTGGGGCCTCCGGGAAGCATGTTTTTTGCATTCTGTTCCCGCCTTTGTGCGCATCCTGGGTACTCCTGTTCCCTTTCAGGTATATTTTGCCTATCTAGCTATACCTCCACTCCCCCGTCCGCGGGCGGTCCGAACGGTGCCAGACCCGCGCCGTCGCTCAGGTTCTCAGGTTCGGAGGGGGGAGATCGTCGTTCCGCGTTGCGATGCAGCAACTTCTTCTTCCATCGGTCGGGCCTATTTCGACACGGCGGCCCGCACCGTCTCCAGCATCCCCCTGGAAAGCAGCTTGTCCGACTTATGGACGATGAATCTGGCGTATTCTTCGACAAAGACCTTACCCGGCTTGCGGAAATCGAAGTTCGCCGGGTCGTCGCGGAAGGATTCGCGGTGGACCCGCGTCCAGACGAGGCGACCATCCGTGTCAATATTGACTTTGGTGACGCCGAGCGGCACCGCACGGGCAAACTCGTCTTCGTTCACGCCGCGGGCATCCTTCAGCGCTCCGCCAGCCGCATTGATACGGGCAACTTCTTCCTGGGGCACCGAGCTTGAGCCGTGCATGACCAGCGGGAAGTTGGGCAACCGCTTCTGGATTTCGGCAATCCGGTCGAAGTGCAACGACTGCTGCGCCTTGAACTTATAGGCTCCGTGGCTCGTGCCAATCGCCACGGCCAGGCTGTCGCACCCGCTGCGCTCCACAAATTCTCTGGCTTCGTCGGGGTCAGTCAGCATGGCGTGCTTCTCATCAACCTTGATATCCTCCTCAACCCCGCCGAGCATCCCCAGTTCGGCTTCAACCGAAATCCCTCTGGCATGGGCGCGGTCCACGACCCGCCGCGTAATCTCGATATTCTTCTCCAGCGGCTCGTGCGAGGCGTCAATCATGACCGACGAGTAGAACCCCGAATCAATGCAGTCGTAGCAGGTTTCTTCGTCGCCGTGGTCAAGATGGACCGCAAAAATCACTTCGGGGTAGATTTCTTCCGCCGCACGGATGATGGCCTCAATCATCTTGACATTGGCATACTTCCGCGAGCCTTTGGAAATCTGGACAATAAAGGGGGCTTGAGCATCTCGGTGACCTTGAAACAGGCCAAGCGCCTGTTCCATGTTGTTGATGTTGTAGGCTCCGACGGCAAACTTGCCATAGGCAACCTTGAACAGAGCATCAGTAGTGACAATCATACCATCTGCTACTTTCTACGTGTTCAAATGTACCCGAAGGTACGCTTCGTCCATTTCCGAAATTCCTGCTTCGTCCTGCACCGCCTTCTCAAGTGAAGGTCTTACCCGCAGTCCACAGGCGTCTTTTCCGTCCCGATGTAGCCACGACCGAGGACGACCAGTTCAGGACTGGTAGCCTGGATTGGCGATCTGGTTGCGCTCGCCAATCCGATACGATGGAGGAAGCCATCTCGCGTCCACCCGCCCCAGGGGGCCTTTTGAACCGTGGGTAAGCGCAACCGGGCAGCTCTCATCGCCCATCATCGGCGCTCCAACCGGCTTGGCTCTCGCGCTATGGGGGCCTCCGGGAAGCATGGTTTTTGCATTCTGCTCCTTTCTTTGGGGTGCATAATACGTACTCCTGTTCACTTCCAGGTCTATTTTGCCTACCTAGCTATACCTCCTCCACCAGGTGGTGTTATAGACTCAGATCTCACGGTTGGAAAATCTGGAGCTTACTATACCACGAAGGAGAAAAAAACACCATCCCTGGATGTGTAGGATTTCGCTGCGGGTTGGGTAGGGGAGGGCCTACCCGTATGGGTAGGCCAAGGGAAGAATGGTTGGATGGTAGGGGGGAGCAGGCTGCCCCGTGCTATGAGGCATCGCGACGGACGACCACGAGGTTCTGCCGCATGAACGCCCAGGAGATGCCCGCCTGGAGGTTGGCGCGGGTGACGATCCGGTCCAGGTCCACCCCCAGGTGAACGATAGTCTGGGCAATCTCAGCGCTGATGCCAACCAGCGCCACCTCGCAGCCAAGCAACTGACAGGCTCGCACGGTGCTGAGGAGATAGTTTGCCACCTGGGTGTCCACCATCGGCACACCGGTGATATCGAGAATGACGTTTTCTGCGTGGTGGCGGGAGATAGCTTCGAGCAGCGTTTCCATGATAGTCAGGGCGCGGTGCGAGTCAATAACGCCAACCAGGGGCATGACCAGAATCTTCTCCCACATCTGGACGACCGGGGTAGAGAGCGCCATAATCGTCTCGCGCTGCGCGGCAATTTCGCGCCGGGCGGCTTCGAGCGTCCGCGCCTGTTCCAGTTCTTGCTGCGTGGCTTCGAGCACTTCGCGCTGCGCAGCTATTTCGAACCGCGCTTTTTCAAGGGCTTCGCGCTGTTCTATCTCAGCGGTCACATCGCGGGTGACGACGCCAATGGCCTGGACGGTCCCGCTGCGGTCGCGGATGGGGAAGAAGACCGGCTGCACCCAGGCGTGGCGTCCCTCCACGACGCCCACCTCGGCCCGCCGGGAGTCGTAGGACAGGGGCGGAGCCGTGATGGTTTCTCCCTGCGCCACCCGGTCGAACACCTCCGGGACGCCATTCTTGATGGATTGCTCGTCGGTATAGGCGTTGTAGCGGCCGATCCAGGCTTCGCGGGTGATGCCCCAGGTTTCCTGGTAGGCCCGATTGAAGGCGAGCAGGGTTCCTTCCAGTCCATACACCTGCACACCGATGGGCAGGTATTCAAAGAAATCGGGAAAAACGTTCAGTGCCTGGGTCTGCTCAGGATGTACCGTGGAAGTCGTGGAAGTGGAAGTCGTGGATGATGTGGAAGTCACCGAAAGCCTCCTTTCTTGCTCCCTTCAGATGCGCCTTTGCATGATACGCCTGCCCATACCCACCCCACCACCGCAAGCAAGCGGTGGGTTCAACCAGGCGTGGGCGGCGGGGGTCCAGGAGGTCGGCAGCCAGCACGCCCTGGTCAGTCCGGTATATCCCCCGGATAGTGAATGGGGATCACCATCGGGGGGACACACTGACGCGCCTCGTCGTAGGAGCGCTTGATATACATTTCCCCAAAGAAGGTTCGAACCGCAAAAAAGCCACTGGCAAATTCAACCAGGTAGCAGTTGTTGCCATAATATTCAAACCGGTTCACCTTGCCCAGCTGGGTCGCCGGGTCAACATCCGCCAGGTCAATGAGAAAGTGAATCAGACCCAATCTGGTTGCTTCGATTGACTCCATGGAAGGTCCTGCTCCCTCCTGCCCTATCGGAGCGCTTCGGCCACAGCCTCCCGCGCCACCCCGCGCTGTTCTCCGCTGGCAAGGTCTTTGACCAGCACCTCACTGCGGGACAGCTCATCGGGACCCAGAACGAGGGCATAGCGCACCCCTTTGCGGTCGGCCTCTTTCAATTGTTTCCCCAATGGCGACTCTGGTTCCAGAGCGGTCATCACCGGCACCCCCGCAGCCCGCAGCTCTCGCGCAAGCTGCAAGCTGGCGACCCGCTGCTCGGCCCCAAACACGGTGACGAACACCTGAGCAGTGGTGCGGTTGCGGGGGCCAAGCCCCAGTTCCTCCATCACATCGTGCAGCCGCTCGACCCCGAACGCCAGGCCAACGGTCGCGACCCGCTGCCCGGCAAACATCCCGATCAGGTCGTCGTAGCGGCCTCCTCCCAGGAGCGACCCTTGCGGCCAGTGGGAGGAGATCGTCTCGAACACCGCGCCGGTGTAGTAGGACAGGCCGCGGGCCAGGCGCGGCGACAGACAATACCGCGCCGGTGCAATGCCCATATCTTCCAGTCCCCGGAGGATATCCTCCAGGTTGTCCAGGGCGGCCACGGCGCGGGCATCGTCGTGGAGGTGCTGGCGCAGCGCCTGGAGCGTGTCCTCCGACGAACCTTCCAGCAACACCATTTCCAGAATACGGTCGGCGCACCCCTGGTCAACCCCGCTGTGCCGCAGTTCTTCGCGCACGCCCTCGGCTCCTATCTTGTCGAGCTTGTCAATGGCGCGGTAGATTCCCCCCGCGGCTTCTTCGTCCAGCCCGCTGACCCGTGCAATCCCCCCCAGGACCTGCCGGTGGTTCAGCAGGGTCGTGAAGGTGGGGAAGCCAAGCGCCTCCAGGCCGTCGCTCAGCACCGCCACAATCTCAGCATCGGCCAGGGGCGAATGACTGCCCACAATATCCACATCGGCCTGCCAGAATTCGCGGTAGCGCCCGCGGGCCGGGCGTTCGCCGCGGTAGCTCGCGCCCACCGCGTAGCGCCGCCAGGGAAGGGTGATCTGGCCGGAATATTGCGCTACCACCCGCGCCAGGGGCACTGTCTGGTCATAGCGCAGCGCCAGCTTCCGCCCGCCATGGTCTTCAAAGCGGTAGATGAGCTTCTCATCGTCGCCGAGCTTGCCTTCGAGCACTTCGGCATATTCCAGCACCGGGGTCGAAAGCGGCTCGAACCCGTAGCGCTCGAACACGCCAATCAGCGTGTTGATGATGTACTGCCGCAGGAGCATGGCCGGGGGCAGGTGGTCCCGCATCCCCTTGATATTCTGGAGTTTTTGCATCGCTCAACCTCATCTATCATCTACCTGACCAGTTCAACGGCTGAAAGGTCAAGAATCCCCATTGGGGTCACAACCAACCCCTTCACATAGGGCTTCACCAGGGTGTATTCCACATCATGGTAGAGCGGAATGATGGGCGCATCGGCCAGGATTTGCTGCTCAGCCTGCTGATAGAGCTGCCAGCGTGTTTCGCGGTCCTGCTCGCTAGCGGCGCGGTCCAGGAGCGCGCTCACCTCCGGGTTCGAATAGGCGGTGTGGTTTTCGTAGCTGCCGGTGCGGAACAGCAGGTCCAGGAAGTTCTCCGGGTCGGGGTAGTCGGCAATCCAGGAAATACTGAACATGGGCAGGTGTTCATCCTGGAGCGCCGTCAGGTACTCCCCAAAGCTCTCGTAATCCCGTGTCTCAATGGTGATACCCAGCTCCTCTTCGGCAATCTCTTGCAGGGTGGTGGTCCAACCGCCGCCGTAGGCCGCAATGGGGGGGAGGTTCTCCGCCCCGCCATACTTCGATTCGGCCAGCAGTTGCCGCACCCGTGCGAGGTCTGGCTCCGGCTCCGGCAGGTTCGGGTTGTAGCCGGGCATCCCCGGCGGCAGAATCCCCCGCGCCACCACCACGCTATCGTCCAGCGTCACCTTATCCAGCTTCTCGCGGTCTATCAGCAGCGCCATAGCCTGGCGCACCTTCGGGTCATCAAAGGGCGCTTCTTCCACGTTCATCCCGATATAGGCCAGAGAAAGCTGCGGCACGCTGATGAGTTCATTCGAGAGGGGGTTGTTTTCATCCTGCACCCGCGCCAGCGCAAACGAATCCACGCTGGTCACGTCAATGCTCCCCTGCTCATAGAGCACCAGCGGGTTGCTGGCAGATGCCCCCATCAGCAGCGTCACCCGGTCGAGCCGCGCCAGGTCGCCATAGTAGTTGACATTGCGCCGCAGCACCAGGGTGCGGTCGTGGTTCCATTCCTCAATGGCAAACGCGCCACTGCCATTGGGGTGTTCGGTCCAGGTTCGCCCGCCTGCCTCCACAGCACGGCGGTCCACCACGTAGGAGGTCGGGTGGCACAGCTTCGAGAGGAAGTAGCTTTTGGGCGCATCTATCGTGAGTTCAATGGTGCGTTGGTCTATGACCTGCACCCCGGCGATGGTGCTGGCAGCCCCGGCCAGCTTCTCGCGCACCCCGACCACATCGCCCAGATACATCTGGGCAGGCAGGTAGCGGGACAGACTGGTGTCGGTTGCCCGCTCCAGCGAATAGCGCACATCCTCGCTGGTCAGGGGAGTTCCGTCGGCAAAGCGGGCGTTCTCGCGCAGGATGAAACGGTAGGTTCGCCCGTCGTTGGAGATTTCCCACCGCTCCGCCAGGTCCGGCTGCACCGCCAGGCGCTCATCAAGCCGCACCAACCCGCTGTACAACTGCAACACGACAAAGGCGCTGGTCGTGTCGCCCACCAGCGCCGGGTCAAGTGTAGTAGGGTCCTGGTAGCCAAGCGTCATCATGAGGTTCCCACCCGACCCCTCGACCGCTGGCTCCGGCTGCAACACCGGTGCAACGGTCGCTGGCAGGGCCAGTGGCGGCACCTCGGTCGGCGGTGGGGTTGGCGTGGGGCGCGGTTGCACCAGGCTGCACCCGGCCAGCACCGCCACCAGAAACACCAGCACCGCCAGCACGACCAGTCCAGACCGGCCCGGCCCCGGCCCGCCAATGGGTGAAAAAGGCGAAAAAGGCGAAAAAGGCGAAAAAGGCGAACGCGGCCAAACATAGGGTTTCTTCACGCGAACATCTCCCTTGCCATTGTCATGGCTCATTACTCGTCACTCGTCAGGCGCTCTTGTTCCCAGGAACTCCCGCAAGCTGCCCGCAGGCTGCCGCAATCTCCCCTCCTCGCTCCACCCGCACCGTGCAGGCAATCTGGTGTTCCTGAAGCACTTGCTGGAAGCGCAGCACGCGCTGCCGCTCCGGGCGGCTCAGCGCACTCCCCGGCACCGGGTTCCACGGGATCAGGTTCACATGGAACAGGAGCGCGTGTCCCGCAACTGCCAGGGACCGCAACCGCTGCGCCAGGGCCCGTGCCTGGTCGGGGTGGTCGTTTCGCCCCTGGAGCAACACGTATTCCAGCGAGACCCGCCGCCCGGTGCGCTCCGTGTAGTCGCGGGCCGCCTCCAGCACCGCGGCTAGGGGGTAGCGCCGATTGATCGGGATGAGGGTGTCGCGCAGGGCATCGTCGGGGGCATGCAGCGAGATTGCCAGGTTGATGGGCAGCGACTCCTGGGACAGTCGCCGGATGCCCGGCACCAACCCGACCGTCGAGACGGTCATCTTCCGCGCACTCAGGTTGAACCCCTGCGGGTCGTGCAGTCGCTTCACGGCGTCCCACCAGCGTTCGTAGTTGGCAAATGGTTCGCCCATCCCCATAAAGACCACGTTCAGGTGAGAACTGCGCTCCAGAGAAATGGCGCGGACCTGCCGCGCAGCCCACACCACCTGCTCCACGATTTCGCCGCTTGAGAGGTTGCGGCGCAGCCCGGCCTGCCCCGTAGCACAGAAGACACAGCCTATTCCGCACCCGGCCTGGGTCGAGACACACACCGTAGCCCGCTCCGGGTAGACCATCAGCACGGTTTCTATCATCACTCCGTCGGGCAGCGCCATCAACGCCTTGCGCGTCTGCCCATCGTCGGTGCGGCGCTCACGCACCACCCGCAATCCCCCGGCCTGTGTTTCCTCCAACAACCGCGCCCGCAGGCTGCCCGGCAGGTCGGTCATTGCCTGGATATCGCTGGTCAGGCGGCTATACAGGTGGCGGTAGAGCTGGCGGGCCCGAAAGGACGGCTCACCCCACTGCTGCATGGCTGCCTCAAGCTCCGGGAGGGTTGCCTCGTAGAGTGACCACCTGGCGTCGGTCGGAACTGGTGAAACTTTTTCCATGGTATGGGTTGATGGGTTGATGGATTGAATGAATAAACGTTGTTCTCCCGCCATCTCTCGCATCTCGTATCAAAGGGCCAGGAATGTCGGCGGTTCCTGCTTCATTCTACCACAGGTCGCACAGGAGAAGAAAACCGGCGCGGCGACCGAAAAACCATCGGTAAAATCATGGTTTTTCCTGCGTTTATCGAATTAGGATGAGGTGTCGTACCAGGTTGTGTCGGTTTATATCCACGACACAGAGGAGTATTCCATAAAAAAAGTCTTCCACGTGTAACGAAATCTATTCTTCTTCGTTTATCGAAGAGGAAACTGTTTGTTTGTTGGTATATCACCCGATGTAGACCGCAAAGGAGGTTCTCTCATTACCACAAAACCGTTTTATCCAGAGTTAAGACACCACAGAATAACCATATCGTCGGTTTTTACGATACTATGTAGATAAGAACCAGGGAGGTTTTTTCGATGTTTCACGATACCCCAGCAGCCGCCAGACCGTTCTTGCTGCGCAAGGTCCCCTTCTTTTTCCTCTTCCTTGCCCCGCTGGTGGCGCTCCTTTTGTTGCTCTTGTTCAGGCCGCACCCGGCCTTCCCCGCCGTGGGCGACCCGCCCCTGGAATTCTCCTGGGCGATACGGACCGTTGATACGAACGTGGTGCCCGGCGACCACGAGGCCGCCGGAGCCGCAGTAGACAGCGATGGTAATGTGCTCGTGACGGGCTTTTTTACGGGAACGGTTGACTTCGACGAGACCGGCGGCGGGAGCTTTCTGACCAGTGCCGGAGGAAACGACGCGTTTCTTGCCAAATATGACGGGACAGACGGCACCCTGATATGGGTGGCAAACATTGGGAGCGCCAACAAAGACCAGGGCACCAGCGTGGTAGTGGATTCCAGCGATAACGTCTATGTTGCTGGTTTCTTCAGTGGCAACATTCTTGCCCCCACCACCATTGGCGACCCCACCCCGGACACCGACTATATCGGTGGCGAAGACGTGTTCGTTGCGAAATACGACCCCGACGGGAACTGCCTCTGGATGCGCACCATGGGCGGGACGAACAACGAACGCGGCCTGGCTCTGGATGTTGGAAGCTCGGTCTATGTGACCGGCTATTTCTATGGCACGGCGAACTTTGGGGCCGGGAGCTTCCTTTCTGGGAATGGCAACTCGGACGTGTTCGTGGCGGTGCTCAACCCGGACAACGGCGACAGCACCGGAGTCAATGCCTGGCAGATAGGCGGCACCGGCAACGATGGTGGTCGCGCCATTGCGCTCGACAGCAGCGGCAACGTCTATACCGCCGGCTATTTCAGCAATTCGGTAGATTTCGACCCCTCTGCGGGAACCCAGACCAGAACGGCCACCGGCGGATCGGACGTGTTCATTGCCAGCTATGCCGCCAACAGCACCTTCCGGTGGGTGAGCGTTGGGACCGGCACCGGCAACGACAGCGCCAGCGACATCGCTGTGGATGCCCAGACCAGCAGCGTCTATACGACGGGCTACTTCAACAACACCATCAATTTCGGCAGCGGGTCGTCCACCTCGGCCGGCGACTCCGATGTGTTCGTCACGCGGCATGCCACGAGCAGCGGAGCGTTGCAATGGGTGCGCACCGCCACCGGGCCGGGCAAGGACGACGCGACCGGCATCGTCCAGGCCGGCGAGTCGCTCTACATTGGCGGCTATTTCCATAGCACCCTCTCGTTTGGGAGCGGCACCCCGCTTGCTTCAAGGGACACCGATACCTCCGACAGCTTCATTGCGAGCTACCGCGCCGACAATGGCTCCCTGACATGGGCCGTGGATGTTGGCGACGAGGCCGCCAACCCGCCATCCAACGACCACATCTCCGATATCGCCGTGCAGCACGGGGTGGGTCTCTATATGACGGGCTTCTTCGACAACAACACCAACTTGGCCCCCGACGACGACGCGGCAGGAGACCTGGACGCCCCGAACCCCGACACCCGTGCGGTCTTTGTGGCGGCCTTGCAGTGGCGACCCGGCATTTCCTTCGGGGAGCTGCCCCTTCCCACCGCCATTGAGGGCGGTAATTATGTCGAGTACAGCATCAAACTCGACTCCCGCCCGGCCGACACGGTGCGGATTACCCTTTCGTTCACGGATTCCATCAAGGTCCATATCGAAGATATGCCGAACGACCCGGATGAATACCGCGACGCCGCCACCCTGGGGGATATCTTTATCAGCCCGGATGAGTGGGATACGCCAGTGCCCGTGTATGTCCGGGCAACCGACGACAGCATCATTCAGGGAGACCCCACCTTCACCCGCATCATCTCGCACACCGCCGCCAGCACCGGCGACCCCGACTACAACGGGACAGCCGTTTTCCGGAACGGCGATGGGAGCGAGTTGAACGAGGTCGTGGTGACCGTTGAGGACAACGACGAGGCAGCCATCACCTTCTCCGAAACCTACCTCTCGCTCGATGAAAACTTCCCGGACGATGTCGTGTCCTACAAGATAACGTTCGGAAGCGAACCCCTGAGCGATGTGGATATCACCCTGACGCCTGGCGAAGACCTTGAGGTGAGCGTAGATGGAGGAAGTACCTGGTATTCGACCACGACCACCCTCACCATCCCCCCGATTGACTGGAAGACCGGCGGTCGGGTTCGGGTGCGGTTGGTGGGCGATGACAGCATTGACAAGGGCAATATCTACTACTACCGCAACATTACCCACCGCGCCGACAGCACCGACCCGAACTACGACAGCGACGCCCAGGCTCGCTTCACCAATGGTCGGGGCAAGCTGAAGAACGAGGTGCAGGTCGAGATCGAAGATAACGACGACTCCTCGGTGATTCTCTCGAAGAGCAACCTGTGGGTGGCCGAGCTTGGCAACCCTATCTCCGACACCTATACCATCGAGCTAGGCAGCGTCCCGGCGCATCCGGTGGATGTCAAGCTGACCTTCAACAAGGACCAGGTTACGGTCAATGGCGAAACCGACGGTTCGGTGACGGTCCACTTCGACCCGGCCACCTGGGACACTGTCCACACCATCACCGTCGTGGCGGTTGATGATAGCCTGATTGAAGGGGACCACACCTCGATCATCTACCACGAAGCCAGCAGCACCGACCCGAACTACGACAGCGACTATGGTGAGGTCTTCCACAACGGCCTGGACACGAACAAAGACCAGGTCACGGTCAATATCACCGATGACGACGACCTGACGGTGGTGGTGGATGTGGGCGACGGCGTCAAGGTGCGCGAACACACCCCGCCCCCCATGCTCGATGACTACACCGATGAGTATGCGGTGTCGCTCTATCGGCGGCCCGCCGAGGGACAGATTGTGGTGATTGAGGTGAAGGGGCAGGCATCGCCGGCCCAGGTCCAGGTCAGCAAAGATGGCACCACGTTTGCCGACTCCATCACCCTGACGTTCAACCACGACAACTGGGAGCTGATTCAGACCGTCACGGTGCGGGCCGTAGACGACGCGCTGGAGGAAGACAACCCGCACTACGATGTCATCGAGCACATCGTGAAGGGGGGAAGCGACGGGACCACCGACCAGCGCTACCAGGCCGTCGTCGGGTTCTCCCTCTCGGAGGTAGACGTCCGCATCATTGAGAACGACCGCGGGCCGGGCATCAGCATCGCCACGGAGGAGGAGGTGGAGCCGGTGGAACTGTGCGAGGGCGACCCCGAAAACCAGGGCTGCGACACCGCCACCTACGAGGTGTGGCTCAACACCGTTCCGACGGGAGAGAACCACGCCGTTGTAACCATCGAGGCCCGCAATGCCGAGTGCGCCCAGCGGCTCGACCTGGGGCGCGGTTTTGGCAACCCGGTCTCGCTCACCTTCCCGCAGAACGACACCACCTCGCTCATTCCGCAGCCGGTGACCATCACGGTGAAGGACGACGACATCTACCAGGGAGACCGCACTTGCGACCTGTTCCACTCCGTGACCACCCCATCGGGGGAATATGATGATACCCTGGGGATTGAATACTGGCTCAATGGTAGAAAGATTCCCGACCCGCACACCCTGCCAGTGCACATCATTGACGACGAAGAAGCCGCCATTATCCTGAGCACCGGCACCCTGGAGGTTGAGGAAGACGGAGGCCGCGGGGAATACACCCTCACGCTCGGCAGCAAGCCAACCTACCCCGTCAATATCACGCTCTCGTTCGATGGAGAGCAGATTGAGGTGGACGCAACCGGCAGCGGTGTATTCGACGCGAGCGGGTCGGTTTCGCTCCAGTTCCTCCCCGACGAGTGGCAAACCGAAAAGACGGTCTATGTACGAGCGGTGGATGACGACCACGACCTGGACCGAACCCCTGCCATCACCCACCGGGCGTCCAGTTCCGACGACCACTACGACAGCGACCACCAGGCGGATATCTTCAAGGGCGGCAGCGGGACGAACGAGGACCAGGTGGTGGTCACCATCCTGGACGATGAAAAAGCAGGTTTCCAGATTGACAAACCCGACGATTATGTAGACGAGTCCGTGCCAGGTAAGACCCTCGTCTATCGGCTGAGCCTTGGCAGTAAGCCCTTCCAGGACGTGGAAATCACCCTGCGCCCGCGGGCCAACTACGCCATCAGCCGCGGCACGGTGATAGAGAGCGAGGCTATCGGGCGGCAGCTTGAGGTGCGGCGCGGGAGCAGCGGGTGGACCAACGAACTGAAGCTGACGTTCAGCGCCGAGCCGGGGGCCGGGAAACTGGTCTGGGATTCGGAGCAAATCATCGAAGTGCGGGCCGCAGACGACCCCACCGCCGAGACGATCCTCCCGGCGCTCTACCACCAGGGACTGATCGACCACGTCGCTCTCTCTGCCGACTCGACCTACAACAGCATGACCCGCACGCTCCAGATTAACATCAAGGATGACGACATTGCCGGGTTGGTTGCGGATGTGGATATTGAGAGCAACGAGGATGAGGTGCTGGTCCAGGAGGAAGGGGAGACCACGGATATCTACACGGTCATCCTCACGAGCAAGCCAACGAAGGATGTGGTCATCACGGCGAACGGTCGCAAGCAGGTGCGCCTGAGCAGCGACGGGGTTTCATTTGCCCCGACGCTGAACCTGACCTTCACCCCCGACAACTGGACCACCGTTCAAACCGTCACGGTCCGTGCGGTGGATGACAACATTGACGAACTGGACCTGCACGAGGGCATCATTGAGCACACGGTCAACCATGACCTGACCCTGGCGCAGGAATACCTTGAACTGGGCTTCAGGTCCATCGAGAACGTGGTTGCCAACATTGGCGACAATGACGAAGCTCAGGTGCAGGTGTTGCCCATCGAGGTGACCGTTCCGGAGGAAGGGGGGTTGCCGCCATCGTCCGGCACGACGACCCCAACGCTCCAGGTTGCCGAAGCTGCCCTGAGCGACAACGGCGACGCGTCTCAGGCCAGCTACCAGGTCCGGCTGCTCAACGAGCCAGCCAGCAACGTCATCATCGTTGCCAACGCAGACGCCGACCAGCCGGGGCAGGTGCGGCTGAGCACGGACGGCGTGAATTATGCCAGCACGGTCGAACTGACCTTCACGCCGGGCAACTGGCAGGAAGCGCAGACGGTCTATGTGAAGGCGGTGGACGACATAGTGGACGAAGGCAACGAAGAAAACCCCCATCCGCTCGTGACCATCGAGCACACCTACGCGTTCGGCAGCGACAGTTCGTTCGACACCTTCCCATCCAGCGTCGTGGTGACGGTGATAGATAACGATGGGGCCGGGGTGGTCGTTGCGCCCCTGGAGGTGCAGGCAGTGGAAGGTGGCATTGATGGGATGTATGGCATACGGCTGCGGAGCCAGCCATCGGGTGGGGTATATATCCTGGCGGATATTACTGCCGATGGAGATGGCGTCGGGCAGATTGAAGTGAGCAGCGACGGGCGAACTTTTGGGAACACGGCCCTGCTCTACTTCAACGACCAGCCTTCTGGGACAGCGGGCAGTTGGGCGGATGAGCAGACGGTCTATGTGCGGGCCCTGGTGGATGACCTCAAGGAGGGGCCACAGTCCTACACGGTTCAGCACACCTTTGGGCCGGGCAGCGACCCCGACTTCAAGGCGCAGACCCCCGCGAACGAGCCGGAGCCTGTCACCGTCACGGTGCTGGAGGAAGATAGCAGTATTCTCTTGCTCGTTTCTCCGACCGAGGGGTTGGTGACCAGTGAAGATGGCGGAGCCGACCACTTCACCGTGCGGATGACCAGAAGGCCAACCGATACGGTGGTGATCGGGTTGCGCAGTTCGGACCCCGGCGAGGGTACGGTCGAGCCGGAGTTCCTGATGTTCAACACCGTGAACTGGAACGAGACCCGCACGGTGACGGTGACAGGGGTTGACGATACGGAGGCCGATGGGGATATCCCCTATACCATTCAGACCATTTCGGACACGACGACGACGGACCCGACGTTCTTCGGCTTCGACCCGCAGGATGTGGCCGTGGTGAACCAGGACGACGAAACCACCACCTCGGAAGTTGACCTGGGCATTGACGGCGAAGTGGGCACCGGAGACGGGCCGTACGCTCCGGGCAGTGTCATCAGGTATACCCTGAGCTACACGAACAGCGGCGTTCAAGATGCAGCGGGGGTCCAGATTACTGTGCGGGTTCCATCCTCTACGATGTTCCAGGCCGAGACGAGCACGAAGGGGTGGAACTGCGCCGACCAGTCGCCGTCCGGAACCGATTGTGTGCTGACCATTGGCGATGTGGCCGCAGGAAGCGGCGATAGCGTGACATTTGCGGTGGTAGTGAGCAGCGCGGTTGAGGCCGGAGCTGAGACCGCCGACCTGCTTGCCGAGGTTAGCGATGATGGAGCCGACCGCAATAAGGACAATGACCAGGTGCAAGTCTCCGCGGCCATTGATGCCAGCCCCGACCTGACCGTTGACCTCGTGGGTGATGGGGTGGCAGCTCCGGCCGGCGGAACGAAGGTGCTGACCCTCAATTATCGCAATACTGGCAATCAGCACGCCACGGGGGTGGTACTCACGGCGACCTTCTCCCCCACCATCACGGCGTCGGTGAACGGCTGGACCTGCGAAGGGTCAACCTGCACCTACCAGGTTGGTCGCCTGGAGGTGGGACAGCAAGCAACGGACTCGGTGACTATCACGGTTCCGACGCTCACAGATGGGAGCAGTCTGCTGATGACCGTGACGATCCAGGACGACGGCGCAAGTGGAGCAGAACCTTCGCTTGCCAACAACGAGGACACGGAGACGATTTTGATAAGCACCTCTCCTTCTTCGCCTTCGCAGTTGTTCCTGCCGCTCATCTGGACCGGGGTAGGAAGGTAGGAAGGGAGGAAAGTAGGAAGGCAGAAAGGAAAGAAGGCAGGCGTTCAATGTGAACTGAAACCGCGATGTGACGGCGCATAATCCGGCACACAAGCTCCTGCAGGCTCTGGGTACAGGTCTGCGGGAGCTTTGCTTTTGCTATGGACCGGGTGGGCTTTACAGGCTGTGTTGGTAAAGACGCAGAGACGCAAAGCGTTCGACCAAAGTGTGCTATACTTGAGAGACGAAGAATCAGGAGCGGCAGGAATGCAAGACCGAGAAACTCGGAAGTCGTGTTATGGATGAAACCCAGAAGCGGGCGCATGTGCTGGTCTCCGGGCGGGTGCAGGGGGTCAATTTTCGGGCTGCCACCCGCGACCAGGCGCGTCAAGCCGGTCTGCGGGGGTGGGTCAGAAACAGGAGTGATGGTCGCGTTGAAGCGGTCTTTGAAGGCCCCATCGCCGCAGTCCACCGGCTGGTGAGTTGGTGCCACAGTGGCCCACCGTCGGCCCGGGTTGACCGCGTCGAGGTGACGTGGGAAGAACCAGACGGGGATGAGGGGTGGTTCGATATTCGCTGGTAGGAGGAATGAGCTTTTTCAGGGGCACTGCTCCCATGCACTCTTCTCGCCGCTGCCTGCGCCAGGAGGGGTATGCCGATTGGGATTGATGCAAGCCGCCTGGGAACCATGGCCCGCACCGGCACCGAACGCTACACATTCGAAGTGGTGGGAGCCATGGCCCGGCTGGACCGACAGACTCCTTACACGCTCTACTGCAACGGGTTGCCGGCGTCGCTCCCCCGGCTCGGAACGAACTTTGCGCTGCGGAACATTCCCTGGCCGCGGCTGTGGACCCACCTTCGGTTAGCGTGGGAGATGCAGCGCCGACCGCCGGACGTTCTGTTTGTTCCGTCCCATGTGCTGCCCGTCATCCACCCACCCCGGAGCGTCGTCACCATTCACGACCTGGGATATCTGGCGTTCCCACAGGCGCATACGGCGGCCCGGCGCCTTGAGCTGCATCTCTCGACACTCTGGAGCGCCCGTGCATCCCGCCAGTTGATCGCCGTCTCGCGGGCAACGCGGGATGCCCTGGTGAGCCACTACCGGGTGGATGCGGCGAAGATTCGGGTTATCCCCCACGGCGTTGCCCCCCACTTCCGCCCGGTGGAGGACCCATCGAGGATGGCCGCGACCCTGTCCCGCTATGGGATGGATAGGATTGGTGGGATTGGGGCGAATTACCTGCTCTACGTCGGGACGGTGCAACCGCGCAAAAACCTGGTTCACCTGATTGACAGCTTTGCCCAGGTGGTCAGAGGAGCCGGAGCCAACGGGGGGGGAAGCGGTGGTGGTCGTCGGGACCTGCACCTGGTCATTGCGGGAAAGCGGGGATGGATGACCGCGGCTATTGAGCAGCGAGCCGCGGAACAGGATATCGCCGGGCGGGTTCATTTCGTCGGGTATGTGGACGATGCCGACCTGCCAGTGCTGATGAGCGGGGCCCTGGCGTTCGTCTTCCCGTCGCTCTATGAGGGCTTTGGGATGCCCGTCCTGGAGGCGATGGCCTGCGGAACCCCGGTGCTCACCAGCACCACTACCTCGCTCCCGGAGGTTGCCGGGGATGCGGCCCTGCTGGTCAATCCCCACGACCCGCAGGCTATCGCCCGTGGGTTGACCCGCCTGGTGGATGATGAGGAGTTGCGGGCAACGCTCCACACCCGCGGGGTCGAACGGGCTACGCTGTTTACGTGGGAGCGCTGTGCGAGAGAGACGTTGCAAGTCCTGGGGGTGTGAAGGGTGAAAGGTCAGTCCAGAGCGGCAGAACCCGGTTTATCCTGAAAGGGTTTCATCCGTATCTGGTTCTGGGAAGTGGTGAATACGTCGTGGACCATGAACGAAGACTCGATGATGAGCTAGCGGACGACCTGGTCAGGATAACGTGTGACCTGATCCGCTTTGCCAGCGATGCCAGCCAGCCACGCCAGATGGTTGCGGCGATGGAATATGTTGCTCACTATCTCAGCAGGGTTCCGGGACTGTACCTCTTCCATTCGAAGAGCAATGAAAAGCCCGCGATAGTTGCGACCCTGCGCCAGACCCGGACCCCGGCGCTCATGCTTAATGGGCACGTGGATGTTATTGCAGCCCGGCCCGAACTCTTCACCCCGCGGGTGCAGGATGGGCGTATCTACGGGCGCGGCAGCCAGGATATGAAGGGGAGCGTTGCGGTGATGCTGCGGCTCCTCAGCGACCTGGCCCGGCTCGACCCCCGCCCCGATATCGGGTGCAGTTTGTCAGCGACGAAGAGATAGGCGGCGAGCATGGCACCGGGCGGTTGCTGGCCGAAGGCTGGCGCTGCGGGTGTTTCATTGCGGTCGAGCCAACCGACCTGCGCATCTGCTACGAGCAAAAGGGGGTGCTCTGGGTCGAGTTGCAGTTTCAGGGGGTGTCGGCCCATGGGTCGCGCCCCTGGGAAGGGCAAAATCCCCTCTTCGCTATTGGGGAAGGGTTGGAGCAACTGAAGCAGCGGGTTCCCCCGCTTCGGCACGAGGCCTGGCAGACGACCATGACGCCTACCTCGATACAGACCGAGAGCGCCGCAAGGAACCAGGTGCCTCGCCGGGCGACGCTCACCCTCGATGTGCGCCACACGCCCGAAGATACCCCCGATAGCCTGCTGAGGATGATTCAGCAGTGCTTTCCGACGGCTGAAATCCGTTCGTGCAAGCAGGCGGTTCCGCTCGTCACCAACCCCAACGAGCCAGCTATCCGCAGCCTGGCCGGAGCCGTGGCACGGGTTCGGGGAGAAGCTGCCTCGCTCTACCGCGAGCACTTTGGCAGCGACGCCCGTTTCTACAGCGCGGCGGGTATTCCGTCGGTGTGCTTCGGGCCGGTTGGGATGGGGATGCATTCGGACGAGGAATGGGTCACCATTGACAGTCTTGTCCAGCTCTACCAGATTCTCTGGAACTATTGCGCGACGTATGATTATACCAGCCACAACAGTGGCGAGTGATGAGCATGATGGTATCAGGAAGGGGTCAAGCAATGGAGCCGTTTCAGGCGTATATTGAAGCCCAGAAGGAACGCTTTCTCGGCGAATATTTCGACCTGTTGCGTATTCCTTCGGTGGCTGCCCAGGGGACTGGCCTTCATGAGGCGGTCGAGATGGTCCGGCAGCGATTGGAGCGGTTGGGCACTGACGTGCGCTTGATATCCGCTGGCGGGGCACCGGTGGTCTATGGGACGATGGGGAAGGGACCGCGACGGTTGATGATCTACGACCACTACGACGTGCAGCCTGCTGAGCCACTGGATCTCTGGGAGTCGCCCCCCTTTGAGCCAACTATCCGCGACGGCAAGGTCTACGCCCGGGGTGCATCGGACAATAAGGGGAATTTGATGCTGCGGCTCCAGGCTATCGAAGCCTGGCTTGCCACCAAGGGAGACCTCCCATGTGCGCTCACGCTGGTCATTGAGGGAGAAGAGGAAATCGGGTCGCGCACGCTCCCGGCGTTCTGTCACGACCACACTGACCTGCTTCAGCCGACGGCTGTTTGTGGGAAACCGGCGGCATCGAGATTGATGGGCGGCCCGTGGTCGAGTGCGGCGCAAAGGGTATTCAATATGTCGAACTGGTGGCCCGCGGAGCCGCGACCGACCTGCATTCCTCGCTTGCGCCCATCGTGCCCAACCCGGCCTGGCGGCTCACCTGGGCGCTGAACACCCTGAAAGCTCCTGATGGTCGTATCCTCATCCCAGGGTTTGCTGACCGCGTGCGCCCCGTGTCAGAAGCGGATAGGCGAGCACTGGAGCGTATCCCCAACAACGACGAAGCCTGGCTGGCGGAATATGGGTTGCCGGTGTTTCTCGACCAGGCCCGCGGCACCGAACTCCTGCGCCGTCTGCTCTTCGAACCCACCTGCACGATTTGTGGTCTGGTGTCGGGGTATACCGGCCGGGGGGCCAAAACCGTCCTGCCCGCCGAAGCACGCGCCAAGATTGATTTTCGCCTGGTTCCCGATATGGAACCGGCCATGGTCCTCCGTCAACTTCGCGAGCACCTGGACGCGCAGGGTTTTCCTGATATTGAGGTGATTGACGGGTTGGGGGTCAACCCGGCCCGTAGCGACCTCGATGCGGCTATTGTTCAGTCCATCATCGCGTCGGGCGAGACGACCTATGGCCGGCCCGCGATTGTCTACCCGCTGATGGCCGGAACCGGCCCGATGCACATGCTGTGCCAGGCATTCGGAACCCCCGCGGCAAGTGGGGCCGGGTGCGGATACGCCGGAGATCAGATTCATGCCCCCAACGAAAATATTCGTCTGGAGGACTATTGGAAGGGCATGATGTGGATGGGACGCCTTCTAGCGGAGTTCGGGACTGTGAAATAAAACACAAGTTCTACTTGACGTCCTGGGAAATTTTTTGAATAATAGGACACCGAAAATCATCGTACAATACTCTTGACGGTACGACGATGCAGGTTATCGGAAGAGAAGCTGTCAGTCAGTAAGTAAGAAAGGAAGTGGGTAACATGAGGTCGAACAGGTTTGCGTGGATTCTCAGCATCATCATCGTCATTATGGCCCTGACGTTTTCAGCATGCATCAACACGTCGCCGCCTCCAACCGCCGTCCCCGATGAAGAAGGGGAGGTAGTGGAGGAAGAAGAGGCCGAAGAGGCTGAAGAAGAAGAGGCCGAAGAGGCTGAAGAAGAAGAGGCCGAAGA
>JAAUSY010000184.1 GCA_012032475.1 Chloroflexaceae bacterium
ACCGACCTCCCCGCCGGGCGAAGAACCGACCTCCCCGCCGGGTGAAGAACCGACCTCCCCGCCGGGCGAAGAACCGACCTCGACCCCGTCCAGGAGTGGCGGCGGTGGCGGTGGTGGCGGCAGTCCCAGGGAGGGGAATGTGGCGATTATCAAGAGCATGGACCGGGAGCAGGCTCATGTTGGCGAGATGGTGAACTTCTGGCTCACGGTGACGAACGAAGACGGACGTTCTGACAACGTGGTGATTCGGGACACGCTCCACCCCTGTCTCACGATTGTCAATGCGACGACGAGTTGGGGAGACCTGGCAATTGAGGGGAATACGGTCACCGTGGCGATTGATCGGTTGTTCGATGAGGATGAGGTGACGGTCCATATTCTTGCCAGCCTCAACTGCCAGCCAGAATCGCACGAAATCATCAACACGGCTACCGTTTCTTCAACGAGCGATGATGATGAGGAAGAGGATAATGTGAACAGTGTCACGTTCCAGGTTGGGGAACCTGCCACCCCGACGGTTCTCCCGACGGATACCCCGACCCTGACCCCTGAAACTACCCCCTCACCGACCGTTACCAGCACCCCGCCTGCCCCGATGCCGAGTTTGCTGCCTCACACGGGCATCACTGACGGGAACCTGGAATGCCACGCGGCGCGGATGGTGTGCGATACGATCAACCGAATTCGGGAGCAGGTGCGAGATACGACCCGTGATGTGCCCAATCAGGGTGAACACCGCCGCTCCCCCGGTGGACGGTGATACCCAGCGATGGGTGAGGGATGAGGAGTGATGCGTGATGGGTAGCAAGTGATGGGTGATAGCCGTTTTGTCGTTCTGAAGCGGCTTGTCACTCATCACCTGTCACCTGTCACTTATCACCCGTATTACCCCGTCGTTCGTAGCCCGCTGGCAATCGCATTGACCGTCAGGAGCAACTGGAGCAACACCGGCTCCGCGTCGTCGTCGTTACCTGCCTGCTTGAGGCAGCGCCATATCCGCAGCAGGTCAATCTGGCGGTGGTGCAGCGTGCGCAACCCCTCCTGACGCATCCTCAGCGCCTTGTGTATTCGCGGGCGGCGCTCTTCCAGCGGCCCATCATAGAGCACCTCCAGCATCCTCACCGTTCGCTCATATTCTCCCAGGACCAGGTCCAGCACCCGCTTGCGGATGGCAGCCTCCTCGACCATCGCCGCATAGGCCTGCATCATCTCGCAGTCAACAGTGGCGATACTGGTCGCGGTATTGCTGAGAATGTAGTGCAGCGGCGGCCAATCGAAGGCATACTGGCAGATGGTCCGGAACATCTCGTGGTTGCTCTGTTGCAGTTCTTCCAGTGCCTTCCCCACGCCATACCACCCCGACAGATAAAACCGCGCCTGGTTCCAACTGAAGACCCACGGAATCGCCCGCAGATCGTCCAGGGTTTGCTGCCCGCTCCGCCGCGAAGGGCGCGAGCCGATACGGCTCGACTCGATGACATCAATGGGGGTTGCCTGGCGGAAGAAGGTCAGAAACCCTTCGGTGTGGAGCAGCGCTTGATAGGCCCGCTGGCTGTGTTCGGCAAGGCGATCTACCACGGTTTCAATTGGCAGGCAGACCTTCGGGGTGTGGCGGTGGCGCAAGGTGGCCTCGGTCGTGCCCGCGGTCAGCAGTTCCAGGTTGAACACCGCGTTGATGAGGTTGGCGTATTTCTGGGCAATCACCTCACCCTGCTCCGTCAGGCGCAAATCACCCTCCAGCGATGTGTGTGGCAGCGCCCGCAGAAAGCGGTGGGTCGGCCCGGCCCCGCGGCTAATCGTCCCCCCGCGCCCGTGAAAGAACCGTATCCGCACCCCGCTGGTCATCCCCACCTCTATCAGTCGCTCCTGAGCCTGGTAGAGCCTCCACTGGCTGGCAAAGATACCACCATCCTTGTTGCTGTCGCTGTAGCCAATCATCACCTGCTGCACGGGTCGGTCGGCCCCGCTCCGCTCGCGCTGATATTCCAGGCTGCGCCGGGTCACCGGGTGGTTCAAAAACTCGCGCAGGATGTCCGGGCTGTTCGCCAGGTCCTCAATCGTCTCGAACAGCGGAACGACCGGCAACTGGCACCCCAGACCCTCCGGGGTGGTGAAGGTCAGCCGGGCCTCGCGGGCCAGCACGTAGACCACCAGCAGGTCCGACAGGCTGCGGGTCATACTGATGATCAGCGCTCCCAGGCCATCCGGGCCATATGCCCGGAGATGTTCCACCAGCACACGATAGCACGCAATGACCGCCTCGGCATCGGGGCCGGGCTGGTCTTCCAGGTGGGTGAAGGGGCGTGGGGTTGCCAGTTCGCAGTTGAGAAATTCCAGGCGTCGGGCTTCGTCCCAGTGGGGAAAATCGGCTCCCTCCGGCAAACCAGCGGCGAGCATACATTGTGAAAGGGCCAGGTCGTGCATCCGGCTGTTCTGGCGAATGTCCAGCACCGCCAGGTGAAACCCGAACGTTTGCACGGCCCGAATCACCGGCTGAACCTCCATCTCCGCGACCCGGCGACCGCCCACCTCCACCAGCGAATCGTAGAGCAACTGCATATCGGAGGCCAGTTCGGATGCCAGGCGGTAGCGGGTGGCATCCTCTTGCAGATGCACGGTTTCGGTGCCGCTCACCTCCACCGGCAAACGCGCCAGCATCAGGTTCACCAGTTGCCGCCAGGGTTCGCCCGGATTGCGCCGGATGCCCTGCATTCCCCGTTCGCCCAGAATCTCCCCAAGTGCGGCAATGCGGCTGAGCAGGCGCGTCGGGGTGGGTTGCCGCCGCCCGGACAGGCTCAAGTGGACCACCAGCCCGCTCAGCCGGTCGTGCAGCAGCGTGAGCGCGTTCAGGCGCAGCGTGTGGAGCGTCTGGCGCGTCACCTCTGCGGTGACGAGGGGGTGCCCATCGCGGTCGCCTCCCACCCAGGTGCCAATCGACAGGCGCGGCAGGTGGTGGGCCTCGCGCAGCAACTCCGGGTCGAACCCGGCTTCGGCCCAGGCTTCGCGCAGCCGCCGGTCCATCCAGGAAAGCGCCTCCGGGAAGACGTTGCGCAGGTAGTGTATCACGTTGCGCACCTCCGAATCAACGCCCGGCTTTTTCAGGAGAATTTCCCCGGTGCGCCACAGCAGTTCCAGCATGGTTTTCACCTGGCTGCGTATCTGCTGCTGCTCGTGGGGTGTCCACATCTGGTTCTCGCGCTTGACCAGCAAGAGATAGAGCGCCCGATGATGTTCCAGCACGGTGGCCCGCTTGGCCTCGGTCGGGTGCGCCGTCAGAACTGGTTCGACCAGGATTTGCGGCAGGGTCTCGGCAATCTGGCGGTCGGTCAGCCCCAGGCTCTTCAACCGCTGCAAGTTCTGCCCCCACAGACCCGATTCCTCTGCCAGACCAACCGTTGCCTCAATCGCCCGTCGGTTCTGCGCACTGGCGTTTTCTTCTACCATATTCAGCAGTTGGAATGCGATAGAATAGCCCTGGGCAATGTGCTCGATGGATATGGTGGGAGGGATGGAAGCGACCTCCCGGTCGGTCCAGGGGAGATACTGCGCAATCTCATGCTCCCCCAGTTCTTCGAGCACCTCACCAAAGCACTGCATCACAAAGCGCAGGTCCCTGTCAACCTTCTCGAAATCAACCATCCGGGAGATGGTCGTGACCATGCTGCCTCCTTACTCATCACTCATCACGCGTCATACGTCAATCGCCAATCGCCAATCGCCAATCGCCAATCGCCAAATCGCCAATCGCCAATCGCCACCATTGTAGCACAGGGGAGGGGCAGCCCAGAGCGCTGCGCCGGGTGGCCCGCTCACCAGTAAGCCCCGTCGGGTGCTGGCTTGATCTGACCCCGGAAAACAAGGTATAATCTCCCTCATACGAATGAGTAAGGTGTCCCCTGGCATGGCCTGGATGCAATATGTTAAGGTGAGGATATGAATTACAACGCCTGGTTTGCCGCCCACGACAATCCCGACGAACGTTACCCCCTGACGGAGGTTATTTACTACAGCTCATCCGGCGGCCTGCTGGATGTGGAACACGATATGACGGCGCTGCGCCAGCGCAGCCCCGACGAATGGAAGCAGCTCTTTGACCGACGCTGGATGCGCACCGATTGGCCCTATGGCAGCGGTGTCTGGGGCAAAAAAGAACTGGTGTGCCCGGTCGTTGATGATGAGAATATTGTGAGCATGTTCGAGGGAGGCACCAACCTGTTCTGGGCCGAGCGGTTGGGGCAGGATCTTGGGGTCGAAGATTTCTGGATCAAGCTGTGCGGCAATTCCCACACTGGCAGCTTCAAAGACCTGGGGATGACGGTGCTCATCAGTATCGTGCGTCAGATGATTGCCAATGGCAAGCCCATCCGTGCGGTTGCCTGTGCGAGCACGGGCGACACCTCGGCGGCGCTGGCAGGCTATGGAGCTGCCGCGGGGATACCGACGATGGTGTTCCTTCCGCGGGGCAAGGTCAGCACGGCCCAGTTGGTGCAACCGATTGCCCACGGGGCCCTGGTGCTGGCGCTCGACACGGATTTCGATGGGTGTATGCGCATTGTGCGTGAGGTCACTGCGGATGAGACGATCTATCTGGCAAATTCGCTCAATTCGTTGCGGATTGAGGGGCAGAAGACCGTCGGTATCGAAATCGCGCAGCAGTTCGATTGGACTGTGCCGGACTGGATCATCATTCCCGGCGGAAACCTGGGGAACACGGCGGCGCTTGGCAAGGGCTTGCTCATGATGTATGAACTGGGGATGATTACCCGTCTGCCCCGCATTGTCTGCGCCCAGGCGAGAAACGCCAACCCGCTCTATCGCTCCTTCTGCACTGGCTTCAAGCACTACGAACCCATCGTGGCCCGCCCAACAGCGGCATCCGCCATCCAGATTGGCGACCCGGTGAGTGTACACCGCGCCATTCGTGTGCTCAAGCGCTTCAATGGCCTGGTTGAGGAGGCCAGCGAACAGGAACTGGCCGATGCTGCGGCTCGCGCCGACCGCACGGGGTTGTATACCTGCCCCCACACGGGGGTGGCGCTGGCCGTTGCCATCAAGCTCATCAACCAGGGGACCATCCAGAAGTCAGACCGCGTGGTCATCATCTCGACGGCCCACGGCCTCAAGTTCACGCGCTTCAAGGTTGAATACCATGAGGGCACCCTTCGGGATGTCATCAGTGCCCATGCGAACCCGCCGGTCGAGATTCCGGCGACGATGGACGCGGTGCGCCGGGTGCTGGACGAGCGGGTGCCGCATGGAGCGGAGGTGAGGAAACTGCAATGAGACCTATTGGTATGATTGGTGGGATGAGTTGGGAATCCACACGGGAATACTATCGCATTCTCAACGAGACCATGCGGACCCGACGGGGTGGTTTTCATTCTGCACCCCTCATCCTGTATTCGGTTGATTTCGCTGAGATTGAAGCGCTTCAGCAACAGGCAAAGTGGCAGGAGATAGCCAGGCTCCTGGTGGATGCCGCCCGTCGGGTCGAAGCCGCGGGGAGTTGTTGTGTCCTTCTTTGCACCAATACGATGCACAAACTGGCAGACGATATCCAGGCGCACCTTGGGGTCCCGCTCCTCCATATTGCCGACGCAACCGGCCAGAAAATCCAGGCCCAGGGGTTGGCCACGGTTGGCCTTCTGGGAACCAGAGTGACAATGGAAGAGGATTTCTACGTGGGCCGACTGAGTCAGAACTATGGGTTGAAGGTGCTCGTTCCATCAGAAGAAGAACGAGAACTGGTCCACCGGGTTATCTACCATGAGTTGTGTATGGGCGAGATTCGCCCCTCATCGCGGGCCCACTACACGACTATCATCGAGCGGTTGGTGGAGCATGGGGCCGAGGGGATTGTGCTGGGATGTACCGAAATCGGGTTGCTCGTCCGGCCTGAAGACAGCCCGGTTCCCCTTTTCGATACCACCGAAATCCATGCGGTCGCTGCCGTTGACTATATCCTGGATAATGCATCATTCATCCCAGAACCCGGTGATGCGTGACGCCTTGCGGCGAGGCATCACCGGGAGGGATGGTTGGCAGGTTCTGCTGCCCGGACTATGGTAGTTCCGGCAGTTCCGGAAAGCCCGACGCGTTCTCGCAGGCTTCGGGCAGGGTAATCGGGCCCACCTGGTTGATATCCGTCAGGTCGTAGCGCAGGGTATACGTTCCGCTGGTGCCCGACCGGCTGGTGCCCGTCGCTTCGATGTCGATCCTGACCGGATATCCGCCATCCTGGGCAATCCAGACATCGGCCTTTTTCACTTCGGAGATGGCTTGCATATCGGTCTGACCAAAGGCCTGGTGGACGTCTCGGAGCGAATAGCGGTTCGCCATCACCCCATTGACGCTCTCGCCCTGGCTGATAAGCTCCAGTCCCTTGAGATCTCCGACCATGTCCTCGATCTTTGGAACCGCCGCCGCGGCCCCGCCCGGACTGCGGATGCAGTGGGGGGTTCCATTCACGTCGGTGAGCAGGTAACCCTGTCCGCCGACCTGGTACATCTCAAGCCCCATCCCGCTGACAGCTTCAAGTGCGGGGCCGCTGCCACTCACCCGCGCAGCCATGTCATTGGTGGTCGTGTTGGCCGACATGGTCATGTTGATGGTCCCCTGTTCACCCTCGGTGTCGAAGGTGATGGCAAGGTTCATTGTGTAGCTTTCCAGGCTGGATAACCCTTCTCCGATGCGGATATCATCAATGGTCTTGCCCTCGCCGGTGCCTCCGGTGGGGATACGATCCCGTTCTCCCGCTTCACACGCGCTGATGCTGATGAGCAACCCCGCCAGTAGGAACAGAAAAAGCACTCGGTAGTCTGGTTTTGTCACCAGGAACCCCCTTTCTCAATGACCTGAATATGGATGGTAGAAACCAGGGCTATGATAGCACCAGGGAATGTTTCCAGCAATTGTGGTACAATTTCTCCGCGTTGGTGGTGAGCGACTGCTCCTGAACCCTGGGGTCACTCGTCGCTGGCGATGAAAGAGGAACGAACGATGCCCAGAAGCCCGGAAGATGGTGTGGATGAAGGCCCCTCTATCAGCCAGTATGGCGTCATCGGGCGGCTCATCCGGCTGCGCGACCTCCTCCGCAACCAACCAATGAGCAGTGGCACTATTCTGGCAAAGCTGGCCGATGATTATGCTCCTGGCGAAACGGGCAGGCGGCAGCTTCGGCGGGATATCTCCAACCTGGGGGCCCTCGGCTATCACATTGAGCGGCAGGGTCGGCCCGTTCGATACGTCATAGCCGCGGCTTCCCACCTTCTCCTGGATGAAGATATCCGTACGCTCCGCTATCTGCGCAGCGCCTTTACCGATACCCACCCCCTCGCCAACCAGGTGCAGCAGTTGATAGACCGCCTGACGCAGCACCTCACCGATGGGCAGCGCCGACAGTGGCAGCGCCGCACGACCCTGCATATGCTGCTCACCCCCGTTATTGATTATCGCGGCTGTGAGAACCTGCTCCGGTGGTTGGACCAGGCTATCCTTGACCGTCGCCAGATTGGTTTTCTCTACCGCTCAAAGCGGAGCGACCGTTGGCACCCTTGCCTCGACCCCTACGACCTGGAATACACCGACCGGCAATTCTACCTCAGCGCCTATAGCTACGAATACCGCGATATCCTGACCTACCGCCTGGACCGGATTGTCCAGGATGCTCAGCGGGAGTCGCCCAAACTGCTTCCGAGCCTCCAGCAACCGCGCCGCGAGCGCAAGCCCATTTTCTTCACCTATCGGTTGCCCGCTTCGTTTGCCGATGGCGGCGTGAGCGAGCGCTTCACCATCCATGCCGTCCAGCGCGATGAATCCCACGTCATGGTCAAGGCCAGCGATGCGAGCGAGTTTCGCATTATTCGCACGCTGCTTGGCTATGGCGAACACGCGCTGCTGCTAGAAGGCCCCCCCTCGCTGATGGAGCGTATGCGGAAGACGGTGGCGGCGATGTGGGCGAATTACTTCCCCGACCAATTGCCAGAAGATTCACCGTAGAAGCATATCAGGCGGACATATTCTGTCCGCACCGTCTGCTATACTCCGATCAGAGACCTGTTCGTGATTGATTGATTGACTGATTGACGACTGCTCTGGTCCGGTTCGTCACTTATCTATCATTAACATTGAGTGAGAAATGAATGAAAGAAGGGAGAACGCTATGACCACGACCACGACCACGACCACGGCCACGACCGAACCCGACGATCAAGATGATCAGGATTACCAGGATAATCAGGCTGACCAGGCTGATTCCGATGAGGAGGATCAGCCGCTCAACCTGGATGATATCGCCCTCCTGTTTGGTGCCCCCCCCGCCGGGGAAGATGTCCTGTTCGCCACCTATATCGAGTATGTTGCGAACGCCGGCCTGCTGCCCTACAAAGCGATGATTCACGACCGCGGCCTCAAAGCCGGCGAAATCGCTCTACACTCACGTCCTGAACGGTATCCTGGTACTCCAGC
>JAAUSY010000185.1 GCA_012032475.1 Chloroflexaceae bacterium
CGTGGGCCGGGCTGCGGCTGCGGCTCCCGGCAGGGGCGATGGTCGGCCCCCTCGCTGGTTGGGGGCCGTGGCCGGGCTGCTTGGGGTTCCCCACTCCGAATGGCCGCCGTTCGTGCTGGCGCTGTCCTATGCCACCCTTGGGGTGTCGGTGGGGCTGCGGTTCGACCTCCAGGCCTTCCGCGCCACCCGGCGGCTCGTGCTCCCGTTTCTCCTCTGCACCCTGGGGATGATTGGGGGAGCCGCCATGATGGGGGGCGTGCTGGTGGCACTGATGGGAACCGACTGGTTCAGCGCCTACCTCGCCACCACGCCAGGCGGCATCAATATCGCCGTGATTCTGGCCTTCGACAGCGGGGCCAACGTCACCCTGGTCTTAGGCATCAGCCTGGTGCGGTTTCTGCTAGTGATGCTGGCCGGGCCACCGCTGGTGCGCTGGCTCATGAACCTCACTGGTACCGCGCCAGTTCCTCGTCCACCACCTTCTCATCGAGCTTCTTGAACAACGGCTCTGGCTTGCGTAGCACCTGCCCGATGGGCAGGTCGCTCGCCTGCCACCGCCCGACCCACCCGGCATAGTCTCCCGTCAGGACGCGGTGGGTGCTGCCGTCCTCCTCAGTGCATTCGCGGAAGGCCAGCGGCCCGGCGATGAACCCATCGTAGCCCAGCATCTCGTGCAATTGCTGGCTGGTGAAGGGCAGGAAGGGCGTCATCATCGTCTTGAGGTGGTCCACGCAGCGCAGTGCGGTGTAGAGCACGGTGGCGGCGCGTTCGCGGTCGCTCTTGATGACCTTCCACGGCTCCTGTTCGCTCAGGTAGAAGTTCACCTGGGAGGCCAGGCGCATGGCCTCGGTCAGCGCTGCCTTGAACTTCGTCCCCTCCAGCAAGGTGCCAATCGCTGCAAACCCCCGTTCGGTCGCCTCCATCAGGGCAACATCTTCCGGGGCCAGCGGGCCGGGCTGCGGGACCTGCCCGAAGTTGCGGAAGACGTTGGTCAGGGTGCGGTTCACCAGGTTGCCCCAGTTGGCAACCAGTTCGTCGTTGTTGCGCCGCACAAACTCCGCCCAGGTGAAATCCGCATCCTGGTTTTCTGGCCCGGCGATGGTCAGGAAATAGCGCAGCGGGTCGGGGTCGTAGCGGCTCAGAAAATCGTTGACGTAGATGACAATCCCGCGGCTGCTGCTGAATTTGCGCCCTTCCATCGTCAGGAACTCGCTGCTGACCACGTTGTGGGGGAGTTGCAGCGGCTCGCCGGTGCCCCCCCCGACCTCACCGCCGTTGCCGTAGCCAAGCAAAATGGCCGGCCAGATGACGGTGTGAAACACAATGTTGTCTTTGCCCATGAAGTAGTAATGGGGAGCCTGGGGATTTTGCCACCACTCGCGCCAGGCGTCGGGGGTGCCGCGGCTGCGGGCCCACTCGATGCTGGCAGAAAGGTACCCGATCACCGCATCGAACCAGACGTAGATACGCTTGGTTTCGCGGTCGGCATATTCGGGCAGCGGAATGGGCACGCCCCAGTCCAGGTCGCGGGTGATGGCGCGGGGGCGCAGATCGTCCAGCAGGTTCAGCGAAAAGGTGCGCACATTCGGACGCCAGTGTTCCTGGCGGGTTATCCAGGCTGCAAGCTGCTCGGCAAACGCGGGCAGGTCGAGGAAGAAGTGCTCGGTCTCGCGAAAAACCGGGGGGGTGCCATCCACTTTTGAGCGCGGGTTGATCAGGTCGGCCGGGTCGAGCTGGTTGCCACACTGGTCGCACTGGTCGCCGCGAGCCTCGTGGTAGCCACAAATCGGGCACGTTCCCTCGATGTAACGGTCGGGCAGGGTGCGCCCGGTGGTGGCAGAAAACGCGCCCATGGTCGTCTGCCGCAGCAGATAGCCCTGGTCATACAGCGTCTTGAACACGTCCTGCACCACCCGGTAATGGTTGCGCGTGGTGGTTCGGGTGAAGATATCGTAGCTCAGCCCCAGGGTGTGCAGGTCGTCGCCAATGATGCGATTATAGCGGTCGGCCAGCGCCTTCGGCGTGACCCCCTCGCGGTCGGCGGCGAGCGACACCGGCGTGCCGTGCTCATCGGTGCCGCTAATCATCAGCACGTCATTCCCTTTCAACCGATGGTAACGAGCAAAGATATCCGATGGCACGCCGAAGCCCGCCACATGCCCCAGATGGCGCGGGCCATTGGCATAGGGCCAGGCCACTGCAACCAGAATTTTTTCTGCCATGATACGTCTCCTGATACGCACAAACGCTTGCGCCGAATCCTCCTTCTGACCAGGGTCAGTGTACCACCTCTTCTCCTCAGCGTAAAGGTTCCTGCCGCACCGGCTCACCGGCTCAGGCCAGAGACCCGCAAGGCGCAACAGAGCAGGAGACATGTGATATACTTATTTTATGGATACGGCAGGCTGCAATCATTGCGCAACCCTTCATGCATAACGTTCGCGCCACCCTTGAAGCACGGGAAGACCAGTCCCTTTCGCCGCTGGCAGCGAGAAGCACCAGGGGGGTTCGGGCCTATCCCGAAGAAGCATGCCAGGTCCGCACGGCCTTTCAGCGCGACCGCGACCGGGTCCTCCATTCCAAATCGTTCCGCCGCCTCAAGCACAAAACCCAGGTCTTCATCGCGCCCCAGGGCGACCACTACCGCACCCGGCTGACCCACACCCTGGAGGTAACGCAGATTGCGCGGACGGTGGCCCGGGCGCTCCGCCTGAACGAAGACCTGACCGAGGCCATTGGCCTGTCCCACGACACCGGCCATGCGCCATTCGGCCATGCTGGCGAAACCGCCCTGGGGCAGGTCTACCCGCCGGGCTTCCGCCACAACGAGCAGAGCCTCCGGGTGGTGGAGGTGCTGGAAAAGGGCGGGCGCGGGCTGAACCTGACTGACCTGGTGCGGGAGGGTATCCTCCGCCATTCCAAGGCCCGTGGCGATATTATGGCCGCCACGGAAGGCGTTGCCAGCACCCTGGAGGGGCAAATTATCAAGCTCGCGGATAGCATTGCCTACATCAACCACGACATTGATGACGCGCTACGGGCCGGGCTGATTCAACCCGCCGATCTCCCGGAACCCTGCCTGGCGGTGTTGGGAACCACGCACGCCACGCGCATTAACACCATGGTTCAGGACTTGATTGCCTGCAACTGGTGGGCTACGGGCGAGGCTCCCCCTCCCGACCCGCTGCGCCTCACCATGAGCCGGCCCGTCCTCGACGCAACGAACGAACTGCGTGAGTTTCTCTTTCAGCACGTCTACCTTAGCGACCGCGCCAGGGAGGATGATGATAAGGTGATGCGGTTGATCGAACTGCTCTACACTCACTTTCTGAACCACCCGGAGCACCTCCCACCCGACCTGCTCCATATCAACCAGCAGCGGCAAGAACCCGTCGAGCGGGCCGTGGTGGATTACATTGCTGGTATGACCGACCGCTACGCCATCAAGGTTTTCAACTTGCGGTTTGTTCCGCGAACATGGGTGTTGTAGGCATGGGGGGGCGCGGTATGGGTCTGATATGACAGGCGCGGCACTCACCGCCGCTTGCCAGAGAACGAAACGTATCTCTCTCATCATGCGATTCACGCATACGGCTCTGCCTTTCAGGAAGGATGGTTATGGGAAGTAATATCACGGTGGTCTTGATTGCGGTGGTTGCGGCGGTTATCGTCGGGGCGGTCATCGTGTTCCTGCGACGACGGGCAGCCCAGGACGATAGCTTACCGCCGCCTCCGAAACTTGGTGAACTGGTTGACTATACCGCAGAACCGGTCGAAGATGACGATGACGGTCGTTCGGGTGGGTCGTTCGGGTCCCTTTCCGAACAATTTGCCAGCCTCCCGCTTCCCGTCAGGGTTGGCCTGCTGGCGGCTCCGTTCCTGATCATCGGATTCATCGTTATCATCGTGGTTGCCATCTCCATCGGGGCGAGCATGACCGGCCCGTCGGAGCCAACCCCGCCACCGCTCCCGTCTCCCTCCATCACCATCGAGAAGGCGACGGTGGTGCGGGCAGATACCATCCATGTGATTGCTCGCACGACGAATGTGCCCAATGGAACGACCGCCAATGTGGACCTGCTCGCCGATGGAGAACCGTTTCCCTGGTATATCCCGGCCAGCGCCACCACGACCATCACGGGGGGGCAGTTTGAACTGCGCCTGATCAAGGACCTGGGGGCCCCCATGCCGCAGGAGGGGGTTTCCTATGCAGTCCAGGCAACCGTGGTGCTTGCCAGCGGGCAGCAGGCGCAGCAACAGAAGGCGCTAGAAATTCCCACCGTCGGCGGTATTCGAGAGGGCTTCTTTGGGAAAGTGAGCAGCAGGCCCCCCACCCCCGTGCCACCCACCGAGGTCCCGACGCCAACCCCGACGGTCGAGGTTTCGCCAACGCTCGAAGTGACCCCGACCGAGGGGATACCCATCCTGGAGACCCCAACTCCGGAGCCAACTCCCCAGCCCGTCCTGACTGCCAGGGTCTTCAATGGGGGCAATGTGCGGAAAGTTCCCGGCGGTGAACCCATTCTCGACCAGGTCATCGCGGGCGAGGAAGTGGTGCTCATCCAGAAGACCCCTGACCGTGTGTGGTATCAGGTCAGAACCCCGCGGGAAACCAGGGGGTGGGTCCACTACACGCTGCTCGAAGCCGAAGACCTGGCGCGAGTAGGTGACCAGGTTCCTCTGGAGGGGACTCTTCCCGACGAGCCACCCCCAGAAACGATGCCCGACGAGCCACCCCCAGAAACGACCGGCCTGACCGCCAGGGTCTTCAATGGGGGCAACGTGCGGGAAGTTCCCGGCGGCGAACCTGTTCTCGACCAGGTCAATGCCGGCGAAACCGTTGAGTTGCTTCAGAAACTTGCTGATGGCTCGTGGTATCAAATCCGGAACGAACGAGGGAACATCGGGTGGGTCCACTTCTCGCTGCTCGACCAGGAAGACCTGACGAACGTCGGGCCGCAGGTACCGGTGGCACCCATAGCCAACCAGGAGATGATGAAACATGCGCATTCTTTTTACGCTGACGTACTACCGTCCTCATACCAGCGGCCTGACCATTTACGTCCAGCGCCTCGCCAGGGCACTGGCGCAGCGTGGGCACACGGTCACGATTCTGACCTCGCAGTATGACCCAAGCCTGCCGCAGCACGAAATACTCGATGGAGTCCAGGTTATTCGCGCACCTGTCATGGCCCGGGTCAGCAAGGGCGTGCTGATGCCGACCTTCGGGAGCCTTGCCAGTGCGCTGGCGATGCAGCATGAGGCCATGAGCCTGCACCTGCCGCAATTCGATGCCAGCGGTCTGGCAATACGGGGGTATCTGCTGCGCCAGCCGGTGGTGCTCACCTACCACTGCGACTTGCAATTGCCGCCCGGCTTCATCAACCGGGTGGCGAATCGCGTCGTTGATATCAGCAACCGGGTGGCAGGAACCTTTTCCACCGTGGTGGTTGCCTATACGCAGGATTACGCCGACCATTCCCCCTTCCTCAGCCAGTTCTGTTCCAGGGTGCGGGTGATACCGCCCCCGGTCGAACTTCCCGCGGTCTCGGATGAGCAGGTGCAGTCGTTCCGCCGCCGCTGGAATATCCAGGGTCCCATCATTGGAATGGCGGCTCGCCTTGCCACGGAGAAGGGCGTGGAGGTGCTGCTCCACGCGCTGCCACACCTTCTGCCTGCCTACCCGAATGCGCGGGTGTTGTTTGCGGGGCAGTTCGAGAATGTGTTGGGAGAAGAAGCCTACGCTGCACGTCTGAAGCCGCTGTTCGAGCGCTACCGCGAACATTGGACGTTTCTGGGAACGCTCGACGCCTCGGAGATGGCGGCGTTCTTCCCCAACTGCGAGGTTCTGGTGGTTCCGAGCCTGAACTCGACTGAGTCATTCGGGTTGGTGCAGGTCGAGGCGATGTTGTGCGGAACTCCGTGTGTTGCCAGCAACCTCCCTGGGGTGCGCCAACCGGTGCTCCAGACGGGGATGGGGTTGGTCACGCCCATTGGCGATAGCGCCGCCCTGGCCGAGGCCATAGGGCAGGTGTTACACGACCAGGAGCGCTTTGTCCGGCCCCGGTCAGAGATTGCCGCCCGTTTCAGCACGGAGCGAACCGCGGTGGAATATGAGGCGTTGTTCGAGGAGTTGAAGCAGCGTCGGTAGGCACCGCCGGGGCAGACGACCGGGGGCGAACCATGCTATAATACTCTTGCTGGCGAATGGAACATGCAGATAGATGGGCTGAAAAGCACGAGACGTACTTTTCAGCCCAACCCCACCTTCGTTGCTTGCGGGTACCGTCACGCATGGACTCATGGGTAGTGGGGGCGGGCAAGTTGGCCTTTTTGTTTCCTGAAGATTGGGTACGCTCTGGAAAGAAAGGAAAGAAGATATGTCTCTGTCAATCTCAAAAGGCGGAAACGTCTCGCTCTCAAAAGTCGCGGAAGAACAGAAGCAACCGCTGGAGAAGGTTATCGTTGGGCTTGGATGGGACGCTCGTATGACCGATGGCTCGGCCTTCGACCTGGATACCAGTGCTTTTATGCTCGCTGAGGACGGCAAGGTTCGGTCAAACGATGATTTTATCTTCTACAACCAGTTGCAATCGAAGGATGGCTCGGTCGTCCACTCCGGCGACAACCTCACCGGGGCGGGCGAGGGCGACGATGAGCAGGTGACCGTTGACCTGACCAGGGTCCCTACAGATGTGACCCGCATTCCTTTCTGCGTCACCATTCACGAAGCGGAATCGCGCAAGCAGAATTTTGGGATGGTTAGCTCGGCCTACATCCGCATTGTCAACACCTCGAATAATGAAGAGATGGTGCGCTACGACCTTTCGGAAGACGCCAGCACCGAAACGGCTATGATATTTGGCGAACTCTACCGCCATGGCAGTGATTGGAAGTTCAAGGCCATTGAGCAGGGTTCGGCAGGGGGGCTTGGCCCGCTGGCGCAGAACTATGGGGTGAACCTGTAGCAAAGACCGCAAGAGGGGCGGGGGGCCGGGGAAGTTGAGGCGGGGGGGCGGGTCTTTACCGGAATAGCCCGTAAAGCCCTCCGCTTCCCCCCACCCCAACGGTCACTCATTCGCCAGTAAGGCGCTCAGTGATGGCCGACTGGATGCGCATCAAGGCATTCGTGTCCAGTCCTGGCACCTGCCCTAGAATCGTTTCGACGATCCCCCGCCCCCGCAACTCCGACTCAGACGACTGCACGAGGATGACGCCCTGCCCGGTGAAGTTGACCTGCTTTTCTTCGCCTGAGAGGGTGAGACCGGTCATCACCCCCACCGCAGAAAGAATTCCCTGCACATGGGCATAGTCGTAGCGATAGGAGGGGCAGGGCAGGTCGGCCCACCCCAGAAGCGCCTGCTCGTCCACCCGCGCTGGCGGCTCCATAAAATGCACCGGGCCGTTGGAGGAAGCCAGAAATTTGCCGGTCCCCAGGAGCGTCAGGTAGTTGGGGACAATGCACTCCTGGCAGGTCAACCCCGGCTCGAAGGCCAGCAGATTGGTGCTCTTGACCGTGAGGTTGCCCGATTCCAGGTCATAGGAGGCAATATCGTTCCCGCGGTCGCCCAGAATGAGCTTGCCCTTTCCAGTCACCACGATGAAATCATTGACATACAGGGGAGCGTTGAACGATTGCTTGACCAGGATGTCAATCACGCCGGAACCAATGGCCTCGAACTTCAGATTGCCGTAGTAGGCAATCATCTTGCCCTTCTGAATGAAGAGTTCGCGGTCAACCTCAATACAGTAGCTAAAGCGATTCAGGCGGTCGTAGGCGGGCAGCGTCTCATACGAATGGATAGCATCTGTCATCATGTTCTTCTCCTGCTCACGCGTTCGTAGCCGGGGTCAATCGGCGTCATCAGGCCAGAGAAAAGACTGCGACCGCACGGATATTGATTGCTATTGATATTGTATTGATATATTGATATTACCGCTCACTGGGCTGAATATACACCGTGCCGTTCCCGGTAAACTTGATTTGGAAGCTCTCGCCCGACGTCTGACCGAGAAACGATTTCCAGTTGACATCAACCACGACCTTCGATTCCAGGTTTCCCTTGTGCCCCAGGTAGGCGTCCGGGTCTACGAAAATGGGCGTGTTGCCGGTGACCTCCAGGCCAATGGCGTTGCCCTCAGAGAGAATCGCCAGTTCTCCATGCCCTTCCAGCGTGGTGGTAAACAATCCCTGCCCGGTCATCATGCCGCGGGCCACCCCCTGCACCAACCCCTGGTTGCCCAGGAAGGCCGTGCCCGTTCGCAAACGCCCATCGAAGGCCAGCAGGCTTTCGCTCTCGATGTACATCGTTTCGCCTGCCAGCGCGATGGACAGAACGAAAAGCCACGGTAGGCATAGTAGACGTTCCCATGCCCTCCTGGCTGTCATGACCTGAAACGCTTCACCCGTGACCTGACGCATCGCCAGGTCTTGCACCCGCC
>JAAUSY010000186.1 GCA_012032475.1 Chloroflexaceae bacterium
GGCAGCGGCTCATTGAACTGGCGGAGCAGGCGGGGTTTTGTGCTCAACCCCGACACCCCCACGGCCCACCTGACCGTCGGGCAGCGCCAGCAACTTGAAATAGTGCGCTTGCTGGCCTGGGGGGGTCGGGGCGCTCATTCTGGATGAACCCACCACGGGCATTACCGCCTCCCAGAAAGACGCCCTCTTCACTGCCCTCCGACGCCTGGCAGCCGGGGGCCGGACGATAGTGTTTGTTTCGCACAAGCTCGATGAGGTTGCCGAGTTGTGCCACACGGTCAGTGTCCTGCGAGCAGGGCGGGTGATGGGGGAGGGGCAGATGATGATGCCACAGCCCCGCGAACGGCTGTTGGCGTTGATGTTTGGGCAGCCTGGCAACCGGGGCAGTCCGGCCCCGCCTGACCCGCGCCCCTCCCCCATGCTTTCGTCCCCGTCCCTTCCGACCTGGCGGCTGGAGCAGGTGACCGCAAGGGAAGGGACCCTGGCGTTGCACCGCCTCACGCTTGAGGTGTTGCCGGGCACCATTGTTGGTCTGGCCGGGTTGGCGGGCAGCGGGCAGCGGCTGCTGCTGCGGTTGCTGGCGGGGTTTTTGCGCCCCGATGATGGCCGGGTGTGGCTGCAAGGTCACGATATGACCGGGGCACCGGTGGCTGCCTTTCAGCGTCGTGGGGTCCATTTGCTCCCCGCCGACCGCCTGACGGATGGTCTCATCGGGTCGTTCTCGCTGGCCGACCACAGGTCCCTGGGGGAATCTTCTGCCCTGCTGCTGCCTTCACCCCACGACGCCCGACACAAAGCCCAGGCTGCCATAGCAGAATACGGCATCAAGGCCGCGCCCACCACCCCCGTGTCCGCGCTCTCCGGGGCAACCAGCAGCGGGCCATGCTGGCCTTGCTCCCCCCACGCTGCACGGGCTTGCTGCTCGAACACCCGACTCGCGGCCTGGATATCCCCTCGTCCCGCTTCGTGTGGCAGAAGATGCTGGAGCGGCGCGACCAGGGAACCGCACTGGTCTTTGCCTCGGCCGACCTTGACGAACTGCTGGCCTACAGCGATATCGTGCTGGTTTTCTGCGGGGGGCGTGTTTCGACGCCACAGCCCCGGTCGGCACTCAGCCCGGACCACCTGGCAGCCCTCATTGGCGGGGTGGGGTTCGATTGATTGATTGATGGGCCGTGACGAGCAACGAGTGATGAGCATGAAATATCGCCAGTTTCTTCCAACCCGTCGGGAGGCGTTCGTGGCCGGGCGCTGGTTGCTGGTGCTGGTGGGGGCGCTGGCCTTCACCCACCTGGTGCTGCTCCTATCAGGAACTTCTCCCTCGGCAGCCTATCGCCTGGTCCTGTTCGATGCCTTCAGCAGTCCGTCCAAACGGGCAGATATGGTGATGCTGGCTTCTCCACTGCTGCTGTGCTCCGCCGGGCTAACCCTCACCTTCGCCATCGGGTTGTACAACCTGGGCATTGAGGGGCAGGTTGCCATCGGCGCGGTCGCCGCGATGATACCGCTGCGTCTGCTGCCCGATGTGCCCCCCCTGCTGCTGTGGGGGTTGGCATTTTCGGCGGGGGCGCTTGGCGGGGCCGGGTGGGGGTTGGTGATTGCCTTGCTCAGGCTCTATGGCCGGGTCAGCGAGATTTTTGCCGGGCTAGGGATGAACTTTCTGGCGACTGGGGTGGCGCTCTACCTCGTGCTTGGCCCGTGGAAGCGACCGGGCATTGCCTCGATGTCGGGGACGGAGCGGCTCCCCAATGCTATCTGGTTGCCCACGCTGGAGGGGTTGCGCGTGGCTCCGGCTGCGCCGGTGCTGGCGCTACTGGCGCTGGCGCTGGTCTGGTTTGCGCTGGCCCGAACCCACTGGGGACTCTCCGTGCGGGCGGTGGGAGCCAACCCCGCTGCGTCCCGGCGACTGGGCGTGCCTTCCTCGCGCCGCCTGGTCGAAACCCTGGCAGTCTGCGGCGCGCTGGCGGGGATAGCAGGAACCCTGCAAGTCCTGGCGGTGTTCCATGCACTCATCCCCAACATCTCCAGCGGTATCGGCCTGATGGGGTTGCTAGTGGTTTTGCTAGCGCAGGCCAACCCTGCCTGGGTGCTGCCGGTGGTGCTTCTCTTCGCAACGTTTACTATTGGCAGTGTGGGGTTGCCGCTCCAACTCCAGATTGACAGCAGCATTAGCGGGGTGCTGCAAGGGGCACTGGTCCTGGGGGCACTGGTGGCGCAGGGCGTCCGGAAGGGAGGGAGGAGGAGCGAATAATCAAATCAATCATTCGTCTTTGTCTGTCACTCGTTGCTGCTGTCACTGGTCCGCAGCACCAGCAGCGCCATAGGCAGCACCCCGAATGGCTCAACGCGCTCCCGTTGTCCCCCGCTGTTCAGGCACAGCCCGGTTGACGACCCTCCATCCAGGTTCAGGGCAGCATCAATCTCCAGGTCGCTTGCGAGCAGCCACCCGGCCAGTTCATGCAGCGTCAGCGAACTGCTTGAGAAGGCCAGCAGCAGCACCCGCCCGGCGCGGTTGGTGGCAACCACGCTGCGGCGGGCCCGGTTCGTGTTGTTCAGGTGTGGGGAGGCCAGGATGCCACCCGGCTTGACCAGCATCGGCCACCCCTGGAGGGCTTCGACCAGAGGCTCGTTCGGGTCGTAGGGTTGCTCGACCAGCGAGCGCAGCGACACCTGCCCGGCCTCATCCACGGCAAACATGCCTCCCTGCCCCTCGTAGCTGGTTCCCAGAACCGTCCCCTCGCTGATGACCAGGGCCGTGGCGCGGTAGTTCTCTTCGAAAAATCCCCCGTTGATGGCCGCCAGCACCCCCGGTGGTTCGCACAGGGCCGAGAGCACATAGGGTTGGTCGGGGGCGTAGGCCACGTGGAAACGCACCAGCGCGGGGTCGAGCCGCACCATGTGGACCTGAAGCCGCGGGGCATACGTCGCCATAGAAGTGGAAAGGTGCCGCACCTCCACCCCCGGCCCGGCCCCGGTCCAACCCGTATCGGCAGGCGGTGGAGGCACTGGGGTAGGAGGTGCGGGAAGAGGGGAGTACGCAGGCTCGGACGCGGGGGGTGGGAGCACGGGGGGAGCATCCGGGAAGGCGGGGAGGGGGTGAACTGTGACGCTGCACCCGGCCAGCGACCAGAACATCAGCATCCTGATAGGCCAGAGCAGCCATCTCCCCAGGCTTCGTCCCTCGCTCATGTTCCCGTTCCTGCTGTTGCTTCCGGTCCCTTGCCGGGCTTCTGGCGGGTATACTGTTCACGACGAGCAACTATTGCCTCGTGAATGCGCTTGCCGATGAGCCACTCTTCGTGGGACGATTCATCTTCGAGCAGCAGCCTGACGTGCAGCGGCATGGCTTTGCCTTCAGGAGTAATCGAAACCATGTTAAAGTAGCCGGTGGTGCAGAGCCGGCGGTTGCCATTCAGGGCGTTTTCGCCGTAGACATGCACCCGCACGACCAGCGAGGAGCGACCGGCAAAGATAACCCGTGCCCGTGCCTCGATAATCTCACTCTCATAGACCGGCTCACGAAAGTCAATGTGCTCACTTGAGGCGGTCACGATGGGCTGCCGGCAAAAGCGCAGGGCCGCAATGGCTGCGGTTTTATCCATCATTGCCATAGCATCGCCACCGAACATCGTGTGGTAGTAGTTCGTCTGGCTCGGCAACACCAGGTCCGTGGTGTATACTTCGGGAGCAACGCGGGCCGGCAGGTCTTCTTCCGGCGGGTTCTGGTTCACAGGTGTGTTCATGATAGTATGTTCTTGTGACCTGTCACCGGGGTGTCCGGGGTGAGAGCACGGTATCCGGGTCCACACCTATTTCGCGCAGCTTCGCTGCCAGCGCGTCCGCTCGTTCCCGTTCCTGGTCGCGCTGCTGGAGCAGTTCCAGGTAGGTCAGGAAGCGTTCCCCATCCGGGCGCAGCAACTGCAACTCCCCCTCAACCAGCTCGAAGCGTATCCCCAGGTGCGGGCTGACCCACCCCTGCATGGGTTCAATCACCCGCAACATGCCGTCCACCCGCTGCCAGCCAAGCAGCACCCCTTCTTCGGGGTCGTAGAGGTAGTACTCCTCGACGCCATACTCGTCGTAGAACTCGAACTTGCGGGCCATCTCCATCAGGCGGTTGCCCGGCGATAGCACCTCGAAGACGACCTGGGGCGCGATGCCGCCCTCCTCCCACTGGCGGTAGGAGCCGCGATAGCCCCTGGGACGGCCAAAGGCGACCAGGGCATCCGGGGCGCGGCGCAGGTCGGGGCGACCCTGGACGGGGTACCAGAGCAGGTCCCCCGCCACGAACACATCATCACGGTGGGAAAAGAGCGCTTCCAACCCGCTCTTAATCGTGACAATCCACTCGAACTGCAAGGTATTATCGGCCATAGGTTGTCCATCGCTATCGGGGTAGGTGAGGTCTGGGGCCGGCTCCGCGCCACGCGGGTGGGGGAGTTGCCTCTCGCGGTTATGCCCCTCGTTGCGGCGCAGGTCGCGGCCACGCGCTGTGGTCGGAACTTCAACGGTGGTGGTGGGTAGGCTCATGCGTCACCTCCCTCGTGAGCAATCAGCACGGTATCAGGGTCCACGCCCATTTCGCGCAGCTTCGCTGCCAACCGCTGCGCCTGCTGCTCTGCCTTGAGCCGGGCCGCGTGCTCCTGGTCGCGCTGCTGGAGCAGTTCCAGGTAGGTCAGGAAGCGTTCCCCATCCGGGCGCAGCAATTGCAACTCCCCCTCAACCAACTCAAAGCGTATCCCCAGGTGCGGGCTGACCCACCCCTGCATGGGTTCAATCACCCGCAACATGCCGTCCACCCGCTGCCAGCCAAGCAGCACCCCTTCTTCGGGGTCGTAGAGGTAGTATTCCTCGACGCCATACTCGTCGTAGAACTCGAACTTGCGGGCCATCTCCATCAGGCGGTTGCCGGGCGATAGCACCTCGAAGACGACCTGGGGCGCGATGCCGCCTTCCTCCCACTGGCGGTAGGAGCCGCGATAGCCCCTGGGACGGCCGAAGGCGACCAGGGCATCCGGGGCGCGGCGCAGGTCGGGGCGACCCTGGACAGGGTACCAGAGCAGGTCCCCCGCCACGAACACATCGTCGCGGTGGGAAAAGAGCGCTTCTAACCCGCTCTTAATCGTGACAATCCACTCGAACTGCAAGGTATTATCGGCCATAGGTTGTCCATCGCTATCGGGGTAGGTGAGGTCTGGGGCCGGCTCCGCGCCACGCGGGTGGAGGAAGTGCCTCTCGCGGCGGCGCAGGTCGCGGCCACGTGCCGTGGTCGGGGCTTCAACGGTGGTGGTGGGTAGGCTCAAGGGCATGCGTCACCTCCTTACCATGAACAGAACATGCTTCACGGGAGTCAGAACAATAGAACCGGAACAGTCCCCGTGTTCTTGGAGGGATGATAGCACAGAAAAGCGAGGGAAGCAAGGCCCCCCAGACCTCCGTCGTCGTGCATCGGGTGTCAGCTTCGTGAAGACGAAGCTGACGGTCCAGAGAGAGCGATTTTGGTAGTATAATCTCCGTCATGCACATACTCCACCTCTACAAGGATTACTACCCGGTTCCTGGCGGCATCGAAAACCACGTCCGCGCCATCGCTGAGGGGTTGGCGGCCCGTGGGCACCGTGTGACCGTGCTGGTCACCAGCACCGGCCCCCACGACGAAATCTTGCACCGGGGCAACCTGACGATTATCAAGGCGGGACGGCTGTTGCACCTGGCCTCGACTCCGCTGAGCCTCAAGATGCTCTGGTACGCACGTCACCTGAGCGGGGTGGATGTCATAGACCTGCACTTCCCCTACCCGCCCGGCGACCTGGCTGCGCTGCTGGTGCCGCGTTGCCCGCCGCTGGTGGTCACCTACCATAGCGATATTGTGCGCCAGCGGTGGTTGCTTCGGGCCTATGGCCCCCTGTTGAACCTGACGCTCAACCGTGCGGCGCGGATTGTGCCGACCAGCGCAAACTACGTCGCCAGTTCGCCCTGGCTCTGCCCGCGGGACCACCGCTGCACCGTGTCGCCACTGAGTGTGGATGTGGCCCGCTTTGCCACGCCCGATGCCGCAGCGGTTTCGGTACTGTGGTCGCGCTATGGGAGCAGTGGTGGTGTGGGGGGCGCAAGGGTGCCGCTGCTGCTCTTTGTCGGCAAGCTGCGCTACTACAAGGGGCTGCATTTCTTGCTTGAGGCGCTGCGGCTCATGCGCTCTGATACCCGGTTGCTCCTCGTTGGCAGCGGCCCGGAAGAACCACGGCTGCGCGACCTGGCCCGGTCGCTGCGCGTGGCGGAGCGGGTGTTTTTCCTGGGGGCGGTCTCCGACGAAGAGCTTCCGTCGCTCTATGGCGCGCTGATGTGTTTGTGCTGCCTTCTCACTTGCGGGCCGAAGCCTTCGGGATTGTGCAGATAGAGGCGCAGGCGGCGGGTTTGCCCGTGGTCTGCACCGAACTGGGCACCGGCACCAGCACCATTACCCGGCACGGGGTGACGGGCTTCGTCGTCCCTCCGGCCAACCCCCCGGCCCTGGCGCGGGCGCTCGATGTGCTGGTGGCGAACCCGGAGCTAGCCCGCCGGATGGGAGCCGCGGGGCGAGTGCGAGCCACGCAGGAATTCAGCCATACCCGGATGGTCGAGCGGATGGAGCAGATCTATGCCGCGGCAACCGAGCCGCTGCCTCCCCCGACCAGGGAGCACCCGGAGGTTTTCCCTATGGTATAATAAGGTTTGTGGCGGTGAGACAGGTCACACGCTGCAATGATTGTTTCGCATAGGAAAAGGATATGCTGCCTGCTATCCTGGCGGGGCATCGGGGCATCAGGACATCAGGACATCAGAGAAGACTGAAGAGGAGGCTGAAAATGTTTGTTGACCTGTTCTTTTTGTTGTTGCTTTTCGGGATGCTGATGCTCGGATTTTTCCAGGGGGTCATTCGAATGACCATTATCCTGGTGTCATTCTATCTGGGAGTGGTGCTGGCAAGCTACTGGTTCAAGCCATTCGGGGTCTGGATTGCCAAAAATTTCGATACAACGAATGCCGTTGGTCGCTATGTCGGGTTTTCGCTGCTCTTTATGGCCGGGATGGCGATTCTTTCGGCTATCGGTATCTATACCTTCCGGTATGCCGAAATGCCGGGGCAGCTGAAGTATCTGAACTTCATTCTAGGGATGCTGGTGGCCCTGGTGCTGGCGGGCCTGTTTCTGGGGTTGTTCGCGGTCATCCTCTGGAATATGATGGTCGAACGGGGTGGGTGTACCATTGACTTTCCGGTCATGAAGCTCCTCTGCCGCCACGTGAAGCAGTCCTTCTTGCTCAAATATTTTTCCGACCACATTCTGGCGAGTTCCTACAACTTTGCCGACCCGATTCTGCCCGATGATGCGAGCATTATTTTTGCCGTCCCACAATCAACGACCCCGATCCCTGAATGACCCGGCCCGGCCCTGCTGTCCATAGGTCTCCAGGAGTCTCTGTGTGGTTGCCGATGCATGCTTTGCGGTTCTGCTGGTCGGGTTGCCCGTGATAGGCTTTTTTCAGGGAATAGTCCGCCTGATGGTCGTCTTCGTGATGTTCTATCTCAGTGTGGTGCTGGCAAGCCTGTATTTCACCTCGTTGGGCAATCTCGTTGATGACCGGTTTTCGACTGACCTGGTCATCGGCCAGTTTGTGAGCTTTGTGCTGGTGATGGGCGTGAGCTTTGTGCTCCTGTCTGCGGCTGGCCTCTACATCTTCCGCCATACGAAGATACCAGCGAGATGGCAATCGCTGGATCGGTCCGGTGGCCTGCTCATCGGGTTGATCCTGGCGTTTCTCGCTATCTGCCTTTCTGCGGCGTTGCTCTGGAATATGGCGCTGGCTTCGGAGGAATATGATATCGGGACCGCGCCGGTCGCGTGGATTCCAGCGACCGTCGAAGAATCGGCTTCGCTCGGTATCCTTGCCCGGTACCTGCTGCCTGCGACCTATCGTTTCGTCGGCCCGTCACTGCCTGACAGTGCCGATATTATCCTTGAAGTGTTGAATCATGCCAATCACCGAACAAACCCTGCAAACCCTGGAGTTCCCCCGAATTCGTGAACACCTTGCGCGGTACACCTCGTTTTCGGCGTCGCGCATGCTGGCGCTGGAGTTGCTTCCCTCGACTGACTGCGAAGAAGTTCTCTGGCGGCTGCGACTGACCAGCGAGTCCCGGCACCTGCTGGATGAGCGGCCAGATACGAGCATTGGCGGGGCCCGCGATATCCGCGCTCTGGTGCAGCGGGCCGAACGGGGGGGCGTGTTGGAGGCCAGCAGCTTCCTGGATATCGCCCGGACGCTGCGCAGTATGCGAGAACTGCGGGCCGTCCTGTTCAGCTTGGACGAGGAAGGGTTCCCGCTACTCAGCGATGTACCCCCAACGCTTTGCCCCAACTGGCCG
>JAAUSY010000036.1 GCA_012032475.1 Chloroflexaceae bacterium
GCGGTCAACTTCTTCATGACCCTGGTGCAGACGCTGCTGCCGCCGCTGGTGCTGGTGCCGGGCTGGCCCTGGTCTCGCCGCCTGGCCGTGGCCGGGCGGGTGCTCTTAGCGGCTCTGCTTCCGCTGCTGGTCATGCTGGCCTACCTGGCCTACCACGGGGCGCTGCCAGCCACCTACGAAGCGCTAATAAGCTACAACCGCCTCTATATGCAGGAAAGCCTGCAAAAATTTGCCGAAAACCCCTTCTGGATAGGGACCATCTGGAAACCTATGGCATCTCTCTTCGGGCCGGGGTGGGTAGGGTTGGTGGCGACGCTGCTGGTGCGACGCTGGCGCACCCCGGCCCATATCGTCGCCGCTGCGTGGGGGCACCTGCTGCTCCTTGGCGCTCTTCTGACCATCCGCGACTACCCCCACTACTACCTTGCAGCGGTTCCGCCCTTCAGCCTGTGGGCCGGGGCCTGGCTCTTCGGGTGGGCCGACGGCCTGGGTCAGCACCGGTACCAGCACGAGAACCGGTACCAGCACCTCCGCTGGCTGGTTTCCCTACCGTCGCTGGCACTGCTGGTGGCGCTCGTTGTCCTGCCGGTGCGGGAAATCTGGCCGCTGCGAACAATGTCACCCCGTGAACAGATCGAAACGCTCTACCCCTCTGAGGGCAGCAGGCATTTCTGGGCTGCTACCGAAGTCGCCAGCTACCTGGCGTCCCGCGGGTCGCCCGATGAGCCGGTCTTTCTCTGGATATCCGAGCCGCAAATCTACTACCTGGCGAACCTGTGCCCCGCCACCCGCTTTGTCTATGACTACCCGGTGGACCTCCTGCCCAATGCGCGGGATGAAGTGCTCCGAACGCTGCACCAGCAGCCGCCGCGGTATATCGTCACCTACCAGAGTGTGCGCCCCATCGGTTTCTACCCCTTTGCCACAGAAGCCGGCTACCACCTGGTGGCGACCATCGGGGGCTTCGAGGTGTTTGAACGCTCCATGCATTCCCCGTCACGCATCCCGACGCGGGCTACTCCTGCACCTGCCACAGGCGAATCTTCGTATCGCGGCACCCGGACACCAGGGTGCGCCCGTCGGGGCTGAAAGCCACGCTGGTCACCCCATCGCCATGATCTTCGAGCGTGAGCAGGTTGGTGCCGCCCTGGAGCCGCCAGACCCGCACCGTGCCATCCGCGCTCCCCGACGCCAGCAACTTCCCATCGGCGCTCAGGCTCAGGCCATGGACCAGGTTGGAATGGCCCCGCAGGATATCAAGCTGCCGGCCATCGTTCACGCGCCACATCCGGATGCCGGCCCCCCCGCCACCAGAGACGAGCAGTTGCCCATCCGGACTAAACACCACGCTGAGCACGTAGTTCGTGTGCCCCTCCAGCTTTCGTATCAATTCGCCGTCGCTCACCTGCCACAGCCGCACGGTCGTGTCGTAGCACCCCGCCGCCAGCATTTGCCCATCGGGACTGAACGCGACCGAATGGACAATCGTGGCCGACAGGGTTTGCTTCTCGACCAGGTCCTTGTCTGCGATTTCAAACAGATAGACGTCGTCCATCCACCCACCCACGGCCAGCATTGTTCCATCGGGGCTGAAAGCCACGCTCTCAACCGCTTCAACCTCGGTCTGGTGGGTTTCCACCCCGTCTTTCGCCCACCACAGGCGGACCGTTCCATCTTCGCTCCCCGAAACCAGCTTCTGCCCATCCGGGCTGAACCCGATACTGCGCACCGCCGCCGTATGCCCGGTGAGCGTGTTCAGCAGGCGGCCATCGTTCAGGTTCCACAACCCGATGGTGTGGTCCTCACCTGCCGCGGCCACCGTCACCCCATCCGGGTTGAAGGCAATGGTCAGGATCGAGCTTCCCGTAGGCAGCGTGCGTATCAGCGCACCGGGTGGCTCCTCAGCTTCCAGCTTCTCCGTAAGCGCGCCGGCCGAATTCTCCCCGTTTTTCCCTTTGCCACTGGCCGCGGTTCCTGCCTCTGCGGCCGGGCCGCTCACCTGCAAGGTTTGTGCCGTCACATGCAGGTGTTGGGCAACGATGGGGCTAGCTTCCGTTCCCAGGGGACTGGTTCCCTTGCCTCCCGATGGAGGGGTCGTATCGTCTCCCAGGGGCCGCGTGCCGGTGCCGATTCGTTGCAGCACCTTGCGCATCACCGTTGCCGAGTCCGGGCGATTGTCAGGGTTCAACGATAGCGTCCCTTCGAGCACCGCGGCAACCGAGGCCGGGACATAGGGGTTCAATTCCTTGATGGGCCGCAGCGGGTCATTCTGGTTGTTCAGCAGGTTGGCGGCCCGCGTCAAGGCGTCGGCCGGCTTCACTCCGGTCAGGAAATGGTAGAGCGTGGCCGACAGCGAATAGAGGTCGCTGCGAACATCGGGCTTCGACCCCCGTATCTGCTCCAGGGGCGCGTAGTTGGGCGTGTAGCCTTCGATGTTGCCTCGCGCCGTCACCGTGGACATATCCGCCAACCCTCCTCTGGAAAGGCCAAAGTCCAGCAAGACGATATCGGCCCGGCCAATGAGCTTCAGGTTTTGCGGCTTGATATCCCGGTGAATCACCGGCGGTGATTGGGAATGGAGATATTCGAGCGCCCCAAGCAACTGGTCGGCCCAGCGCTGCACCCAGGGAAAGACCTCCGCCGGGGGAAATTTCCCCCCACGGCGTTCCATGAGCGTGGACAGGTCGTCCCCAGGGATGTATTCCATCACCAGGAATTGACCATTACCCTCAAAAAAATAGTCAAAGACCTTGGGTAGCACCGGGTGGCGCAGACGGGCCAGCAACTTGGCCTCGCGCTCAAAAGCCTTCTGCATGGAACTATCCGTAAACAGGGTTTCCTTCAGAGCCACCCGCGCATGCAGCCGCTTATCCATGGCTTCATAGACGGACCCCATCCCACCCTGACCTATCTGACGCACAATTTCGTAGCGGTTTTGTAACAGCGTTTTGGGAGCAAGCATGATCCGTTTTCCTCTGTCTGGGGTGAGCAGTTCCCGGTATCACCTGTGATATCGAAGCATGAGGGAGCCGCGCAGTGTTCCGCAAGACGATGACATGATAGGAACACCGGCCCCCTATATATTATCACATGATGAAGATAGGTATAACCCATCCATGCAATCGAACCCGTGGCGGGGAGGTGCTCATCTCCTCAATCGCCTGGAAAACACCGGCCCGGAGACAAGGTTTTCTCGAAGTACCGCTGGTGATATTCCTCTGCCCGATAGAACGTGGAAGCCGGGACAACTTCCGTCACCACGGGCCGTCGGTCCTTCCGGGCCTGCTGGTGCCGCTCTTTCGAGGCGCGGGCGATGGCCTCTTGCGCTGGGGTGTGGAAAAAGATCACCGACCGATACTGGGTTCCCACGTCCGGCCCCTGGCGATTCCGGGTGGTCGGGTTGTGGCAGGACCAGAAGACTTCCAGCAAGTCGGCATACGAAACCCGTTCCGGGTCATAGAGCACCTCCACTGCTTCGGCATGTCCGGTCGTGCCCGTGCAAACCTCCGGGTAGGTCGGGTGCTCAGAAGTTCCCCCCGTATATCCCACCGACGTTTCAACCACACCGGGGACGCGGCGAAAGGCCACCTCGACCCCCCAGAAACAACCCGCCCCAAAGGTCGCCTTTGGTCGGACCGGCTCAGTCTTTTGCGCTTCCATGCTATCCATAGATATGACCTCAACCTTCCTCAATATCTCATCCTGAATAGGCTTCGCTTCCAATCAGGTACCATGCACGATATTCTCATGATACCCTATCTATGGCCGGTTTTGGGGTGGGTTTTTCCTTACCTATCATCACCACCGGCATCAGCGTTGGCAGCACCAACAAACTGAGCACGGAGCGCGGCGGAGACCTGGACGACCAGTGAAGAAACCCTAGACCGTGATTTCCCGATGCACGCGTGACATCCCCCAGGCAACGATGTGCAGCGCCCAGGCCAACAGCGCCAGGGTGCTGATCATGCCGATACTGGCGGCCCAGCTCTGAGAACGAAACAGCAACGAAATCCAGACCGGGGCCCCAAGCAACCCCCGGACCAGCAGGTTGAGCAACAGCAGCGATGGGAGGATGACGATTCCCATACTGTCCCAGGACTGGCGCAGCGTCAGGAGCAAGAGATAGAGCAGCGCGAGCGAAATCAGCGCTGCCATCAGCGCAGAGAGAAACCAGTGGGCGATACCGAGCGGCAGTACCCGGTAGGAAGCCTGATAGCTCCAGATGTTCAGGTTCAGTCCCACCACCTCAATCAGGACGTGGTAGAACAAAAAAATGAGATACGTGAATATGGCCGGGAGATAGCCAGGAAGCCACCAGCGCAGGCGGTAGAGATAGAGCACGACCAGCGCCGGGACGGGGTAGAACCACGAAGCAGCCATGACGACCGGTTGGGAGAGCGTGAGACCGAACAACTCATAGAAGACGGTCATACCGGAAGCGTAGGTGCTGCCATAGAGCAGGGGCCAGAGCGGCGATACCAGGGAACCGATAGATCCTGAAATCAGGGCGAGCAGGTAGATAGGGGTTCGCTGGTGCCACCAGAGATAGAGGGCAGCGCCAGAGCAGAGAACCGTCAGCAGGCTGATGGCTGCTTCCATAGAAACCTCGATGATATCGTTTCATGACCGGCAAGATTGTAGCCGATAGCACGGGGAGCGTCAAATCGAACAGGTCCCCGTGGTCTCCGGTAGTCGGTGAGCGGGAGGGTGCGGGTAGGGGTCAGCCGGGGGTACTATCATGGCGTCCTCCCCGCTTCTCCACCAGGTGAATATCGGTCAGGCACATTTGTGGGTCCACTGCTTTGCACATATCGTAGACAGTCAGCGCGGCCACACTCACGGCGGTGAGTGCCTCCATCTCCACCCCCGTCGGGCCGCGGGTCTGCACTCTGGCCTCAATACGCAGGGCGCTCCGGGCTTCGTCGTCGTCCGGGGTCAGCGTCACGGCAACGTGGGTCAGCAGCAGGGGGTGGCAGAGGGGGATGAGGTCGGGGGTGCGCTTGGCGGCCATCACCCCGGCCACCTGGGCCACCGCCAGCACACTCCCCTTGACGATGCTATCGCTCAGAATCAGGCGTAGCGTCTCCGGCTGCATCAGCACAACCCCGCGGGCGACTGCCTCGCGCTGCGTTTCGGCCTTGGCCCCCACATCCACCATCCAGGCGGCTCCCTGGTCGTCCAGGTGGGTCAGGCGGGTTTCTTCTGGTCTGCTCACTGCCGCGTCATCTCCCAGACCAAGTGGGTCAGTTCTGGCACTATCAGCTTTTCCATCCCAAGCTGCACCGCCCCCCTGGATCCCGGCAGGCAAAAGATGAGCGTTGCTTGATAGACCCCGGCCACCGCCCGCGAGAGCATCGCCGCGGGGCCGATATCGGCATACGAAAGCATCCGGAACAACTCGCCGAAGCCTGGCAGACGCTTCTGGAGCAGGGCATCAATCGCCTCAATCGTGCCGTCGCGGCGAGCGATGCCCGTGCCCCCGCTGGTGATGATGACCTGGCACCCCGCGGCGGCATATTCGCGCACCATCGCCACAATCTGCTCCGGCTCATCCCGTATCACCTCGTAGCGGACGATGGAATGCCCGGCCTGCTCCAGCGCTGCGCGGATTTCCGCCCCGCTCGTATCTGTTTCCACGGTGCGCGTATCGCTGATGGTCAGGATGCCACAGCGGATGGGGTGCGTTGCCTGTGCTCGGACCTGCTCGGTATGCGGATGGGGACCGGTCATAACCATAACAATCCTCGTTGTTTCTCCATTCCCACGTTCCCATGCTTCCTACTTCTCGCGGTTCTTCCCCGGAAACCCCGGCCCGGTGAGGGTGTGGGGGCTTGACGACCGGTGGCGCAAGTGGTACATTACCCCTCGTTGGGAGAAGTTGGATACCGCTTAGTATACCCGGAGTCTGCCAGATTGGGCAACTGCCCCCGACCCCCCCGATACCACCCGTCTGCAAAGGTGGCAAAGAGATGGCAAAGATGGCAGAGGAAAGGAAGCAAACGGTGGTCAGGAGCGATGCCTCACGATGAAACACCTGAGATTTCTCGGCACCGGCACGTCGCAGGGAATTCCTGTCATCGGATGCGCCTGCCCGGTCTGTCGTTCAACCGACCCGCAGAACCACCGCCGGCGAACCTCGGCGCTCCTGCGGACCCAGGGGCAGACCATCCTGTTCGATGCCGGGCCGGATTTCCGTATCCAGGCGCTGGAAGCCCGGATTGAACACCTCGACGCAGTGTTGCTGACCCACGCCCATTTCGACCATGTGGGGGGGCTTGACGACCTGCGCCCGCTCACCGAGAAGCGCGGGGCGATGCCCATCTATGGCTATCCGTCAACGCTCCAGGAGGTACGCCGGTTCTTCCACTACGCCTTTATCGAATCATCGTCGGAATCAACCCGCCCGCAACTCGAACTCATCCCCGTGAGTGGGCCGTTTCGCGTGGGCGAGGTTGAGATTGTCCCCTTTGATATTCGACACGGAAACTGGACCATCACGGGCTACCGTACCGGAAATTTTGCCTATGTCACCGATGCCAGCGCCATTCCGCCGGCCTCGTGGGAGCACCTCCAGGGGTTGGAGGTGCTGGTGTTGAACGCGTTGCGGTTTATCCCCCACCCGACCCACTTTTCGCTCGATGAAGCGCTCGCCGTGATAGACCGCCTGGCCCCGCGCCGGACCTTCCTGGTCCACCTGGCCCATGCCTTCGACCATGCCACAGTGAATGCCCGGCTGCCGGCGGGCGTGGCGCTGGCCTACGACGGCCTGGAGGTGGTCATTGGGGAGCACGAACCCCAATGACCCCGGCGACCCCGATGATATTGAGTGAGAGAGATTCCATCTGGTCACAGATATGACCCGCATAGGCATAGATGCCCGCCTGAACGCCTACCGGGTGGGCGGCATCCCACAATACACGCTCCAGTTGCTCACCGCGCTTGCGCCGCTGGCCCCCAGTGATACCCTCGTATCGCTCCAGCACGCAACCCACCCGCAGCCGCTGGTGGCGCTCCCGAACGTCCGCCGCGCCACCCTCTTCACCCCTCCGCACCACCGCCTGGAGCCGTGGTCGCTGCCGCTCGAACTCGTGCCGCGCCGCCTGGACGTGCTCCACTGCCCGGATGTTATCGCACCGCGCTGGCGCTGCTGCCCAGTGGTGGTGACCATCCACGACCTGGCGTTTCTGCACTATCCTGACATTCTCGATACCAGCGCCCACCGCTACTACGGTCAGGTGCGCGACTCGGTCTGGCGAGCCGACGCGGTGATAGCCGTCTCTCAGGCCACCCGGCAGGATATCAGCACCCTGCTTGGTTTCCCACCGGAGCGAGTTGACGTGGTGGCGGAAGCCGCCGCGCCGCTCTTTTCGCCGCTGCCGCCCGAACCCGGCGCGTCCCGCTCCTTCACCCGCTTCCCGCCTCAGTGGACTTCCCAGGACCGCGGAACTCCCTGCTCGCTTCAGGCCGATACGTTTGTCCTCTTTGTGAGTACACTCGAACCCCGCAAGAATGTCCCCACCCTGCTGCATGCGCTGCGGGTCTGTCTCGACCGCCGCCCCGATGTTCCCTACCGCCTGGTGGTCGCCGGGGCGCGTGGCTGGCGCGATGAGGCCATCTTCGCCACCGTGCGCGACCTGCGGCTTGGAGATGCCGTGGTGTTCGTTGGCAAAGTGTCGCAAGAGCAACTGTGCTGGCTCTACCGCGCCTGCCGAATCTACGTCAACCCGTCGCGCTATGAAGGCTTCGGCCTGCCAGTGGCCGAGGCACTGGCGTGCGGTGCCCCCTCGCTGGTGGCGGCCACCAGCAGTCTCCCGGAGGTTGCGGGGGAGGCGGCCTTGCTGCTGCCGCCGCTGGAGGTGGACGCCTGGGCAGAAGCGCTGGAGCGCCTGTGGCACGACGACGACCTGCGCTCCACCCTCGCCCGTCGTGGCCCCCTCCAGGCAAGCCGCTTTTCGTGGGAGCAGGCTGCCCGCCAGACCCTTCAAATCTATCGGCGGGTTGCTCGGAACCCCTGACTTCGCACCAGACCAGATTTGCGCTCAGAAACCAAAGTTGCTTTCCTTCAGCGATGGATGGAGCCTGATGGCCGCCATCCAGGCTTCGATGCCAATCGTCGGCAGCACCCCTTTCTCCGTCACAATACCCGTCATCAGCGACAGTGGGGTGTGGTCGAAATAGATGTTCCGGATGGTCACCAGGTCGGGCGGGTTGTCCCAGACCTGTCGGGCCGGCCAGACCGTCTGCGGGGGGGGGCGGTAGCCGGGAGGGAGAAACTTGTCGCTGCCACACAGCGCATAGATAGGGACGCTGCTTGCCCGTGCGGCCAGCGCCATTCCATAGGTCCCGACCTTATTGACCAGTTCGTGCTCTCGCAGGTGGTCGGCCCCCACCAGCACCAGGTGCGACTGCGCCACCATTGCGATTGCCAGGGCATCAATCACCAGGGTTGCCGGAATGCCCTGCTCACTCAGTTCGGTGGCGAGCATCTGGCCTTCGCAGCCGGGGCGGCCCTCGCCACAGATGACGCTGAAGCGCCGCCCGGCGCGGTGCGCGTGTCGCAGTGCCGCGAGCACCGTAGAACTCCGGCTCATCGTCAGGACCCGCGCTTTCTCTGGAATGAGCTGGAGCACCGACTCGGCAATGGCGGCCTCGTGGACATGGAGCCGGCGACGGAAGGTGCTGGCGGCATTGCTGGCCCTCTGGCGCAACACGCCTACCGAATCACGCGACTCAAGGTCCCATAGCATCGAATTGACCAGGTTGACCAGGGGGGCCATCGTGGGTTGTGCCCGGATGAATTCCCACCCGATAGTCAGCAAATGCTGGCGAAACGTGTCGGGGGTGGGAGATTCATCCGTGTTGATGTACTGAAGCAATGCGCTGGCAGCCTGTTCGGCAATCTCTGCTGCCCCCGCCTGGTGGTTGGCGGCAATGGCAGCCAGAGCTTGATCCGTCAATGGGTGGGCAGTTCGTGCCTGAGCGGTCAGTGTGTCTATCATCGTGATAACCCAACTCGCTTTTCACCGCCCTTCGCCTCAGACATCAGGAGCATGGGGGCGAAGGCACAGTCAGATGTCAATTCCGATAATCTATCGTTCGTTCATACATAGGTTATGGACCGAGGAACGGATGCCTGAATGCAATGCAAAGAACGAATGAAAGGAAAGATGGATGATATGGTAAGGTTCTGCGCTATCCTGGTCGTTGTGCTCGTATAGACGATTGCCTTCGATGCTGAACATCATATCACATATCGGGGGATTGGGAAATGGGAAATTTCATCGGGCAACCCACACGACTCTCCCCACCTCGCTCACTCCATGCTATAATACCTCATACTGGCTGAGAGAAGTGGGGCAGGGGTTCCATTTCCCATTCTCCCGTCACAACCATTTGAGTTGAGATAATTGACGACCTGCGTGGGAATGGCCTGCGCGGTCCGAATGCTATGGCTACCAGGCGAGCATCACAGATAATGCTTGAATATACTCCTCGCAAGCGGCTGTCGGTCAATGAACTGAATCATCACCATGGCTATCACCATGCGCAGGGGACAGCCTGCCGCTCAGATGCCCCGTCGTTTCCGATGGGTCCGGCCCATCGAAGGGCCGTGCAGCGAACCTTTGCCGGCATCGTGGAAACCATCATAGAAACCGTCCTGCTGTTCTGCATCGTCTCATCGCTGGTAGGGCATTTTGAAATCCAGCAGAGCAGCATGGAACCCTCATTTTCCGAAGGGCAGCGTGTGGTGGTGAGCCAGCTTGAGAGTGCGCTCCCGGCCTGGGTATCGCGCACGGCGCATGCCACCGGAACGAGCGGCGGCGACGTCTTCGGGCTGAAGCGGGGGGATGTGGTGGTCTTCTACGATACCCCACAACGGCAGGGGATTCCCCTCATCAAGCGCGTCATCGGGGTGCCGGGCGACACGCTCACCATCCGCAATGGGGCCGTCCTGATCAACAACCTTGCCATTGACGAGCCGTATGTCCATGGGGTTCCGACCACGTGTCATCACTACTGCGGCCCGCTCACGCTGGAAGCCGACGAATACTTTCTGATGGGAGACAACCGTTCGGGAAGCCGCGACTCGCGCAGTTTCGGGCCGATACCGGCCTCCCAGATGATTGGCCGGGTCATCCTCCGCTACTGGCCGCTCGACCAGTTTGGCTTCTATTGATATCCCGGTTCTGGTTCTGGCTCTGGTTGAAGATTTCGGAATAAGGCGACAAAGACGAGAAGATTTGGAAGGAAGATCTGAAAGGTCGTGCTTGCTGCACAACAACCTCAGTATCCCCATTCGGCATGGTCGGGGGTTTTCTGTGCCACGCTGACGCCCTTTGTCAGCGAAGTCGGAACGATAGACCCCGACTGGATACCAGGCCACCTGCGGTTTCTCGAATCTCACGGGGTTGCCGGAGTGCTCCCGCTCGGAACGACCGGCGAAGGACCCTCGTGTAGCCTGGATGAGCGGAAGCGCGTGCTGGATACCGTGCTCGCCCACCGCAACACGCTCCGGGTGCTGGCCGGAACCGGCTGCACCTCGCTTGCTGAAACCATCGAACTGAGTCGCTACGCCACCGAACAGGGAGCCGACGCGGTGCTGGTTATGCCGCCGTTCTACTACCGAACCGTTGCCGAGGCCGGCATCATTCGCTACTACCAGGCGGTGTGCGACGCGCTGCCGGGCGATGCCCGTCTCATCCTTTACCATATCCCTGCCATGACCGGCGTGCCGATAACCCCCACGATACTGGACTACCTCCTGACGAGCCACGGTCCGCAGATTGCCGGCATCAAGGACAGTAGCGGGGACCCGTGCCACACCGCCGAACTGGTGCAGCGATACCCTGGCCTCGCCATCTACAGCGGCAGCGATTCGCATGCCGCCAGTTCGCTGGCGGTGGGGGTGGTCGGCGTCATCTCAGCGCTTGCCAACGCATGGCCCGACCGGGTCTGCGCTGTCTTCCAGGCTAGCCGGCGCGGGGGAGACGTGGCAGCGGCTCAAGCACCCCTCTCGGCGGCCCGCGAGGCCGTCCGCGGATTTGCCATCCCTGCCGTGCTCAAGGCGGTGCTCCCCTGGACCAGCGGTCTCCCCCGAACCAGCGTCCGTGCCCCTCTTTCCAATCTCTCAGACGAAGAAACTGTGCAGCTCCGGGAAGGCCTGGGGATGTGATGCGTGACGGGAATGGTGCGAGTAACTCGAAACACGCGGAAGGAAACCACCGACTATGACGATGATGAGGATGATGACGATGATACTTCGACCTCGTCCGATGGCCGTCCTGGTGCTGGCGCTGAGTATACTGCTCGTGGGAATGCTGCTGGCCGTGGAGGCAACCCTCGCCTACCGCGATACGACCGTGGTTCTTTCGTCGTCCCCGTCCCCTTCAGTTCCCTCCTCTCAGACCGAACCAGGTCTGCTGCCATTCTTCGGGGCCGAAACCAACCCCGGCAAGATTACCGACTCCGTCATTCTCAGCCGGGCGCAGGAACTGGGCATCGGTTGGGTTCGGCTCAACTCGGTGAGCTGGCGCGATGTGCAGCCGGATGAGGGCACGCCGCCCGACGCCTGGAACTGGGACCGTCTCCAGACCTTTGAACAGGAACTTCAGGCGGTAGAGCAGGCTGGTCTGGTTCCGATGGTCATTGCCGACGACTTCCCCGACTGGGCAACCATTCACCCCGGTGTGCCGTGCGCGGCGCTCGAAACCGAATACTTCGATGACTATGCCCGTTTCCTGGGGGAAGTCGTGACGCGCTACCGGGGCCGCGTGTCCTACTGGGAGCTTGGCAACGAGGTAGACGTTGATCCGAGCCTGCTCGACCGCGACCTGCAAGACCTGTTCGGGTGTTGGGGCGATATCAGCGACCCCTACTACGGCGGAAGACACTACGGCGAGATGCTCAAGTTCGTCGCGCCCGTCATCCGGAGCGCCAACCCGGACGCCCATATCATCACCGGGGGGTTGCTCCTGGACCGGGCCAGCACGAACATTCCGGGGCGCGGCACGCCAGAAAAGTTCCTGGAAGGCGTGCTAGAAGCCGGAGCCGCCGAGAGCTTCGATATCGTCGCGTTCCATTCCTACCCCTGGTATGACTGGCAGCGTGGCCGACTGACCGACAGCGACCTGACGGACTACCGGTGGGAAGCCCTGGGCGGCATGACCATCGGCAAAGCCCGCTTCCTGCGCGATACGATGGCCCGCTATGGGGCGGACAAACCGCTGGTGCTCAACGAAGCCTCACTGCTCGTCTGGGGGTCGGGGACGGACGACGCGCTCCAGGCGCAGGCCGACCACATTGTCCGCGTGCTGGCACGGGCAAGGTCCGTCAACATCCAGGCCTACTGCTGGTATACCCTGCACGATTCCTCGTGGTGGCTGTCGGGCTTGCTCCACAGCGACCGCACTCCCAAACCGGTCTATACTGCCTACCAGCAGTTCATTGCCCACATCGGTGCAACAACGGCCCCCGCCGCCGTGACGGAATATGGCGAAACGATTGAAACCTACCGCTTTGCCGGGGAAACCGAAACCGCCCTGGAGGCCGGTGAGACCGCGGTGGTGGATGTGCTCTGGTCGGAGGAGCCGGAACCAGTGACCATTGAGTTGCCGACTCCCTGGTTGCTCCAGGCCACCACCCGCGATGGGGCCGCGCTTGCGCCCGCCGCCCAGACCAGGACACGCACCTTTCTGACGGTCGGGGTCGAACCCGTCTACCTCGTCCGCACCGTTCCATCGTCGCCCCTTCTGCCTCACCCTTCGGAGGTAGCTCCCCCCAGCGGCTACAATGACCAGGTGATCAGCCTGGTCATCAGCGGAACCAACCTGCTCCCCGGCGCGGCGGTCTTTCTGGAGCAGCCAGCCAGCCAGCGGAGCTACCAGCTTGCGGAGGTTTCGCCGGTTGTTGATACGAATGGGGCAAACCAGATACAGGCCCGTATCTCCCCCGACTGGCGCATTCCCCCCGGCCCGTATGACCTGGTGGTCCAGAACCCGGATGGAGCCGTGGGCACGCTTCCAAGCGCGTTTACGGTCCTCGCCCACCCCCCGTCTATCTACCAGGTCTGGCCGCACCAGGGCCGCAGCGATGCCCTGAACACCATTGCTGTCCAGGGAGCCAACTTTTCGGACCAGGCCAGCGTCACGATTGGCCCGGTGACCATTCCTGTAACCCACACCTATGTTCTAAGCCGCACCGACCTGCTGTTGCTCGTGCCTCCGGCGCTGCTGCCGCCGGGCGACCACGCCCTGACCGTCACCAACCCGGACACCACCCAGGCAACCCTTCCCAATGCCCTGAGAATCTATGGGGAGGATGATGTGGACCTCTTCGGGTATTCCCACGAACTCTGGACGGACCCGGTCGTTCCCCACACGGGGTTGCCAGCACAGATGGGTCTGGTGGTTCACCATCAGGGGAAGACGACCATTGAGACTGAAACCCCCGTCAGGGTGTCGTTCTCCCTCCAGGGCTACGACCATCCTGAACAGCGGATGAACCCTGGGGTGGGTGAGGTGGAGCCTCCGCTGGCTCCAGGCACCACCGCGACCGCCGCCATATCCTGGACCGCCGAAGCCAGCGGAAGGTATACGCTCTGTGCCTCCATCAATCCCGACCAGGTCGTTGAAGAAGTGGACGCCCTGCTCGGTATGAGCAACAATGAGGTGTGCCGCGATATGGTTATCCTGCCACCTGCCTCCGACCAGGATGCGCCGGTAGTCAACCTGAGCCTCAACGCCGAAGCGACCTCCCCCATTACCCCGGTCACCACGACGGAGACCACCGTGATGCTTCAGGTCCGCACATCCCCGCCACAGGACGGAGCCTGGTACCTCGTTCAGGAGTACGCCTATCTCCCGGTCATGAGCCAGTGGGTGCCGGTCCGCCATTCGGACTGGCTCACCGCCACTTCGCCCACCAACGTCTCCTGGACACTCTGGACGGCCCCTGGGGGGGACCTCCCTGTGGCTGGAAAGAACTATCTCCAGGTCTGGGTTGCGGATGCAGCGGGCAATATCTCACGACCGGCCACTGCCTCGGTCATCTACCTTCCCCCAGGGGCCGGCAGCGATGGGGAACCCTACGCCTACGGTAGCCCCGAACTCCTCACGCCCCCCGGCGAACCTGACCCTCACACCATGCCCCCGCTCCTCCTGCCCTATCTGCTCTCTTCTGGCGAGTCTCCATCCCACACGGTCTATCTGCCGCTCGTGGTGAGCGCAGCAGAGGGGTGAGCAAAGTCAGACCCACCCGATTGCCACGGTGGACACCTGCACGCCGTTTATCACCTCGGTGCCTGATAGTCGGGCGAGGACGGTTTCTTCCAGCACGGGTACAAACAGCGCTACCGTAACCTGATCGAACCCGATTTGATGGGCATACGCGGCGGCCTGTTTTCGCGCTTCTCTGGTCTCGCTGGCGCTGACGAAGCTCTTCACCTCGATGATACCGCGCTTGTCGCCGCAACGAATGTGCAGATCCACCTTGCCATTGCCTGTGGGAAACTCCGGACTCACCACGCACTGCCGCCCCAGGGCAATCTGAAGCCAGGCAAAGAGATGAAAATGCCCCACCGCCTCGGTCAGGTGATAGTCCGTCTGACGCCGCGGTTGCTCCTTCCAGGGGTTGAACCCGCTGGCTTTCAGGCGGCCCAGGTAGTCCCGGTACCGTTCGAGCATAGCGGGCAGGTTCAGGGTTGGCCCCGCCAGCACATCGGTCAGTTCGTCCAGTGGGTCGAGCACCAGGACTATCTGGGGGTCGTTAACCAGTTCCTGGCTGAGCGCCTGATACAGGCAATCCTGGACAAACGGGGAGGTGAAGCGACAAACATCTACTAACTCCCCATTGGGTTGCTTTATTGTTTCGGTTCCGATGATGCCATGCGTGTACAAATAGCTGATTATCGGGTCATAAAATGAAAAGGGAATGGTTGTTTCGCTGAACAACTCGGTGAGAAAGGGTTGATATTCAGGCATCCGCGCCTTGGCTATCAGATTCGTGATAGTATTATTTGGCTCAACAGAGCGTGATTTGTGCCACACCCGTTGCCAGGTGGTCATGTCAATCGGCTGGAAGTCTGTCTGGTGAGCTTGTCCTTGCAAGGAGGGATAGGGTGAGGTAGGGTTGTAGGTATCCGTGAGCAGTTCGCCAAACCAGGAGACCAACCCCGGCTGGCCCCGCGTGACGTCATAGACCTTCGCCACCACCGCAGGGTCAATTGGTTGCCCACTTTCGGCCTGATACTGGTGGTACATTTCGCGCACTTCTTCGGCGGTGAGGTTGGGCACATGCAGGGAGCGCTGGATATTGAAGGGGGAACCGCGCTGGCTCTCGATGCCGAGCACCGCCCGCACCCCGATGAGGGCCAGGCCGTGCAGCCAGTTGTTTTCTCTCGCCAGGTAGAGTTCGCGGAACTGCCTGACTACCAGGTCTAGCAACGGTGCGGGGAGCGTATCTACCTCGTCAATGAGCAGGATGAGCGGGCGGTCGAAGAGTTGCGTTTGTCTGGAGAAGAGCGCGGGGAAATCACTCCACCTGGTGACTTCGGGGTGCTGCGGAAACTCCCGCTGGAGCAAGGTGCCGAACTCCTCTGGAAAGAAGGTGCGCTCGATGCCTGGGGGGGGGTTGAAGGGCATTCCGGACAGCCAGCCAAAGGAGAGGTTGAGCAAGGCGAATTGTTCTCCATAGCGCCGGGGAATCTCCTGCAAGACCCGGCGCATCAGCCAGGTTTTGCCGGTCTGCCGCGCTGCCCAGATGGTGAAATAGTGTCCACCGCGGTCTGGTTGGCCGATGAGATAGTCCAGACACCGGTCAACCAGGGGTTTTCGTTCTACGCCAAAGTGCAGGTCCAGGTCTATCGGACCATACGAATGAAAGCGTCTCATAGCGGTTTCCTCTTTCAGATTACCTATCTATTCTATGTCTATACGCAACGCATACGCCGCCGGGACCAACAACACCCTCTGTTTCACCTTCATTATACCCGACCCCCGTCATCTTCTGGTCCCTTTCGTCCAGTTCATTTGACAGACATAATAATACATGATAGAGTCTGGTGGCATTTTTTGCCCATTTTATCTGGGCAGGTCGGGGCGTTCGGGCATCGTCAGATTTCGGGGTTGCGAGCCAGACACGAACGACCCCATTCAGCGGACTGTCTGGTTAGAGCGAGAGGAAGGAAGATGGTCCGCGGTTGTTCTGGTTGACCAGGACCAGGCGAAATGAGCCTGGCCGTCTTTCACGGGGGGATACACACAATGGAGAGAGACACACCTCAGCCGGAGACCCACGATACCGAGACGTACGACATTGTCATTATTGGAGCCGGACCGGCTGGACTGTTCGGGACGTTCTACGCCGGGATGCGCCACATGAGCACGCTGCTGATAGACGCGCTGCCGGAGATGGGGGGGCAGCTCATTGCGCTCTACCCGGAGAAGTATATCTATGATGTGCCGGGTTTTCCCAAAATTCTTGCCAAGGACCTGGTGAAGAACCTGATTGAACAGGCGCTTCAGTATAACCCGACGGTGCGGATGGGGGAGCAGGTGACAACGTTGCGATATGCCGATGCTGAGCAACGATTGCTCGAAGTGATCACCACCTGCGGGACCTACTATGGCAGGTCGGTGCTGATTGCCGTCGGGGTGGGAGCTTTTGCTCCCAACAAACTGCCCGTCCCAGGGATTGACGAGTTCGAAGGCAAGGGCATCCACTATTTCGTCAAGGACAAAAGTATCTTTCATGACAAGCAGGTGCTCATTGTTGGAGGAGGGGATAGCGCGGTAGACTGGGCGCTGGAACTGCACGAACGCGCCCGCAAGGTAACGCTCATCCACCGCCGCGAGGGGTTCCGCGCCCATGAGTCCAGTGTTCGGGCGCTGCACGCTTCTCCCGTCGAGGTCAAGGTGTTCTATGAACTGCGCGGCATCTACGGCAACGGGCAGGTTCAGCGGGCCACCATCATCAATAACCAGACCCAGGAAACAGAGGATATTGAGGTGGACGCGGTGCTGCTGAGCCTGGGCTTCAAGGCCGACCTGGGGCCGATGAAAGAATGGGGGCTTCCCATTGACAAGCGGACCATTCCGGTCGACCGCGACCAATCTACGCCGATGCAGGGGGTGTTTGCGGCGGGCGATATCGCCGGAACCACGGTGAAGCTCGACCTGATTACCATAGGGTTTGCCCAGGCAGCCATTGCGATCAACAGTGCCAAGACCTTCGTTGACCCAGAGGCAAAGCTCTTTGCCGGTCACAGCAGTTCGATGGGTGGTCAGGGGCACTGAGGTTCCAGAACGCATACATCCTGCGATGTTCACGCGAAGGCGCAAAGGTAAGGATTGTTGCGTCTTTTGCGTCTTTGCGTGAGCAGAGCGCGAGACGCATGAATTAAGGGTCAAGCCGAACTAGATATGGCGAATGTCATCATCCTGTCATATTTGGAGGGGGCAGCCCCCCGCAGGTTTTGGGATGATAGGGTATCATGCCGTGTCATGAAACAAAAACCCATGATGAAGTTGAAGTGAGGAGAACGATTTGATGTCATTGTTGCGCTGGTTCCCATCACCATTCCGACCCCGCACCAGGCTCATTCCGGGCCTCGTGCTCGTCGTACTGCTGGTTGCTTTGCTGCCTTCTCTGGCTCCGGTCGCGCAGTCGCAGGAACCTATCGAGCAGATGCGGGCTTTCTGGGTTGCGGCCCACCAGAATGGCTACCGAAACCACGAACAGGTGAATGAACTGATTGAGAACGTCAAGCGGGCCAATGCCAACACCGTGATTGTGCAGATGCGGCGGCATGGCGATTCCTGGTATACGCGGAGCATTGAGCCGCGAGCCGCCGACCAGTGGCTCGCCCCGGCAGCGGAGTTCGATGCCCTGGACTACCTGATTGCCAAAGGCCACATGAACGGAATCAAGGTCCATGCCTGGCTGGTCGTTTCGGTCACCTGCCGGAGCCACGACCCGCTCCGCGGGCATGCCGACCACATCTGCACCTCGCACGGGCCCGATGTGCCCGACCCGGAGCGCTGGACCACGGCGACCTACGGCGGAAGCCAGGTGGGAGACCTGGATTTCGGGCATCCCTCGGCTATTCACCACATGGAAGCGGTGGTGGAAAACATGCTGCGGAACTACCCGGAGTTGGACGGGGTGCATTTCGATTTCATTCGCTACAGCGGACAGGAATATGGCTACAACCGGGTGAGCGTAGACCGCTTCAACCGGGCCCAGGGGCTGCCCCCCGACAACTGGCCCCACCTGTCCGACCCGGCCTGGAGCCAGTGGCGGCGCGACCGCATGACTGAACTGATGCGGCGGCTCTACATTCGCAGCAAGGCCATCAACCCGAAGGTTCAGGTGAGTGTGGCCGCGATTACCTGGGGCGGCATTGGCTCGTACACCCCGGAGGATTGGCCCAATTCGGCGGCGTATTCCAAGGTGTTTCAGGATTGGCGCGGGTGGCTTGAGGAGGGGATTATTGATTTTGCCCTGCCGATGCAGTATTTCGATGAGGGCAAGCAGCAGACCCGCGACTGGTATACCGGGTGGGTCAACTGGGACCGCACCCATACGGGGCGGCGGGCGATTGTGGTGGGGATGGGGTCCTGGCTCAATTCGCCGGAGCAGAACCTTGCCCAGACCCAACGGGCGCTCGAACCCGGTATGCACGGGCAAACGCTGAGCGGGGTGGCGTTCTATGCCTACCACGAGCTTTTCCCCGGCTGCACCACCGAAAACCGGCGGACGTTTATGGATATGCTGCGGAGCACGGTTTTTGCGCAGCCTGCGCGGGCCCCAGAATGGCCCTGGATTGCCAACCCGACGACCGGCATTTTGCAGGGGGCGGCGACCATTGATGGGGAGATTATTCCGGACGCGGTGGTTTCGCTCATCCGGGGTGATACGTGGGTGCGCGACCTGAAAGCCTCTGCGGATGGCTGGTATGGCGTGGTGGACCTGGAGCCAGGCAACTACACGATCAAGGTGCGCGACCCGCAGGACGGGCGCGAGGAGTGGTATGGCAATGTGCAGGTCTGGCCTGGCCTCGTGTCCTACGGGTCATAGGGCGACTGGGGACAGGGACAGGCATGCGGGTTTTTCTCACAGGTATCACCGGGCCGGTGGGCAGTGCCCTGGCGGGCGAACTGGTCGCCCGGCCCGGTCTTGAGGTGCATGCACTGAAGCGCTGGCGCAGCGACACGCGTCCGATTGACCACCTGCGGGGGCAGGTGGTGTTCCACGAGGGCGATGTGGAGGACCCCTTTTCCGTCCATCATATTGTCGGGCGGGTGCTTCCCGACCGGGTGTATCACCTGGCGGCCCAGAGCTACCCAAGCGAGTCGTGGGATGCGCCGGTGGCGACGATGCGGACGAATGTGGAGGGGACGCTCAACCTGCTCGAAGCGGTGCGCCAGCACTGCCCGTCGGCGCGGGTGCATCTTGCGGGCACCAGCGCCCAGTACGGGTGGGTGCGCCCCGAAGAAACTCCCATCCCCGAAACGCACCCGATGCGTCCCCTCAGCCCCTACGGGGTGAGCAAAGTGGCCGCAGAACTCACCGGCTTGCAATATCACCACTGCTACGGGCTGCATGTGGTGGTCACACGCTCGTTTAACCATGTCGGGCCGCACCAGGGCGACCGCTGCGTCATCCAGACGTTTTGCCGGCAGATGGCGCTGATTGAGGCTGGCTTGCAGGAGCCGGTGTTGCAGGTGGGCAACCTGGAGGCACGCCGCGATTTTACCCACACGTCCGACGTGGCACAGGCACTCTGGCTCGTGCTGGAGCATGGGCAACCGGGCGAGGTGTATAACCTCTGCTCCGGGCAGGCCACGCGCATTGGCGATATTGCGGACCTGGTGCGCCAGTATGGGCAGGCTCCGGGGCTGGTCGCGGTGCAGGTTGACCCGTCGCGCCTGCGCCCGGCCGACGAGCCGCTGCTCGTGGGCGACAACACGCGCCTCCGCCAGGCCACCGGGTGGGAGCCGCGCATCGGCATGGCGGAAATCGTTGCCGAGATGCTGCACTACTGGCGGAGGCGCATGTCGTAGCTCACCAGGTCGTTCACCAGCGCGGCTTCAGTGCGGCTGGCAGTTGCCGCATCGCATAGGCAATGCCGGCCTGGAGCGTCCCCACGGTCCGGATGGTCGAAAGGTCCACCCCCAGATGCACCAGCGTCGTGGCAACCTCCGGGCGAATGCCGGTAATCACCGTCTGGGTGCCGAGCAGTCGAACGGACCGGGCCGCGTCTATGAGGGTGCTTGCCACCGAAGTGTCCACCGTGGGCACCCCGGTGATGTCAATGATGACCACCCGCGCCTGCCACTCCGCCACCCCGTTGAGCAGCGTGCTCATCACGGCGTCGGCCCGCTGCGTATCCATCTTCCCAATCAACGGCATCACGACGATATGGTCGGCAATCGGAATCAACGGGGTCGAGAGTTCGGCCAGCGTTGCAGCCTGCATCTGAATAATCTCTTCCTGAAGCTGCGTCCGTTCGGCCTCCACGCGCTCCCGTTCTACCAACTCAACCTGCAATTGCTGGTTGGTCTGGCTGAGTTCGGCGGTCCGCTGCGCAACTTTCTGTTCGAGCGACCGGTTCGCCTCTTCCAGGTCTTCGTTCATCTGTTGCAGGTGTTCGCTCATCTTGCGAACCTCGCGGTAGAGCAGCGCATTTCTGATGGCAATTGCCCCCTGCAATGAGAGCACCTTGAGCAACTCGATCCGCTCGGTCTGGAATGCCCCCGCGACCAGGTTGTTTTCCAGGTAGAGACCGCCAATGAGCTGACCCTGGTGGATGAGGGGCAGCGCCAGAATGGATTTTGGCCCGTACGCCAGGATATACGGGTCGTCTGCAAAGCGGTTCTGCCGGTTGGCGTGAGACAGGGCAACGTGCTTGCGGGAGCGCAGCACGTACTGGATGATGGGGACGCACAGGTCGGAGCTGTTCTCCAGCGGGGCTGCGGGGTGGGCCGTGGCTATCCGCTCCTCAACCGTCATCACGATTTCCACCGTGAGCCGGCCTTCGTGTTCCAGCACCAACACGCCTTTTTGCGCCCCGGCATTCTCCACCAGGATTGCCATCAGTTTGTCGAGCAGTTGTTCGAGCACAATCTCGCCGGCGATGACCTGCGTCGCCTTGATGATTGCCATAATATCCAGCATGCCTGCCTGCCGGTTGATGGTCAGCCGCAGGGAGCTGGATGACGACGAGGTGGTGGTGTGCTCGTCGCTATCGAGGAACGAACCACTGACGAGGTTGCCGAGCAAGGCCGGGTATCGCTCAACGAGGGCGCGGGCTTTCGTGGTGGCTCCCCACTTCAGGTATCCCTGACAGGCATCGAGCAGATAGACCCGGGCAAATTTCTCCTTCCGCTGCGCCAGATAGACCTTTGCCAGGAGTTCGCTGGCAATCGCAACGTCCTGGGTGAAGCCTTGCTGCTCTGCGAGTTCAATGGCCTGCTCGTAGTGCTGGATGGCTGGCTCCGTTTCGCCAGCGAGACGGTGGAGTTCAGCCGTCGCAAGCACATACTTGTGCCGGAAGTTTTCGGGGCAGTGTTCGGCCCAGGTGCGCAGTTGTTCCTGGTTGCGCTGCAAGATTTCGCGGTATTCCGGTCGGGCGTGCTCCGGGATGGTCGGATAGGCGGCGGCCCGGATGAGCGTGCTGGCAAAGGCCGTCTCGCTCACGGATGGGGCACCGGGGTTGCTGCCGATGGTTTGCTCAGCCTGGATGACCATTTCCAGCGCTTCGGCGTCGTGCCCATGGAGAAAGAGGACCTGGGCTTTGCAGATGGCGTAGAAATTGAAGAGGCTCGAAAACCCCATCTGCTGCATGTGCTCCAGGCATTGGGCTTCGTCAAACTGGTCGTCGGTCAACGAGGCTGTGTCGTGGGTCTGGCCTTGCAGGTTCAGGATGATTTGCTGGAAGATGGTTAAAATGGTCTCCATCGCCGTGTTCCTGGTCTGGCGCACGAACGTAAGGTATTTCTGGATGTCTTCGTACACCTCGGGCAGGGGGAGCGCGGCGATAAGCTCGTGGTGGATGACTGCGCCACACGCGAAGCCGGCGTAGACCACATCGCCCAGTTCGATGCCCATCAGGTGCGCCTGTTTCAGGATGGCAATGCTCGAACTGAGGTGGTTTTTCCAGACGTCAATGAAGGCCCCGAAGGTGTTGTAGATTTTGTTGAGCAGCCCGGTGTTTTCAACCCGCGTCCCCAGGTCGAACGCCAGCTTTCCAAAGGTATAGGCGGCCTGGTAGTCTCCCATCGCTGACAGGTACATCCCATAGAGACCGTACCCAAAGGCCGATTCCGGGGCGTTGCCATCGTGCAGCGAAAGGTTCACCATGGTAAACGTGATCAGGGGATAGAGACCTGGACGGACGTTGAAGGATGGAACGATGAGCGAAACGAGCAATTTCAGGATGGTCCGCTTTTCAGGGTCTTCCAGGAGCGGAGCCTCCAGCAGGTCCTGGAGCGTTCTGCCTTCCAGGTTGCGCTGGATGTCCCCCAGAGCTTCTTGCATGGCGGATTGCTGTTCTTCGGCTCCGTCGGGGAAGGTGATGCCGAAGAGGTGCAACCCTTCCAACCCGACTGCAAGGGCGTCGGCGTAGCGTCCCAGGTTCGCGTAGATTTGCATCCGTTCGACCGCAACATCTGCCCGGACCGTATCGGAGCGGGCATGGGACAGGATGGTATCAAACAGATTTTCAGCTGTTTCAACGTGACCGGCCAGGTATTCACACACCGCGCATTTGTGGTGGAGCGCGAGCATCAGTTCATACTGATGCTGCCAGCCTGCGTCGGAGAGCAGTTCCACCCCGGTAGCAAGGTAGGTGCTGGCGGCGTCGTAGGCGCTGGCAGCGCGGGACTTCTTGCCGGCCAGCAGGTTCAGATGGGCCAGCTCGATGCGCTCTTGCGGGTCGGTCATCAAGCTGCGTCCGATATTCAGTTGATTGACTATCGCAAAGGCTTTTTCTTCGCGCTCTGCGGGGGAGGTCTGTGCCAGGAGCAAGCGCCCGATGATCAGGTGGACCTGTGGGGCCTGCTCCGAAGGCAGCAGCGTATAGGCCGCCTGCTGTATGCGGTCGTGCAAGAACCGGTAGGCGATGTAGCTATCGCTTGCCTGCCCGTTCCCATTGGTCAGGAAGGGGGCACTGTCATGGTCATGATGGGTGTGCAGGAGGCGGTAGTCGTCGTTGAGCGGGATGACCAACCCTTCCTGAATGGCTTCCCAGAGGTTTCGGGCGGTTTCCTGGGGGGATTGCCCGGCAATGACCGAGAGCAGGCGAAGGTCGAACTGATGGCCGATGCCCGCCGCCAGTTGCAGCACGCGTTGGGTCGGCGGGGACAGCTTTCGCAGGCTGCGGGCCATAAATTCTACCACGTTTTCGGTCACGGTGGCGGCCTGAATACGCTCCAGGTCCCAGCTCCACTGCCCATGATGGGCGTCGAACCAGAGGGAACCTTCCTGGTAGATGGTTTTGAGGAACTGGTTGACAAAGAAGGGGTTGCCGTCGGTCTTTTTGAAGACCAGGTCTGTCAGGTCATTCATTTGTTCTGGTTCGCGGCACAGGGAGGCCGCCAGAAGCTGGTTGACCTGGGCCAGTTCCAGGGGGCCGAGCACGAGGTGGTGAATCGTCACGGTGGCATGCTGGAGATCGCTGAGGACCGTCATCAGGGGATGGTCCGGCGGGACTTCGTTCTCGCGGTAGGCTCCAATCACCAGCAGGTAGCGGGTTGCAAAGTCGGTCGTGAGCAACTGGAGCAGCTTGAGCGAGGCCAGGTCGGCCCACTGCAAATCGTCCAGAAAGAGCACGAGCGGGTGTTCGGGACTGGCAAGCACCCCCACGAAGTTCTGGATGGTCATCTGGAAGCGGTTCTGGGTTTCGGCAATGCCGACTTCTGGGACCGGGGGTTGGGGGCCGATGATGAGTTCAAGATCGGGGATCAGGTCGGTGATAACCCGTCCATTGGTTCCCAGGGCGGCAAGCAGGTGTCTCCGCCATTCCCCAATGCGCTCGTCGCTTTCGGTCAGGAGCTGGCGGATAAGCTCGGCAAAGGCCTGAACGATGGCGGTGTAGGGCATCCCCCGCGTGTGCTGGTCGAAGCTGCCGCTGATGAAAAACCCACGCTGCCGCACGACCGGTTTCTGGATTTCCTGGACCAGCATGGTCTTGCCGGCGCCGGCATAGCCAGAGAGCAGGATGAGTTCGGTCGAACCCTGGCTGACCCGCTCGAAGGCGGTCAGAAGCTGCCGGGTCTCTTCCTCGCGCCCGTAGAGCTTCTGCGAGATGTGGAGCGTTTCGGAGATATCGTGCTGGCCGGGCGGGAAGGGGAGAATCGTGCCGGTGGTCTCCCATTGCCTGAGACACTCTTGTAAATCCGCTTTCAGGCTGGCGGCCCGCTGGTAGCGGTCTTCGGCCATCTTCGCCAGCAGTTTCATCACGATGTTCGAAACCGCCTCCGGAACGGTGGTCGTCAGTTCGTGGGGCGGGACTGGCTGTCGGGCAATGTGGCTGTGGATGAGTTCGAGCGAATCCGTTGCCAGGAAGGGGAGGCGGCCCGTTAGCATCTCGTAGAAGGTGACGCCCAGGGAATAGAAGTCGGTGCGGTAATCTATGACGCGGTTCACCCGCCCGGTCTGTTCCGGCGACATATAGGCCAGGGTGCCGGCGAGCCGGTGGGGGTCGCTCACCCGCTGGCTTTCCTGCGACAGGCGCGAGGCAATGCCAAAATCGGCAATTTTGACCTGGTTGGTGTCCGGGTTGAACAGAATGTTCTGCGGTTTGAGGTCCTTGTGCAGAATGCCCTGCCGGTGAATCCCTTCCAGCGTCTCGGCCAGGGCGATGGCGACCCGCAGAAAGGTGGGCAGGTCTATGGTTCTCGTGGCGATGAATTCGCTCAATGCCTGCCCCCCGAAGTCTTCCAGGAGCAGGACCGGGCGGTTGCCGTCTTCGGCAAGGCCAAGAACGCGGATGACCCCAGGAAGCTCCAGTGCTTGCAGGATCTCGTATTCATGGCGGAGTGTGGCGACTTGCCTGGTCGTGGGGTAGTCGCTCTTCAGGGCTTTCACGATAACGGTCGATCCGTTTCGGACTCCGCGGTAGATCACGTTGGTCGTACCAAGGCGTATAGCTTCGGAGATAGTGCAGGTGGGAATGGAATTTGAAGTTGTCATAGGGTTCTATCCTCTTCCTGGGCGCTATGTTGGGAATTCCCTGGTTCCTATGAACCAGGATGATAACGAAACGATGAAACGGTGAAATGACGAATGATCATGAAATGAGTCAGACGGGCCTACGATTGGGGAGGAAAGGCGATGCCAAGCTGATGCAACATACTCAGCACATCCGTGATGTTCCAGCGCTCAATGACTTGCCCCTCTGTGATGCGGAGCACCGTATAGGCCTGGGCCGCAAACGACCGCCCCGTCGGCGGGGTTCCGAGAAAGGTTCCCTGGTGGGTGCCGCGCCCGGTGGTCCGGAGCACCACCCGGTCTCCTTCGGCAATCACCTCGTCAATGCTCAGGTGAGCGTCTGGGAAGGCCGCGAAGAAGTTATGCGCCGACTGCTTGAGGCCGGCCAGGTCCCCGCTGGTGCCCGGTGCGGGGTTGTGGTTGACAAAATTCGGGGCAAAGAGTTCATCGAAGCGTTCCAGGTGGCGTTCGTTCCAGATTTCTTCGATGACTCGACGAGCAAGCAATTTAATTGATTCTATGGACATGATCTCCGCTCCTCTCTCTCTTTCGCGACAACAAACGACATAATATTATACCAGAGTTTTTGGGAGACCGGACAACCTCTACTATTTTACGGGTTCCCAGGTATGAAATCCGATAAATTCGGTAGGTTGGGTGCCCCAATATTGCCGCAGATCCCGTTCAATGTAGTGGTACCAAACCCATCCAGGAATAAAAGCCTATTGTATATCCCCATGGAACATGGTACCATAAAATTGTTACGTTTTATCTAGACGAGGGTGCTCCTTCATTTCCCTGACGATGTTCGCGTTCTATCAATGCTATCAAGGTGAAGGCAGCACAGGAGGAGATATCCAGATGGCACATTCGCTTCACCGAAACGATCACCATCACTCGTCCCTGCCGTTTCTTGCTCCCACCTTCACGGACCTGTCGGACCTGGTAGACCTGTCGGGATCTGGCGGGGAGACGACTCCCCACGACCGGAAGGAACCGCCTGGCAAGGTATTTCCCACGCTACAACTCCCCACCGATTACCCGCGCCGGGCGCAGCAGGATGTCCCCTACGCGATGCAATCGGTGACATTCTCCGTGGCGCTCGCCACGTTGCTCCGGTCCCTCAGTGAGGACGCCGGGGTTCCGCTTCCGACCACGCTGCTGGCGGCTTTCGCCACCCTGCTTTTCCGCTACACCCACCAGCACGATATCCTCATTGGTATGCCAACCCTGCCAGCAACCCTGCCAGCAACCCTGCCAACGGTGGTAGAATTTCGGCCAGAGGACGCGTCGCTCAATGGGGGCGCAGTTGATACGATTACGATAGCGCGGCTCCGCGCTGACCTGTCGGGGAACCCTTCCTTCAGCGCCTTGCTGAGCCGGGTCTCCGGAGCGGTGCAACAGGCCGCCCCTTCGCACAAAGGGGAACCGGCCCGTACGGTGATCTTGTCCGATCCCGAATATGATAGCATCCAAAGGTCTTCCTTTCAAGTCATGTTTTTTGCTCAGGACCACAACGCCCGGATATCTGACCCGTTGATGGCGTGGCTGGAGACATCCGCGGAGCAGGCGGGGTGTGACCTGGCGCTCGCCGTGGCCGGGCCCCAGCAAGCGCTGCAAGGCGTGGTGGCCTACCGGGCCGACCTGTTTGAAGCCGCTACGATAGCGCGGATGCTGACCCACTTCCAGGTCTTGCTGGAAGGGATTGCCCACCAGCCATCCTGCCCCATCGAGTTGCTGCCGTTGCTCACCGAGGCTGAGCGGCAGCAACAACTGGTGCGCTGGAACGCGACGGCGACGACTTACCCGCACGACCGGTGGGTCCATCATCTGGTCGAAGCTCAGGCCGAATCCCACCCGGATGAGGTGGCGGTGGTCTTCGGGGAGCAGTACCTCACCTATCGGGAACTCAACACCCGCGCCAACCAGTTGGCGCACGCCTTGCAGCAGATGGGGGTGGGTCCTGAGACGCTGGTGGGAATCTGTGTCGAACGTTCGCTGGAGATGGTCGTCGGCCTGCTTGGTATCCTGAAGGCGGGGGGGGCCTATGTTCCGCTTGACCCGGACTATCCGACGGAGCGCCTGGCTTTTATGCTCACTGACACTCAGGTTCCGCTGGTGCTGACTCAGCAACACCTGCGAAACCGTCTGCCTGGTTTTTCGGCTCAGGTGGTGTGCCTGGACACGGAGTGGGAACAGATTGCCCGGCAGCCGGCGGAAAACCCGTCCAGTGCGGTGCAGGCCACCAGTCTGGCCTATGTGGTCTATACCTCCGGCTCGACGGGGCGGCCCAAGGGCGTGATGGTCGAGCATCGCAGCATTGTTCGCCTCATCAGCCACACCAACTATATCACGCTGACGCCGGACGATGTCGTGGCCCAGATGTCGAATGCCTCGTTCGATGCCCTCACCTTTGAGGTCTGGGGAGCGCTGTGCCACGGGGCGCGGTTGGTTATCATCCCCTACCACCAGGTGGTCGCAATCCGCGAACTGGCCCGGCAGCTTCGGCAGCACGCGGTGACGGTGGCGTTCATCACGACGGCGCTCTTTAACCAGGTGGTTCGCGAGGTCCCCGAAGCCTGGGCCGGTCTGAAAACGGTCCTGTTTGGGGGCGAAGCTGTTGACCCCTCTGCGGTGGCGACCCTGCTTGCTACCCATCCGCCTGAGCGGCTCCTCCACGTCTACGGGCCGACCGAGAACACGACGTTCTCTACCTGGTATGAGGTCCGGGAGGTTGCGCCCGATGCGCTGACGGTGCCGATTGGTCGCCCACTCGCAAATGACTGCCGGTATGTGCTGGATGCGCACTTGCAGCCGGTGCCCATCGGGGTACCGGGGGAGTTGTACGTGGGTGGGGCGGGGTTGTCCCGCGGGTATCTCAACCGTCCCGACCTGACGAGCGAGCGCTTTATCCCCAACCCGTTTGGGGATGGGCGGCTCTACAAGACGGGCGACCTGGTTCGGTTGCTCCCGGATGGGAACGTCGTCTTTCTGGGGCGGGTAGACCACCAGGTCAAGATACGGGGCTTCCGCATTGAACCTGGCGAGATCGATGCCGTGCTGAAGCAGCATCCTGGGGTGCGGGAAAGCATCGTGGTTGCCCGCAAGGAAGCATCGGGGCAGTATCGCTTGCTGGCCTATGTCGTTCCGCAGCGAAGTGACGAGCCGGGGACGGAGCCGGGGACAGAGCCAGCATGGGTATCGGTGCGAGCGCTCCGGGCCTATCTCCAGCAGCGTTTGCCCGACTATATGATCCCCTCGTCCCTGGTGATGCTGGAGTCTCTGCCGCTCACACCCAACGGCAAGGTTGACCGCAATGCCCTGCCCGTGCCGGAGGGGAGCCGCCCGGATCTGGATGTGGCCTTTGCTCCCCCTCGCACTCCGCTGGAGCACCAGCTTGCCGCCATCTGGGCAAAGCTGCTGCGCCTGGAACCGGTGGGTATCCACGATAATTTCTTTGAACTGGGGGGCGATTCCATTCTCGGTATCCAAATGGTCGCCGCTGCCCACCGCGAAGGCGTGCGCCTCTCGATGATGCACCTGTTCCAGCACCCGACCATTGCGGAACTGGCCCGGGTTGCCAGAACCGAGTCCTCGTCCTCCCCTGTTGCTCCGATGCTGCCGTCGGAAGCCCCTGGGAATGGGGAACAGGATGGGGAACAGGATGGGGGGCAGAACGGTCAGCAGAACGGAATCGAAGAAAGCTACCCGCTCTCGCCTATGCAGCACGGGATACTCTTCCATTCTCTGCATGAACGGACGCGGCGATGTATGTGGTGCAGTGGACCGCCACGCTCCAGGGTGACCTGGA
>JAAUSY010000187.1 GCA_012032475.1 Chloroflexaceae bacterium
CGGTTCCGAAAACTCCTCCGGTTTCCACGGTCAAAAACAGACTTCGGCTCCTGGTTCGCGCAGGAGCGCCCACTCCATCTGCGGCTCCTACCGCACCACCAGCCACACCACAAACGGCTCAGGCACGGCCACCTTCCGCGGCTTCGAGCGAAAGCAGTGAATTCTTCGGGGGGGCCGACCTGCCGAGCTGGCTACGCCCACCGGAGCCAGCCCCAACCCCCACGGATACCGCCGAATCGCGCAAAATAAGCTGGTTGGTGGGTACCGCCGAAGAGGAAGAACAACCCGCAGAAGCCGCCGCAACCCCCGCAGTCGTCTACCATCCGCCCGTCTTCGCACGCAGTTCCGCCCGCATCGAAGCAGCCAACCTGCTCCAGACGATTGTCGCCATACCCTTTCCCGAAGCCGCGCCGGCCCCACCTCCGCCGGCTCCTTCGCTCCTCCGGAGCATTGGACTGGACCGGATACTGTATGTGGCGCTGCTCCTGTCTCTGCTCCTGGGAATGCTCTTCCCTGCTGCCACCGGCCTGTTCCAGGATAGCACCCTGACGAGCGAAACGCCCGGCTCCGCCCATACCCAAGCGCTCTTCGAAGCGGTGAATGCGCTCGCTGAGCGAGAACTCGTATTGCTGGCATACGAATGGGATATCCAGCGTCAGGGTGACCTGGCCCCCCTGGAAGAAGCCCTGACGGAACACCTCATCGCCCGCAAGACCCACATGGTCCTGGTCAGCACCGACACCCAGGGAGCCATGTTGTCGTTCGACCTGCGAGACCGGTTGGAACAGGCCGGATATCTCAAAGGGGGCGCAGAATATGTTCTTCTGGGCTATCGCCCAGGGGGAGAGATGGCCCTCCGCGCCATGGCCCAGGACTTCCGCGCGGTCCTCCGCTCAGACTTCGCCGGTCGGGACGCGACCGAAAGCGGAGTTGCCACCTCCTCTGAGGGCCCCCGCCTGAACACCATCCACGACTTCTCCATGATCGTCGTCATTGCCAACCAGCCACAGGACGTGCGCAACTGGATGGAACAGATCCACCGCGTTGCCCCGGAGGTGCCCATGGTCTTGCTGCTCCCATCGGAGGTGACCCCGGTCGTCCGTCCCTACCTCCACCAATCCGGTATCTTCTATCTCTCTGGGAAGCATGATGCCATGGAATACCAGGCCTGGTCCGACGAAACGGGTATCCAGAAAAACTTGGCAGCACGAGAAAGCGGAAGATATCACTTTGCCATTCTGGTCTTTATCGTGTTCATCGTCGTTGGCGTGGCGGTCAACACCGCCGCCTCACACCTGCGAGGGAAACCGTGAGTCCCCCGACAACCACCCAACTGCTCATAGACCTGGTCGCGGTCATCCTGACCTTGATGGTCCTGAGCCGCATTATCGGTGACAACCCCATCTTCCGTATTTCCCAATACCTGTTTGTTGGCGTCTCCCTGGGCTATGCCTTCGTCGTCGTCTATCACCAGGTCATTCGACGCCTCGTGGTGCAGCCATCCACCATCCTGCCGGACCCGTTCGGCCTTGTCCTGCCACCATCCCTGGTCATGGTGCTCGTGCTGGTCCCCTTTGCCCTGGGTCTCCTGCTCATTCCCCGGATTGTGGGCCGCCAGACCTTTTCGTGGACGGCGAATATCCCCCTTGGCCTGATTTTCGGGGTCGGGTCGGCGCTGGCCCTCAGTGGAGCCATGGCCGGCACCCTCATCCCCCAGATGGCCGGTACAGTGCAAATATCGCTCCAACAACCAGTCCTGGATATCATCGGGTCGGTCGTGCTGTCCCTGGGCGTTATCTTCGTCCTGAGCTACTTCTACTTCACCGTACCAGACAGGGCCGGGTTGCAGCGGGTTTCGATGGTGAGCGCCCGTCTGGGGCGCTGGCTCCTGATTATCACCTTTGGCTTTTTCTTGGCGGGGGCCTTGCTGACCTACCTGACCGCCCTGAGCGACCGGCTAGAGTTTCTGGTCAACTGGGTCTTCCAGGTGCTGGCCTTCGTTGGTCGCCTCACGTCGTAGGTGGGTAGTATAGATACCGTATAGACCGATAGATTGAAAGCCGAGAACGGACCTATGGCAAAAGAACTGGGATCAATCCTCGTTGCGGAAATCGGGAGCGTGACCACCCGGGTGTCCTGGTTGACGTGGTCGAAGGCGAAATGCGCCTGATGAGCCAGACGGAGAAGCCAAGCAGCGTCGAACCCCCCTACCGCAATGCCACCATCGCCATTCTGGAGGCTGCCGCCCATATCTCCGAGTTGACCGGGCGCCGGCTCCTGCGAGAAGGCCAGTTGATTATGCCCCAGAACGACGAGCGCGACGGAGTGAATCACGTGATAGCAACCAGCAGCGCCGCCGGAACGCTCTCTTTCATCATCACCGCGGTGGCCTCCGACATTTCGGCCCGCAGTGGCCTGCACGCCTGCCGCAGCACCTACACCAGTGTCTTACAGGTCATCACCCTGGACGACTTCGACCGAAACCGCGAACTCAGCCCCGGAACCAGTTCCTCCAGCACGATTTCGTGGATGGAACGCCAGATTGAAATGATGCTCGCGGCCCAACCCGATGTGGTGCTCATCACGGGCGGGCTTGAGGGAGGAGCCGTAGATATCCTCAAGCGCCTGGCCCATATGGTTGCCCTGACCACTTCTCGCACCACGATTGATGCCAGCGGGAACTATCGCCAGGACGCTACCACCTACCCGGTGATTTTTGCCGGGAACCACGAAGCCAGCGAACCAGTTTGCGATATCCTCCGCGGACGAGCCGAGACGAAGGTAGTGGGCAATGTGCGCCCGTCGCTGGAGCAGGAACACCTGGAACCAGTCCGCCAGGAAATTCACCGCCTCTACCTGGAAACCATTCTTCCACGGTTGCCGGGCTTTTCCGTCCTGCGCAACCTGTGTCAGACCCCCCTGACCACCGTGTGCCATGCCACCGGGGTGATGACCCGCTTTCTGGCCGAACGCTACCAGCGCCAGGTCCTCACCGTTGATGTGGGTTCGAGCAGCAGCAGCCTGTTCCTGGCCCATCCGGGCCGCTACACCCCGGTCGTCCTGGGGAACTGCGGCACCGGCTACGGCATCACCACCATTCTGGTCGAGCGGGGGTTGTCCAACCTCATGCGCTGGCTCCCCTTCAGCATCAGCGAAAAAGACCTGCTCCACTGGATACTCAACAAGCTGATGCGCCCCCAGAGAATTCCCGCCAGTCGTAAGGATATTCTGCTGGAGCACGCCGTGGCCCGCGAAGCCCTGTTCCTGCTCCTGGAAGCGCTCTCAGACGAATGCCCGAAGATACCCTACGATCTGGTCATGGCCGGCGGGGGTATCCTGGCGCATGCGCCCCATCCGGGTCTGGCTGCCCTGACCCTCCTGGATGTGCTCCAACCGACCGCCGAAGAGAGCGGAATGGCACTGGACCTCCACCTGGACACCCTGGGATTGCTCCCCACCTGCGGGGCCCTCGCCGGGATGAACGCCGACGCGGCGGTTACGGTATGTGACCGCGACCTGATGCACAATATGCCTCTGGCAACCTGTATTGTGGCTCTGGGTAGTGGCCGGGCCGGAAAACTCGCCCTGGAAGCTACCCTGACCACGACCCGCGGCCATACCTACCAGGTGCGGGTCAACCACGGGCAGATTGCCCGGATACCGCTTCCCCAGGGCATGAGAGGGCAAATAACGCTCCGTCCGTCTGGCAATGTCCGCATCGGGCGGAACGCGCCTGGCGTCGAAGTTCGGTCGGACCTGGCCGCCATTGGCGGGAGTGCCCTGGGCATCATCATTGACGCCCGCGGTCGCCCTCTGCGCCTGCCAGAGCACGAGCCACCGCGTCAGGCGACCCTGTGGGAATGGCTGGTTGCCCTGGGGGTCGAGCAGGGAGCCAACCCCTATACCGAGGCGGCGGGTGTGCCGGAAGCCCCCGTGGTGCGCTTCGACAAACAAGAACGTCTGGCGGGTGAGTCTACGGCCTCGCTGGAAGGTATTCTGGAAGAACCGGTGACGGATCGGCGTGCTTCAACTGTCGTCCCGGTTGCTTATCCTCCCCCTCCCCCTCCTCCTCCTGCCTCGCCCCCGCCTCCGGCACCGGTCCGCTCAACTCCCCCCGCTTCGGTCGGGGGTGTGGCCCCGCCTCCGCCATCCCAGGCAAAGCAAGATGCGCCTCCCCAGGGCAAGCGTATCTCCCTCAGCGACCTCGACCGAGTCGAGCCACCACCCGCTCCGGCTGCTGCTCAACCCGCAACGCCACCCCCCGGTAGCCTGGAAGACGACCTGGCAAGCCTGCGCCAGACGGTGGAACAGCCGGACAAGAAGAAGAAGAGCGGTCCGTTTGGGAAGAAGCAAAAGTGACTACGCCCGCCCTCATCGGAGCGCTTCCCGCAGCTTTGACGTAGCCCTGCACTGCCGCAGCCGAGGGTTGACTCCTCCCCGCGACTGTGCTATAATGCCGGCTCAGGTGTGGGGCCGTAGCTCAGTTGGGAGAGCATCACACTGGCAGTGTGAGGGTCAGGGGTTCAAGTCCCCTCGGCTCCACCAGGACACAAAAAAGGAACTGGCGTTTCTCCAGGAATCGCCAGTTTTTTGCTTCAGATATACCAGAGAAACCAGGGAAACCAGGGAAAAGAAGGAAAACACAGCTCATGCCCCAACACACTGTCAACAAGGTGGTGCTGGCCTATTCCGGGGGATTGGATACATCGGTCATCGTCCCCTGGTTGCGCCAGAACTACGGCTGCGAGGTGATTTGCTTTAGCGCCAATATCGGCCAGGCCGAAGAACTGGAAGGATTGGAGGAAAAAGCCCTCCAGAGCGGCGCAAGCAAGTGTATCGTGCGCGACCTGCGCGAAGAATTCGTCCGAGACTACATCCTGCCAACGATGCAGGCAGGAGCTATCTACGAGCGAACGTATCTGCTCGGCACTTCATTTGCCCGCCCGCTGATTGCCCGGCACCAGGTTGAGATTGCCCGTCAGGAAAGGGCAGAAGCGGTTGCCCACGGAGCAACCGGCAAGGGCAACGACCAGGTCCGCTTCGAACTGACCTACCTGGCGCTGGCACCCCATCTCAAGATTATCGCCCCCTGGCGCGAGTGGGACATCCGCAGCCGCGAAGATGCCCTGGCCTATGCCGCCAGACACCATATCCCCGTCCGCGTGACGGCGCAGAAAATCTACAGCCGCGACCGCAATCTCTGGCACCTCAGCCACGAGGGAGGGTTGTTGGAAGACCCCTGGAACGAACCAGAGGAAGAGATGTTTCAGGTGAGCACATCGCCCGAAGCTGCGCCCGACGAGCCAGCCTACGTCGTGGTGAGCTTCGAGGCCGGTGTACCGGTGGCGCTGGATGGTACCCGCCGGGGGTTGGTTGACCTGCTCGAACACCTCAACGAACTGGGGGGGCGTCATGGCGTCGGGCGAGTAGACATGGTCGAAAGCCGCCTGGTGGGCATGAAGAGCCGCGGCATCTATGAAACGCCCGGCGGCACCATCCTCTACACCGCCCACCGCGAACTGGAACACCTGGTGCTCGACCACGAGACGATCCAGGCCAGAGGCCGCATTGCGCTGGACTACGCCGACTTGGTCTACAACGGACGCTGGTTTTCGCCGCTGCGCAACCACTACGATGCATTCGTTCGCTCCACCCAGGCCAACGTGACTGGCGATGTACGGCTCAAGCTCTACAAAGGCCAGGCCATGGTTGTTGGTCGCCGCTCGCCCCACTCGCTCTACCGCGAAGACCTGGCGACATTTGGCGAAGACACGGTCTATAATCAGCGCGATGCTGAGGGATTCATTCGGCTCTATGGATTATCATTGAAAGGGCAATCGTTCGTATCATGACTCAGACCCAGACCCATCTCTATCTGGTTCGCCACGGCGAAGCGGTGGTGAATGTTGAACCGATTATGGGGGGGATGCGCGGAGACCGGGGATTGACCCCGCGGGGGGTGGCTCAGGCCGAAAGCCTGCGCGACCGCCTGGCAGAAACGGGCGAAATAGCCGCCGATATCCTCATCTCCAGCACGCTCCCCCGCGCCCGCCAGACGGCTGAAATTATCGCTCCGGCGTTGAACCTGCCGGTCTTGCTGGATGACGAGGTTCAGGAAATCGGCGTCGGGGAGGCCGATGGGATGCACCACGAAGAAGCCTGGGCCAAATATGGCAACCCGGACTTCGTCAACGACCCGTTTCACCCCATTGCCCCCAGCGGCGAAAGTTGGGCACAGTTTATGCTGCGGGTGTCCAGTGCGTTGCACCGCATCATCCACCAGCACAAAGGAAAGACGATTGTGCTGGTCTGCCACGGCGGCGTCATTGACGGCTCGTTCGCTTATTTTCTGCACATCCACACCCGCCTGCCCATGCGGCTGGAATTCTACCCCCACAACACGTCGCTGACGCACTGGGAAACATATTCCTACAGCGGGCAGAAGTTCTGGCGGCTGTCTCGCTACAACGACGTTGCCCACCTGGGGCACGTCGGGGTGCATGAGTCGGCCCGCTGGTCGAACGTTGATGCCAAGCCGAGCGGGACCGACCATCATTGAACCAGCAATAGTGATGGAACCAGCGATGGAACCAGCGATGAAATCAGGCAACGATACCATAGGACGAGGCCATCAGATGAGAGGAAGCTATGACCTGCGTGCTGCTTGACCACGGTCATGTGACCACGCCATCCGGGTGGCGCGCCGGCGTGGCGGCGTGCGGCATCAAGTATACCGGGCGAACGGACCTGGCCCTGCTGGTCAGCGAACGCCCATGCCGCGCTGCCGCGCTCTTCACCACCAATCGGGTCGTTTCGGCACATATCCACTATGACCGGGCGGTGCTGGCCCGGAATTCCACCAGCATTCGGGCGGTGCTCATCAATGCCGGCAGCGCCAACGCCTGCACCGGCGAGGTGGGCATTGCCGCGGCCGAAGCCACGGCCCGTGAGGTAGAACGAACACTGGCGCTGCCGACTGACAGTACGCTGGTGATGTCCACCGGGGTTATCGGGCTGCTGCTTCCTGTTGACCGCGTGGTACAGGGGATTGCCACCGCGTCGCAACATCTCGACGCGGCCCACGGTCCGGACGCTGCCAGAGCGATCATGACGACTGACACCCGCCCCAAGCAGTGCGCGGTCCGGGTGGCGCTGCCGGATGGGGAGCATATCCACATTGGGGGGATGGTCAAGGGAGCCGGGATGGTCCACCCGAATATGGCGACGATGCTCAGCGTCGTGACGACCGATGCGGCGGTTGAACCGGCGGCGCTGGATGCTGCCCTGCGCTTCGCGGCCGACCGCTCGTTCAACTGCATCAGCATAGACGGCGATACCAGCACGAATGATACCCTGCTGGCGCTTGCCAATGGCCGGGCCGGGAATCCCCTGATAGCGCATATCGAGTCGGCGGAGGGGCAGGCATTTCTGGCGGGGTTGGTCGAGGTTTGCCAGCGGTTAGCGCAAGAGGTGGTACGCGATGGGGAGGGTGCTACCCGCCTGGTGACACTGACGGTCCGGGGAGCTGTGAGCGACGAAGATGCCCATCGGGCCGCCATGGCGGTGGCTCGCTCGCCGCTGGTCAAGACGGCAATCTTCGGGGGCGACCCGAACTGGGGGCGCGTTGTCTGCGCTCTGGGCTACAGCGGAGCCACCATAGACCCTGACCGTGTGGTGCTCCACTTTGGCCCGGTGCCGGTGTTTGCCCATGGGGTGCCGCAACCCTTCGACGAGTTGGCGGCCCACCAGGTGCTCAGTGCCCCCGATGTGCTGATGGTGGCCGACCTGGGGATGGGAACCGGGACGGCAACAGTGTGGACGTGCGATTTCTCGTATGAATATGTCCGGATCAATGCAGAATATCGGACGTGATGGGCAGGAGGCTGACCGATGAGCACCATTTCTTCCACTCCCCTTATCCCTTCCACTCCTTCCACTCCTTCCACTCCTTCCCTGTCAGTTCCTGAAGGAGCGAGCAGGCTGATCACCGGCGAAGAACTTTTCGCCATGGGCGACATAGGCCCGTGCGAATTGATTGACGGGAGGATTGTTCCGATGACGCCACCGGGCGGCGAACACGGCAGGATTGAAATTTCCCTGGGGGCGATGCTGTTTCATTTTGTTGAACAGCACAACCTGGGGTGGGTCATTGGCGGCGAGGCAGGGGTATACATCCAGCGCAACCCCGATACCGTCCGAGGCATGGATATCGCCTTTTCTCGAAGCAACGCCTCCCGGATGGGCCGCCGCAGGGATACTTCGGGGTAGCCCCGGAACTGGTGGTGGAAGTGCTTTCTCCCAGAGACCAGTGGGCGG
>JAAUSY010000004.1 GCA_012032475.1 Chloroflexaceae bacterium
TCCTGCTCAGTATCGTGCCCCTCACCCTGATAGACTTCGGGGTGTGGGCCTCAACGTTGTTCGATCTTTTGAAAACTTCGAGGCGATATCAAATGGTAGTCACACTGGTTGCCCGCACCGATACCCGTATCACTGGACTGGCCCGATATGCCTACGGTCTCTATGCCACCTTTCAGGCATCCGGGCAGGCGGTGCGGTTGGTGGCCCCTGCGCTGCCGCCGCTGCCGCGGCAGGTCCTCGCGCTGCTGAAGGCCGGCGGGATAGACTTGCCCACGTTCTTCCAGAACTATCCGCTGTGGCTCAGGACGGAGTGCCCGACTCAGACGGAAGTCCTGCACCTCACCAGCCAGAATCTCGCATCGCTGCTTGCCCTGCGGCGCTCCGTGGTTCCCACGGTCGTCACCATTCACGACCTGTACCAGCTCATTGAGAACCGCAAGCGGGGCCGACCCCGCAGCGTGGCGGGGTGGGCTGACCACCTGGCGACCGCCGGAATCAAAAAGGCCGATGAGATTATTGCCAGCTCGGCCTTCACCCGGCAAACCATTGTGGACCTGCTCAACTATCCCGCCGAGCGCATTCATGTGATTCACCTTGCGGTTGACCGCGAGTACTTCAAGCCGCAGCCGGTGCCGCCCGACTTTCGCGCCCGGCACGGCCTGCCCGAAGATGCGCTGGTGGTGCTCTTTGTCGGCTCAGAAGACCCACGCAAGAATCTTGAAACGCTCTTGCGGGCGTTCCACCTGGTGGCCCTGCGGGTCCCGCGGGCCGTGCTGGTGAAGGCCGGAGCGGTGCATTTTCATCAGGAGGCGGAGCGGCTCCGCACCCTGTCCCACGACCTGGGACTTGCCGGGCGGGTTCACTTCCTCGGTCGGGTGGACGAGGAGGATTTGCCGCTGCTCTACAACACCGCCGACCTGGTGGTGATGCCTTCGCGGTTCGAGGGGTTCGGCTTGCCGGCGCTCGAAGCGATGACCTGTGGCCGGCCCGTGGCGGTTGCCAACGCGAGCAGCCTGCCGGAGGTGGTCGGAAACGGAGGGGTGTTGTTCGACCCGCTGCGCGTGGATGAACTGGCGCTGGTGCTGATTCGGTTGCTGGAGCACCCCGAAGAGCGGCAGCGGCTCGCAGAGGCAGCGCTTGATCAGGCGCGTTGCTTCTCACCGGAGCGCCAGGCCGAACAAACCTGGGCCGTCTATCGTCACGGGTATGAACGCGCAAAGACCCGGATGGGACGCCCGCACGCGGGAAGAGCGGTCAATCCCCCCGGAACCGGACCGGACCAAACTGGATAAGAATAGGACAAGAACAGGAGGACCCTGATGCAAGAGATATCAACCAGAAAGCCACCGTCTGATAGCCGCTATGAACATGGACCGGGCAATGGGAGTGGGAATGGAGCAAACCTGGTCGGAACCCGGCAACGTCCCTTGCGCATCGCTTTCGTAGACTACGTGCTCGAACCAGACAAGCCCGGCCAGACTGGCCTTTCCGATATGGTGTGGGATATGGCGAGTGAACTGGTGCAACGCGGACACGAAGCCCATGTGGTTGCTTCGTATCACACCGAAACCTACCCCGACCCGCGGGTCACCGTCCACAACTTCCCCACCCCACCTATCGGCTATCGGAACATCGTCGGCCAGCTCTGGATCATCAAGCGTGCCGCGAAGGTCATCAAGCAGGTGCAGCCGGATATTGTCCACGCCCCCGAATACGTTTCGACCGCTGTGCTGGCAACGCTCGGACTGAAGATACCGCTGGTGCTCACCGTGCCCGGCAATATCTTTCAACACATTCAGGAAGGCCACAACATATTTGAATGGCATTTTGTGCAGGTGCTCAAGTGGGCGGCCCGAACCTCGGCCCGCTCATGTGGCAAAGTTATCGCTTCGAGCAAAGAGATGAAATACTGGTGGGAGTGGAGCGGCAGCCTTCCCGAAAACACCCCCTGGATACCTAATGGAGCCAACATCGAGCGGTTTTATCCGGTGGAGCATGCGCGGGAGCAACTCGGTCTGCCGGACGGCCCGCTGCTGCTGCTCTTTGTGGGGCGCTTCTCCAAAGAAAAGGGGTTGCTCGACCTGATCTATGCCCTGAAGCAGATGCAGCCAGAACCCCGTCCCGAACAAATCCAGGTGTTGCTGGTTGGCAAGGGCGACCAGCAACCGGAACTGGTGCAGACCATCCGGACCTACGGACTGGATAGCATTGTGACGATGCGACCCTGGGTGCCCAAAGATGAACTGCGTACCTGGTATTCGGCCGCGGACGCACTCGTCCTGCCCAGTCACACCGAGGGGTTCAGCCGCACCATCCCCGAAGCTATGTGCTGTGGCACCCCCGTGATTGGCTCGAAGATTACCGGCACCGAGGACCATGTGCAGGACTACGTCAATGGCTTGCTCTTCCCCGCACGCGACCGGGTGGCGCTGGCCGGGGTGCTGGAGCAGGTGGTGGCCCAGCCGGGGATTCTGCGGCAGATACGCCCCCAGACGCTGGCCTACGCCCGCGAACACCTCACCTGGCCGCGGGTGGTCGAACGGATTATCACGGAAGTCTATCATCCCCTGGTGCAGCCATGAATATTGTGCATTTGCTCGGGAACCAGTATCTCCCCCGCTGCCCCGACGAAGAGGGGTCTGGTGGGGTAACCCGCGTGGCGCTCGAACTGGCCCGTGCGCAGGTGAGCCTGGGGCACCAGGTTTCCGTGGTGGTGGTTGACCGCGAGCCGTGGGGCACCGAGTGGCAGGGGGTTCAGCTGCGGGGGGTGCCCATGCTGCATCGGGCCGTCGTCCGTCTGGGACCCCGCCAGTTCGACTTCCGCCGCCATCTTCCCTACCTCCTCTTCACCCTGCGCCAGCCGGTGGACGTGGTGCATGGTCATGCCTATAGCTATCTGCGCTTTTTGCGGGCACCGGCCCGGCTGGTTCACTTCCATGGTGACCCATTCTACCGCGGCAGCAAGAATGAGAGTTTCGACCTGAAGCCGGCTGATTTCCTGAACATTGCTCGCTTCAGCCATGCCCAGATTGCCGTGAGCGAGTTTGTGGCGCACGAACTGCGGCGTGGTTTCGGGGCCGCTGGCAAGGTGCATGTGGTGTACAACGCGGTGAATACCGAGCATTTCAATCCCCACGCGTGGCACGAGGCGGGTGCTCACCTGCGCCACACCCACGGCATCCGCCGGGATGCCGTGGTGTTCCTCTTTGCGGGGGCTATCGTCCCCGTAAAGGGGGTGCTCCACCTGGCCCACGCCTTTGGTCAGCTTGCGGCTGAAACGCCCGACACCCACCTGCTGCTGGCTGGGGGCACCCGCCTCTGGGGCAGCACCCTTGCCGACACCAGCGACCACGACCATTACGAACGTCAGGTTGCCCAGGAACTCGAACCGCTCCGGGCCGCCGGACGCGCTCACTTCACTGGGAAGGTGAGCAGCAACCAGATGCCGGCCCTCTACGCGGCGTGCGACGTGCTCGTCGTCCCTTCCACCTGGCGGGAGGCGTTTGGCCTGGTTGCCCTGGAAGCCCTGGCCTGCGGACGGCCCGTCATTGCCTCGCGGACGGGGGGACTGGTCGAACTGGTGAACGAACGAACGGGCATCCTGGTGGAGCCGGGCGACCACCAGAGCATCGCAACCGCCCTGCGCACCCTGCGGGACAACCCTACACTCCGGGCACAGCTCGGAGCGGCGGCTCGCCAGCAGGCCCTTCGTTTTTCGTGGGAAACCGCCGTCCGCACCCTCGACCCTATCTACCAGCAGATTCTGGCGCAGAAACGGAGGTAGCCAGGGACTATGCGTTCGCAGATATTGCCAGCCGTATTGCTTGCCGTTACCGTTTTTCTGCTGGTCTATGGGGTTGACCTGATGAACGAGAGGCGGCGGGCCGCTGAACAAGCGCCACCTCCTCCGTTGCCAACGGGCACCGACGTGCCCCAACCTGACCCGACCCATTCACTGGAGGTCTATAACCCGGTGACGTTCATGATCGAACGGTTCCTGGTGCCGGCCTCCGAAACAGGCCTGGAAGAAGATTTCGTCTCCCCCGTGTGGATAACCATCATTCCCCGCGGGCGGCCCCTGGCGACCGACCTGACCCCGCTCGACCTGAGAGAACGGTGGTGGGAGATTGGCAACACCACCACCGATGTCTACCTCTTTGCCCCAGGAACCCCGGAAAATGTGCGGCTGATTCTCGAATTTGTGCCGCTGGTGGGAGACCAGACCGAAGCCAGAATCTATGTCAGTGCTGGAGAAACCGGTCTGTTCGGAACCCGGACCGTCGAATATTCGTTTGCCGGGCACCGTTTCCGCGTGCTGAGCAACCGCGGCTTCCCCTACATTCGGGTCTACCCCAAAGATGGGTGGTGGGTCAACCAGCAGGGACAGACCAACTATAACCTGCGGGTCCTGATTGATGGCGCACTCCCGCCCGGCGGATACCCCTATGAGAAACAGCTCGTAGACGGAACGGTGGACTGGGAGGTGCGCGTGGGCAGCATCGAGCCGGGGTCGCCATCCTGGCAAACCACCCTCATCCAGTATGACCCATCCCCCACTCGCGCCTATGCTCGCTTTGGAGCCTCGACCCGCATGCCTGAGAGCAGCCCACCTTTTCGTGTATCTGATCCCTTCATGCCCTCCTTCCCCTACCTCGACCTGAGTCTAGGTTCGCTGGAAATCCAGAAAAAAAGTTCGGAACGACTCTACAAACGGCTACGCGAGCTTGGTGCCGGGATTAACCTCTGGGAGAAGAACCCCAGCCCTTTCTACTACGATATGGCCTGGCAGCAACTCCAGCTCAAGGGCTTCGTTGGTATCCAGACTGCCGGCTCCTACTATTACAACTCCTACCTGCTGCCACCTATCATCTCGTTCGAGTCGCCGTATGCATTCTACAACTTCGCCCCGGATGTTCGCACCAACCCGGACCGGCGCCAGGTCCATTTGCTGGTCCGAGCTGAATATGCGCCACTGGAAGATTCGTTTGCCCACCAAACCCACAAAGACCGCTCAAATCTTCGGTATGCGTGGAAGACCGAAGAGGAAGACCTATGGCGCTATAATATCAAAATGGCTGGTTCTTATCGCTACACTGAGGAGATCCAGATTGGCAACATCTCGCTCATCGGCGTCCCACCCTCTACCTATCCACAGTGGGTAATATCGAAGCGATGGCCGGTCATTACCTTTATTGAATCAGTCAATGGAACTTCGGGTTCCGAGGGGATCTATTACTATGATGCCCAGACACCCCAGAGCCTGCCCTGGCTGGATGGCTACCAGGACGAGGTGCCGTTATATTTCGAGGTGCCCGACCTGGAGCCAGGCACCGGGCTATCAACGACGTCCCGCTCCAATGTCAGCCTGGTAGTTGACTATCGCGGGGAATACAGCGCCAGCTATTTTCGCAAACCAGAACTCTATTTCAGCCCGCTTGACCAGCGCTTGCACCTGCTCCATGCCGATGGGGGGTTGTGGTATGTGGCTGGCGGCGAGAAGCTCGGTGACCATCGTATCCTGCGCATGCACAATCTGCGCAAGGATGCCTACATTGATGGCTGGACGCTCGAATATGTGCCGGCTCAATCGCCCCCCGAAGGGGTGGACATCGAGGAATGGTCGCCCAGAGCGTGGCCGGGTGAGATAGAACAGGCGTTGTATGCGTTCGATAACTACCTCCTCTATTCGGGAGCGGAGGGAACCGAACTGCGCCAGGTTTCGGACTATGAACCCGCACGGTTCACCATCACTCCGCCGACCGACGCGGCAACCTGGAACGAGTTTCGCCAGCGGCTCCGGCCATTTCGGGGACGTGAAAGTGACCCGACGGCGCTGCGCGAGTGGATGGACCAGTTCGACGGAACCACCCTCATCAGTTCGACCGCTCCCCTGAGCACGGTTCAGGCGACGAAGACGGGGTTTCATTTTGAACTGGCATTGCCGCCGGGGTTTCGCTCGTACGGGGCGTGCCAGCAGCCGGGGGTGGAGCCAGGAACCTACCTCGTGTTCGTTGATGATGCGGGAGGATGTCGGTTTGAGCCGGCGGCTATTCCTTCCCCGCAGGTGTCGGTGTTGCCCGCCACGCTCACCCGGCTTGAGCCGGGGTTCATCTACGTGCGGGTGGTCAACGAGCACAGCGGAGATTTGATTGGCGTGCGGGTGGTCCTGCAACCTATCACGCCCGGCGGCAAAGAAAGCCGGACGCTCTACCACACGGTGGACCTCCAGGCGGACGACGATATCACGGTCGGGTTTCAATGGCCGCCCCCGGCCATTGAGGTCGAAGCTCTAGAAGCAGGGCCGTGGTCGTTCATCGGGCGTGCGGTCAACCGGCAAGGCCTGATCCTATCCAGTTCGGAGCCAGTGGAGATAATGGTCACACCGATTCCCGCTGGTAATCCGATAGATATCATTCGCAGGTCGCTGGCGCTGATGACCCCGGTGCTGATGGTGCTGGTCATTGGGGCGGGCACCAGCCTGATGGCCTTTGCCTTCTGGCAGCAATGGAGCGCCACCGGCCCGGAGCCGGCCCTGCCAGACGCAGCCCGGTTTGATAGGGACGGAGACCAGAACAATGCGAACTGAACCCGACTCAACCCGGCCACAGGCTTTGCCGCCTGTGTCTCGTAATATTCCCGCGTGGCTGGTGCTGGCTCCGCTGCTCTATATGCTGTTCCTTGGGGGCTATTTCGTGGTGCGCTTCGAGGGCCGGTGGGCCGAAGTAGACACAACCCTGTTCACCAGTGCCATCAGGAATATCATGCAGAGCGGGCACCTGGTGCCGGCCAGCGGCGAGGTCTACCCCGGCGGCTATGGCTACCAGAGCATTTCGTTCTTCCTGGTCCGGATGACCGGGCTTGAGGTGCGGCAGTTGCAACAACTCATCTACCCGCTGCTGGCTTCGCTGGTGGTTCTGCCGGCCTGGTTGCTCTACCGCGAGGTGAGCGGCAGTGCCCGCGGGGCGACCATCTCGGCCATGCTCCTTTTTACCCAACCCGAATTTCTCTTCGTTATCATCCGTGGGTCGCACGAGAAGTTCACGCGCACCTATATGCTCCTCTGCCTTTTCCTGCTCTTCCGCAGCTTCAAGCTGCGCGATACCTCCCGCCTCTTCGGGTTGCATGTCGGGCTATTCTATCTGCTGGCCTTTGCCTTTGCCTCGACCAACAACGCGATGGCGGTTTCTTTTTTTGTCTCGATAGGCACCGCCATGGGCATGCGGTGGGTCCAGGAAAAGGTGTGGTGGCTGCGGACCCGCCTGGCGCGGTGGATGCGCAAGACTCCCCCGCCCGACCTGGGGCCGCTTTTCTCGCCAGATGTGCAGCGCCTCTTCTATATCACCCTCATTTGCATCGGGTTGACCTATGTCGTGCTGCTCTATATCTATCCCTACGGCCTGTCGAACGTCTCGTTTTTTACCCGGCTTGGGCAAGAAAGCGTCTCGGTGGTGACCGAAGGAACAACCACCAAAGTCAACCCCTATAGCTATGTCAAGACTTCCTGGACCAGCCTTCCTTTCTACCTGCTGGTGAGCAGTTCTAACTGGATTCTGCTCGGCGGGGCTGCGCTCATCTGGCTCTGGAAGGGGGTACGCTGGTTCTGGAAGGGCGATACCCTCCAGACTGAGTCGGAATGGCTGCCGTGGCTGTTGTTCGCCTCACTTGGCGTTCAGGCGGTCGGGTCGGTGGTCGCCGACATGGGCGGGGGCGTGGGCAATATCCAGGTCCGCCTTTTCCCTTCCATCTCTATCATGTCGGTGATGCTGGTGGGGCCGGCGCTCACCCGGTGGCGTCCGGTTCGCCTGTTTCGTCCGGTGCGGCTGGCCCTGACCGCGGCGATAGCGTTGATGGCCGTGATGGCCGGACTGAAGGTCACCAACGAACCGATGCTCAGTAACAAATGGATGTTCTACCACCAGGATGAGGTGACTGCCCTGGAGTGGTGTGACACGCACCTGCACTATGCCCATATCTGGACCGAGTTTGATGAGCGGTTGTGGGTTGCTTTTGGGATGACCCAGGGCGAATCGCGCCGCGAGAACCGCTACCTGATGAATTTTTTGCGCCCTGAGCGGGTCCGCAACGTGCTGATCACCGATATCACCCGGCTGCGCAGCAGTCGGATGAAGATTCCGCTGCCGCTTCCGCCCGATTCGTTTCGGGTCTATGACAACGGGGAAGCCCAGCTCTATCATCTGCGACCCCGGACCCGGCATCAGCAGTGAGGTTTTGCTATGCGTGTTGGCTATCTAACCTATGGATTGGACCGCGCCCCCACCGGCATTGGGCGCTACGTGGTCGAACTGGCGCGAGCGTTTGCGGCGCTTGCTCCAGCGACCGGGGTTGAACTGGTGCTGCTGACGACCGAGCGCGAAGACCACCACGGTTTGTGGGGCCGCTTCGAGCACCACGCGCTGCCGGGGTGCTATCTGCTGCCCGGCCTGATGACTCTGGGCAACGCGTGGCTCAGCCTTGCGGCGCGTCGCTATCGCCTCGATATCATCCACGACCCGAACGGGGTGGCTCCCTTTCTGGGGCCGCGCCTGGGGGCGCGGCGGGTCGTCACCATTCACGATATGTTTGCCTATGTCTATCCCGACAAGCACAATCGCCTGGATAACTGGCGCTATCGCTGGTTGCTCCCCACCGCGGTGCGGCGGGCCGACGCGCTCATCACCATCAGCGATTGTTCCCGCCGCGATATTGCCCGCTATTTTGGCATCGGCGCGGAGTCGGTCTTTGTTGTTGCGGTGGGGGTTGATGCTATCTTCGGGCCGGAGGCCGATGGCGACGAGCCACAACGGGTGCTCTCGCGCTATGGCATCCGAACGCCCTATTTGCTCTATGTTGGCGGCCTGAATGCCCGCAAGAACCTTGCCCGTCTGTTCGAGGCATTCGCGGCCATTCATCCTTCCTACCCTGACCTGACGCTTGTGGTGGGTGGCAAGCGGCAGTGGCAAACCAGCGAGATGGACGCGACCTTTCGGCGGCTCAAGCTCGAAGACTGCGTGCATTTCTCTGGCTACCTGGAGGATCGCGACCTGCCGGCTGTCTACCGCGGGGCCAGGCTGTTCCTCTTTCCCTCGCTCTACGAGGGCTTCGGCCTGCCACCGCTCGAAGCGATGGCCTGCGGCACGCCCGTTATCACCTCCAACACCTCGTCGCTCCCCGAAGTGGTCGGGGATGCGGCTATCCTGGTTGACCCCACCGGATGGAGGAGATTGCCAGCGCGATGCGCCGCGTGCTTGACGACCCCGCGCTTGCGGCCCACCTGCGCACGGCAGGGGTGCAGCGGGCGCGGGGCTTCACCTGGGAGCGGACGGCCCGCGAGGTATCCCAGGTCTACCAGACGGTGATATAACCACGGGAACGGTGATGATACCAGGAAAGTGGGATATCCAGGTGGTGTTGCTGAGCGGGGGGGTGCTGGTGCTGCTGATAGCCCTTGAGAGCAGCCATCCCTTGCTGGTAGGGTTGCGGGTGGTGCTTGGCCTGCTTCATACGCTCCTGGTGCCGGGCTACTGCCTGGTTGCGGCGCTCTTCCCCCAACGCGATGATATGGACCTCATGACGCGGGTGACCTTTGCGGTCAGTGCCAGCATGATTGCCCTGGTGTTGATGGCGTTGCTGCTCGATAATCTCGTGTGGGGGTTGGCGTTCCGTCCGATGCTGCACGCGCTCATCATCTGGATTGTCGGCTTCAGCACGGTTGCGTTGTGGCGGCGCTGGCGGCTCGCCCCTCGCGACAAAGCCTATCGTCCACCGCGCATTGCGGCCCCGCGCTGGTGGGCGAATATCCCTGCCCACCGCAAAATCGGCGTGGTCGTTGGGGTGCTGCTGCTGGTCGGGGGGGTCGGGCCGGGGGTCCGGTGGTTCGTGCTGCCCTCGTTCACGACGAACATTACCGAATTTGCCATTCTGAGCACCGATGGCACCGTCCAGGGATACCCCCGCGAGGCAAGGTTGAGCGAAGAACTCCGGGTGGTGGCCGAGGTGTCCAACCGCGAGGAAATCCCCAACAACTACTGGATTGAGGTTCGCGTTTCTGAGGTGTGGAACCCTGACCGGGTGGCTACCGTCACCAGAACCCCCCTGTTTGAGGTGTCCCCAGGGGACACCCACACAATGGTCCTTCCGTGGCGTATGCCCTGGGTTGGCGATGAGCAGAAAGTTGAGTTTCTGCTCTTTCTGGTGGGCAAAAAGCCGTCCCTCTATCGCCACCTGTTCCTGTATCTGGACCAGGTTCAGGCTGCGGACTCTGCGCGGCTCCCTGTTCCTTGAGCCACAGGCGAACTACCAGCGGGTGATGGTCCGACCCTCCGTCCGGGGGGCCGACCCGTGCCGAGAGCGTTTGCCAGTGGCGCGAGTGGAAGATGTGGTCAATGCGGAACAGGCAGGGGAGGGGCACCGGTGCTTGTTCGCACGGGGAGCGCCACCCGACCCAGGGGAAGGCGACCACCGGGTAGGTGTGGCCGACCCCCCACTCCCCCTCGCGCCACGCATCGTGCAGTTCGCTGGCAAGTATGGCGTAGCTCCGGTTGAGCTGGGTGGCGTTGAAGTCGCCCGCTACAATGAGCGGTGCGGGGTGGGTGACCGCAAAGGCCCGGAGCGTCTCGGCCTGCTGTTCCCGTTCGCGGGTCGCCTGCTCGATGGCGGCGGGAAGGGGAAGCTGTCCCCCCGAAAGGTTGACCATGTGGATGTTCAGGATGGTGACGGACCCGGACCCCAGGTCGAGTCTGAGCGCCTGCGGTTGCCCAAGCCACGCGCCGGGCAGGTGCGCCCACACCGGTCGGATGGGGTAGCGGCTGATGACGCCCATGCCGCTGCGGCGGTGCAAATCGAAGACCTGGTAGGGGTAGCGGTCGGCCAGTTCTCGCCAGATTGCTTCGGCATTTTCCTGGCTGAGTTCCTGAAGGAATGCGACGTCGGGGGAGGCGGCCTGAATGGTCGCGACCACCTGTTGGGCGCAGCGGTTGCTTTTCAGGGTGTTGTAGGTCATCACCGTCAGGACTGTCAGGGAGGGGGATGGGTCGTTGAGGCGCGTGGGGAAGGGCACAACCAGCTCTGCCCCGCCGAGGGAACCCCAGATAACCAGGGCAGCTACCAGGGGCGGCCAGATTTGCCAGCGGCGGGCGAGCAGCGCCACCGGGACAACGCCCACCAGCGGCACAAAGAGGTAGCCGCCGATGCTGTTGAGCAGAAAGAGCCACCACCATCGGTCTCCGGCCCAGGTGCGCAGCAGTACCCATGCGAACAGTCCCGCCAGGTAGCCAGAAGCTAGCGGCAGCAAGCGGGTTGAAATCAGGTGTTTCATGGTGGTTCGTTCCTGTTTCTTTCTTGTTTTTTGTTTCTTGCAAAGACGCCCGGATGCCCGGACGCTCGAAGGCCCGGATGGACCCGAATCCTGAAGCCCCTGGTATCCTCTGCTATCCTATGCTATCATACAGACAGGAGATTGCAAAGGCTGATGGAGATTAAAGGAGGGTGATGAGCTATCGGGAAATCTGGGCGTGGGTGCGCCCGGCGGTCGGGTGGGGGTTCATTCTTCTGGGCATTGTTGGGTTGTTCCTGCCGGTGCTCCAGGGACTATTGTTCCTTGCCATCGGGGTGAGCCTGGTCGGGCGGCGCAGCCGGGCGCTTCGCTGGCTCACGGTCCAAATCAAGCTGCTGCTGCGCCGGTGGGCCGCGCTGCCGACCCCGCTCGTGGGTCCGGTCGGGCGGTGGCTCTGGAAGGCCTGGCAGCGCACGTCGCGCCAGCAGCGCCAGTTTCGGGGACGGCAAGAGGGCCGGCAAGAAGGCCGGCGGGAGGGTTCGGGTGCCAGAACTCCCCGAAGTTGAGACGATTGCTCGCAATCTGGCAACGCAGCTTCCGGGTTGTCAGATCCTCGCTGTCGAGAAACTGGACTGGGAGCGGATGGTGGAGACGCCTTCTCTGCCGTTGTTTCAGTCCACCCTGCCGGGGCGCTGCGTGCAGGGGGTCGGGCGGCGGGCCAAGTGGCTGCTGCTGCTGCTGGATGGTGGCTGGACGCTGGCGCTGCACCTGCGTATGTCTGGCCGGGTCGGGGTCTCTGGCTCAAATCCATCGGCAGACCGGCATACGCACCTGGTCCTGGCGCTCGATGACGGACGGCGGTTTCTGGGTTTCCGCGACCCGCGAAAGTTCGGGCGGGTTCGTCTGCTCGACGCAGGTGGGTTCACCAAGTTGCACACCGCCTATGGGCCGGAGCCGCTCAGCGACCAGTTCCGCCCTGCGGACCTGGCCCACATCCTGTCCACCCACCACACCCGGCTCAAACCCCTGCTCCTGAACCAGGCCGTGCTTGCGGGGTTGGGGAATATCTATGTTGATGAGGCGCTGTGGCTTGCAGGTCTCCACCCGCTGCGCTGCTCCACAACGCTGACCTTTACCGAAGGGTCCCACCTGCATGCGGCCATACGGAGCGTGCTCACCGCGGCTATCCAGCGGGGCGGAAGCACCCTGCGCGACTACCGCGACGGGTATGGAGAACGCGGGCACAACCAGGAATACTTTTCGGTCTATCGCCGCACCGGCCAGCCATGCCCCCGGTGTGGCACGCCCATCGAGCGGATACGGGTGGCTCAACGCGGAACCCACCTCTGCCCGGTCTGTCAGCCGGCTGCGCCCGCTACCCACTCACCCATTCACCCGTCGCCACCCCATTCACCGCATAGCCATTGAACGCCTCGGCCCCATTCCCCGAATGCGCCGAATGGGCATACACCGTTCCGTTGCTCTGCCCCCGCAGCCGGTTGTGCTCGGCAATCAGACGATTGACCAGCGAACGGACCTGGGGAAACTCATCGCTCCAGCCCTCTTCAATCCCATCCCAGAATTCGTCCGTCGCACGGCTCCCGGCTCGTTCATAGGCCAGCGCCTGCGAGAGCATTTCAATCCGGTCGAGCTGCTTGACCAGGCGAGCTTCGCGGCTCTGGCCTTCTTCATATTCATTCCACAGGGCCATATACTCATCTGCCTGGGACTGGGGGAGGCCGCTGAGGAGTTCCAGCATTGCCAGCCGTTCGGCATTGTGTTTGGCCGCCGGGCCGAAGAGCCGCCGCGCCGAGTAGGGCAGGTCGCCCACCAGCACTTCGGCAATATCGTGCAGGAGCGCAATGGAAAGGACCCGGCCCCGGTCTATGCCTGGGACCTGGTCGCCTACCAGGAGTGCCAGGGCCACCAGGCTGAAGGTGTGCTCCGCAATGCTTTCGACATTCGTCATTCCACGCTGAAGCCAGCCGGTGCGCGGAAGCAATTTCAAGGTCAGGAGTCGGGCGTGTAAGTCCAATAGGCTTGATGTGTGCTGCTGGTCCATAGGGTTCACCTTTTCTCACCTCCGAGGTTCAGATACCAGGTATTGCTCCCCCTGGAACTCTACGTCATACTGTAGTAGGGAATAGTATTATCGCACGGAGGGATGGCAAAGTCAACCGCCAATTTCGCAGAACATGGGGGGACGAGCCGGGAGGGGCACGACTAGCGCGAACACGAGGAGCATGGTTCCGGAGTGGCAAAACTGCCACGGAACCACGCCCCACTCGTTTCTCTCGCCGCGCTGTGTGTCGTATCAGAGTAATACGCCACACGCGAAATGCGTATCAGGTCACCACGCTGTAGGCCAGGTCAATGTCCGGCTCGGCCCGCACCTGGTCAAGCACCGCTTCTGGCACCGGCTCATCAAGCCGCAGTATCATCATGGCTCCCTCGCGGGGGGCCATACGCCCTACGTACATCCCCGAAATATTGACATCGGCGGCTCCAAGCATTGTCCCTACCCGCCCGATAATGCCGGGCCGGTCGCGGTGGTAGGTTATCAGCAGGGGGTCGCCAGGGACGAAGTCCACCCAGAAGCCGTCGGCCTGGACGATATGCGGTTCGTCGCGCAGCATCGTGCCGCTAAATTCTCGCGCCCCGTCCGCGGTGTGCGCCCGCACCACCAGCAGGCTGGCATAGTTCTCCGTGTTGGGGTTGGATCGCTCGCTGATGCGCATCCCCCGCTCGCGGGCAATCAGCGGTGCATTGACCGGGGTGACGCGGTGTTCGCTGGTCGTCTGCAAGAGGCCTTGCAGCACGGCCAACCGCACCGGCAGCGTATCCACCGCGGCCAGTTCCCCGCGATACTCCAATTCATACTCGCGGACCGGGTCGACCACCAACTGCATACAGAGCGAGCCGAGTTGCTGCCCAAGCCCGATGTATGGTTGCAGCACGCTCCATGCCTCCGGGGCAATGAACGGGGCATTCACCGCGTAGCGCGGGGTGTCGCCTCGCAGGGCTGCCAGCACCCCTTCGGCGGTGTCTATCCCAACGAGCACCTGGGCTTCTCTGGTCGAAGCTCCCAGGTGGGGGGTCGTGATGACCTTCGGGTGCCCCACCAGGGGGTTGTTGGTGGGAGGCTCCTGGCTGTAGACATCCAGCGCGGCCCCGCCGAGGTGCCCCGAATCCAGCGCGGCCAGCAGCGCGGCTTCATCCACAATCCCGCCACGGCTGGCGTTGATGAGGAACGCGCCTGGTTTCATTCGGGCAATGCGGTCGGCATCAAACAGGTTGCGCGTCCCCTCGACCAGGGGAACATGGAGCGAGATGATATCGCTGCGCTCCAGAAGCTCTTCCATGGTCACACTGCCCACCCCAAGCTGATTGGCCCGGTCGGACGAAACCACCGGGTCGTAGGTCACGACCTGCATCTCAAAGCCTCTGGCTCGGCGGGCTACCTCAGAACCGATGCGCCCAAGCCCGACCAAACCCAGGGTTTTGCCGCGCACCTCCCACCCCATAAACTTGCTGCGTTCCCACTTGCCTGATTGGAGCGATACGTGGGACTGGGGAATCTGGCGGGCCAGGCCAAGCAGCAACCCGATGGTGAGTTCGGCCACTGCCACATTGTTCGACGCCGGGGCATTCACGACCATGATGCCACGCTGTGTGGCTGCATCAACGTCAATGTTGTCTACCCCGGACCCGGCGCGTCCAACGACCTGGAGTTGCGTTCCGGCCTCAATGACCGGAGCCGTGACTTTCGTCTCACTCCGAACTACCAGGGCGTGGTAGTCGGGCAAAACGGCGAGCAGGGTGTCCTTGTCCAGGTTCAACCGCACGTCTACCTCAACGTTCGTTCCTGCTCGGAGGGCGTCCAGACCTTCGTTCGAAATCTTCTCAGTCACAAGAATGCGATTCATAACTCCTCATTATGATAGTATCCTGGTATCCCGGATCGAAATCCTGGAGACGGGCATTTCCTCTGCTTCTCTCGAACCAAACCTCGCCAAACCTCGCCAAACCTTTTGCTATCGGCCCCCCTCCCCCACTCGTCCGGAGATTGCGGAGGGTGCTTCGAGCACGTCAGAGCACATCATTGACCATAATAATCTGGTCGCGTTCCGGGCCAACCGAAACTATCCCCAGACGAGCGCCTACGAGTTGACACAGCCGCGCCACGTAGCTCTGGGCTTCTTCGGGAAGGTGGTGAAATTCCCTCACCTCTGAGGTGGGCGTGTTCCAACCCGGCATCTCCTCATAGACTGGCTCGACCTTGTTGAGCAGCGCGGTTGACATCGGGGGGTATTCGAGCAGTTCGTCGTGGCGTTTATACCCCACGCAGATTTTGATACGTTGAAACTCATCGAGGACGTCGAGCTTGGTAATGACCACCGTGTCAATACCGTTGACCTCGGCGGCATACCGGGCCATCACCGCGTCGAACCAGCCAACCCGCCGCAACCGCCCGGTCGTGGTTCCCACCTCGGCCCACGGTTTCCCAATCTGGCGCAGCATATCCGCGTCGGGGCTGTCGTGGATTTCGGTGGGGAATGGTCCCTCGCCTACCCGCGTGACATAGGCTTTGAACACCCCGATGACCGAGCTGAGGCGGGTCGGCCCGATGCCTGCTCCCTGACAGGCCCCGGCGGCTCCTGGCAGCGACGAGGTGACATAAGGGTAGGTCCCGTGGTCAATGTCGAGCAAGGCCCCCTGCGCCCCTTCAAGCAACACCGGCACGTCCTTTTCGAGCGCCCGGTGGATGACGGCGTGAACATCCGTGACATAGTTGGTCAACTGGTGACCATAGTTCAGAAAGCGCAGGTAGGCGTCGTGGAGCGAGATGGGCTTGACTCCGTAGATACGGTTGAGCACACGGTTTTTTTCTTCCAACACGGCCCGCAGCCGCTCCAACAACAATTCTTCGTGGAGCAGGTCTCCTGCCCGCAACCCGACCCGTTCGACTTTATCGGCGTAGGCCGGGCCAATGCCCCGACCGGTGGTGCCAATCTTGCCGTCGCCACGCGCTTGTTCTTGCAACTGGTCTTGCATAACGTGATAAGGCATAATGACGTGGGCCCGGTCGCTCACAAAGAGGCGGGAAGTACTGATTCCCTTGGCTTCCAGGGACTGAATTTCCTCAATCAAGACTCCCGGATCAATGACGACCCCGTGGGCAATGACATTGATGATGGTCGGGTCGAAGATGCCAGACGGGATGAGATGGAGTTTGAAGACCCCCTGTTCGTTGGTGACGGTATGCCCTGCATTGTTGCCACCGCCATAGCGAATGACCATCTGGGATCGGCTCGCCAGGTAGTCAACGATGTGTCCCTTCCCCTCATCTCCCCATTGTCCCCCAATAACTGCGACGATTGGCACAATTTTATCCTTTCCAGTCCACTTCAGTCCACTTCAGCCCATTCAGTCCACTTCAGCCCATTCAGTCCACTTCAGCCCATTCAGTCCACTTCAGCCCTGTTTCCAGGCAGCGTTCTACCAGAAACTTGCAGAAGCAAGAACCATCGCTGGCTCCCGACCGTGTGTGTGTCGCCCGCCTATTATACCAAACTACCGCCCCTGCTCTGTCTGCTCGCTCAGCATACCTTCCAGAACTCCCACGGTGGTTCCGGACCAGGCCGTTTGCGTGCTCCTGCTGCTGCTCCCAGGGGGTTGGCCTTGCGGCCCGTCGGTCCCCGACGGGCTGCTGTGGCTCTGGAGCGGCCCGATAGATTGCAAAAGCTGCGCCAGAATAAGCATCGAGACGGCGGAATGGTCGCTACCGCCATCGCTGCGGACCAGCACCGGGCGCGGGGCCCGCTGCACCATCCGCTCGGCTACCTGGAGCCGACGCAGCGCCAGTTCATACTGGAGCACGGCCCAGTTGTCGCGGTAGGAGCGCCCCAGGTGGCGGAGGGCTTTGGCCTCGTTTTCGGCGGACTTGAGGCGGGCGCGTCCGGCGGCCTCAATCTCCCACCGCACCTTCTGGGCTGCCGTCTCCTGCTCTTGCAGCATCCGCGCCACATCCTCCCGCGCCTTGTTCACCGCGGTTTTCACCTCGACCAGCCGGGCATCTCGCAGCTTCCTGGCCCGCTCAATCTCCATGAGCAGCGTGTCGGTGCGCTGCTTCCGAATTAACTCCCACTCTCGCTCATAGGCCACCAGCTCTTTCGAAACCTTTTCGCGGGTGGCAAGGTGCTGCTGATACTGGTCGGGAAGCTGCACGTCCGGGATATTTGCCCCGGTAATCCGGACCCCATAGCGCTGCATGAGCCGGTTCAACGATTCCTGCATATCCCCCACGTCGCTGCCGCGCAGGTCATAGGCCCGCTCGGTCTGCACCTTGCGGCTGCGCTGGCGGATGGCGTCCTGCACGGCGCTGCTCAAGACGAAGTCGAAGTTGCTTGCGCCGATGTTGCGCACGAACGCCACCGGGTCCTGGATGCGGAACTTGAGGAAGAATTCGATGGACTTGAGCGGCACATTTTCACGGGTGGGGCAGGCCAGCACCGGCGCGGTGTACGGTATCTCGGTCGAGGTGTCAACGATGAATTCGACCTTCTCCCACGGCCACCACAGAAAGTGCCGCCCCGGCGGGAGTGTCCCGACGATGCGGCCATATTTCGAGACAATGGCGGTGGTGCCCTGTTCTATCTCCAGGATGGCCCCCAGAACCCACGGGATGATTGCCAGCAGCAGGATGAGCAGCGCCAGCAGGATGGTCGGAATCGCCAGCAGCACCGAACCAGAGAAGATACCCACCCCCATAAGGTAGACGGCAAAGCCCACCCCGAACAACCAGCCATAGCCGCGGGTTTTCGACCGGGGGATGACGACCGGAACCAGGCTCCCTTCTTCTCCCGAACGCAGGAGTTGGCGAATCTCGTTCCACGTGGCAACGACCTCTTTGATTTTCGAAAAGGTTTTTCGGGCGTCGGTGGTCATGCTACGGCTCCTTCTTCGACTATTTCCTTGCCCTGGTCGGGGACAAGGCTGCTAATCTGGGCCATGCGTTCCCGGATGCGCTCGGTAATCTCTGCGGCCCGCGCCCGGATGGCCTGCCCATCTTCTTCGGTATAGAGCGTTTCGTCGCGGATGCCCAGAAGGTGCCGGGCCATTGCCATAAAGTCAAGCTCCTGCTCGGCCGCCGGGCCGATGTTGACGACTTGCGGCAGGCGGCTCGCGCACGTTTCCAGGCTGTCCAGGATGTGCTGCTGGTAGCGATATTGCAGAATCTCTGGAAAGTGGGCGCTGTTCAGTGCGCGGATATCCAGCGCCTGCGCCTCCAGGAGCGCCGCGTTGGCTCTGGCTTCGCTCTCGGTTTCAACCATCAACTGGTGGGCGTAGGCGCTGGCGCGGTTGGTTTCCTTCTCGCGTGCGGTGTCCATCTGGGCTTGAGAGCGGGCGATTTCTGCCCGAATGCCAGAGAGGGTTTCGCGGAGCGAGGCCAGTTCGCGGTTCAAGTCTCCTTCGTCCTGTTCCTTGCGGAGCTTCAACTCATATTCGTGGGTATAGGCTTCTTTTGCCACGCGCACCATCTCTGGCGAGGCCAGGTCCATACGATACTGCTGGCTCGAAGGCTCCGCGTGGGTGATGTTCGCATTTACAAAGCGCACCGCGGGCAAAAACTGGTGGTTCAGGCTGTTCAAGAGCGACTGGGTGTTCTCCCCGACCAGGTCGTAGATAGCCTCGGCTTTCTGCTCGTAGATGAGGGCGCGGGTCACCTCGCTGATGGCGTTGCCCAGTTTCTCCGTAAAGCCCTGCGCCCCGCCAAGCGAAAAGATGAATTCGGCGGGGTTTTCGACCCGAAATTGCAGGAACAGGTCTACGGAGGCATTGACTCGCCCCGACGTTGGCGCTTCGCGGATGGGCGCATTGTAGGGGTATTCCTTGGTGGTGTTGACGATATAGCTCACCTTTTTCCAGGGGTTCAGGAGCCAGGCCCGCCCGGCCCCGACAATCGCTTCCATCTTGCCGAACCTGGTGATGATGGCCTGGCAGCCATCGGGGACCATGACGAAGCTGTTTTTCCACAGGCTGAACCCGGCATAGGCCAGCAGCAGTATCCAGTAGTGTGGACCGAAGAACATCCAGGCTGCGTTGGGGAAGCCAATCGCCTGGGCAACCAGCGCAGTCGAGATCAGGCCGGTTGCCCCGATGCCTCCGAGCACGATGACCCCGACGACCCAGAGATAGGAGCGCGTGGTTCTGGGCACCACCACGGGCGAAATGACGTTCGTATACTGCCCCGATGTTTCCTTGCTCAAGCTGCGGTTCAAGACTTCGGGCGCTTGTTCGAGCGCCACCGAGGGCTGGATAATCTCCGTGCCGGGCGATTTGCTGCCTTGCTCCCGCGCCGAGAGGAAATCGCGGGCTTCGATGCGGAACTGTTCAAACGCTTCACTCTGCACCAGATCCGACACCGTACTTGCCACATCCCGAATTCGCTGAAGGTTGCTACTCATGGGGCAGGCACCTCCTTTGCCACCATCATGCGACCAAACGATGGTGCATGACGATACTATCGCAGACGGTCACTTTTCCTTATCGTACCACACCTGTCCATCCTGCCGACCTCACGATATTGAGCATATGAGCCAGTTGACGACAATGCCAGAACCGTGCTAGATTAGATTGTGTACCCAGGTGGTTCCTGTTTCAGATGGAGAAAGAGAAACCGTATGCCTGCTCCAGCGGGGAAGAAAGAGTTTGCGGTGATAGGGTTGGGCCGGTTTGGTCAGAGCGTGGCGCTCACGCTCATCGAGCGGGGCTATTCGGTGCTTGGGATTGACCATGACCGTGAGATTGTTCAGCGGTTATCGGAACAGATTACCCAGGTAGCCGCGCTCGACGCGACCGATGAGGAGGCGCTCCGAGCCGTTGATATTGCTTCGTTCGATACGGTGGTGGTGGCGATTGGCGAGAACTTCGAGGGCAACTTGATGACGACCGTGGCGCTGAAGGCCCTGGATGTGCGCTATGTGGTTTGCAAGACGACCACCGAACGACAGCGCCGCATCCTGCTGCGGGTGGGCGCCGACCACGTCGTCCTGCCCGAACATGACGCCGGTCGCCGCCTGGCGCATATGCTCACCGGGCCGGGCGTGCTCGACCTGCTCGAACTGGAGCCGGGCTACAGCATCACCGAGCTTCGCATCCCGCGCTCGATGGTCGGTCACACCCTCATCGAAACGAACCTGCGGCACCGGTTTGGCGTCACGGTGCTGGTTATCAAGCGAGAACAAACGTTGACTGTCTCGCCTTCGGCCAACTATATGTTTGCCAGCAACGACCTGCTGGTAGTTCTGGGGAAGAACGCCGATATTGCCCGTCTGAGTGAGCTGACATGAGATTCGTTTTCCCTGGGCGGTCGCGGAGGGTGCGGCTGCACCTGGACCGTCCCTCCCCCCATCGCTACCATCGGGTTGCACCGGCGCTCCGTATTGTCGGGGGTCTCGGCCTCATGATTCTGCTCGGAACGCTGCTCTTGCTGCTGCCGGGGGTCGGAGCCTCGCGCCCGCTGACACCCATCGAGGCGCTCTTTACGGCGACTTCGGCCCTGAGTGTGACGGGCCTTTCCATCATTACGCCGGGGCGCGACCTGACCCTGGCCGGCCAGATCATCCTGCTGGTGCTCATCCAGGTCGGCGGCATTGGCTTTATGGTCATTGCCGTGGTGACCTTTCGCCTGCTTGGACGCCGGGTCGCGCTGGTGGACCGCATTGCCCTGCGCGACTCGCTCGGATTGATTATGCCCGGAGCCATCTTGAAACTCACGCAGGGGGTTCTGGTGACCGTCGTGACCCTTGAAGGCATTGGGGCCGGCCTCTTCTGGTTGCTCTGGCGTGAAAACCTGGGCGACCGCCGGGCGCTGCTCTTTGCCATTTTCCATGCCGTCTCGGCCTTTTGCAACGCCGGGTTCGACCTTTTCGGGGCGGTGCCCGACCAGTACCCTGGGGGTATCCCGAACGATAGTCTGTCGCTGCTGGTGATGGGGAGCCTGATTTTTCTGGGGGGGTTGGGTATCCCGGTGATAGCAAACCTCATGACCTGGTATGAGGAGCGGCGTTTCAGCCTGCACACCCGGATGACGCTGGTGGTGGTGGTGGCTCTGGTCTGCGCCGGGGGGATCGGGATCTTCCTGGCTGAGAGCCGTACGGGCCGCGTGCTGGTGGGAGAACCCTGGTATCGCCAGATCTTGCTGGGCTTCTTCCAATCCGTCTCGGCGCGGACCGCTGGATTTGCCGGTATCCAGCCATTTGGCGATATCTCCCCGGCCAGCCAGGTGCTCCTGATCATCCTGATGTTCATCGGGGCCGCGCCGGCCTCGATGGGGGGCGGTATCACCACCGGGACGTTCGCGGTGCTGATGGTGTCCATCTGGGCCTATGCCCGCGGCCTCCCATCGGTGCAGGTGAGCGGGCGGACCATCGGGGATGTGATGATCCGCAAGGCTGCGGCGGTGCTGACGATCTCGTTGTTTCTGGTGCTGCTGGCAACCTGGCTCCTGCTGATAACCCACAATGTCGGGCTGAATGTGGCCCTGTTCGAAGTCGTCTCGGCCTTTGCAACGTGCGGCCTGACGCTCGACTTCACCGGGCGGATGAACCTCTTCGGTGAGTTCATCATTATTCTGATGATGTTCTGGGGACGCCTGGGGGCCCTGACGATTATTGTGGCGATTGCGCAGCAGCAGCCGATCCGGCTGGTCGAATACCCGGAGGAACAGATTCTCATCGGGTAGCGCATGTTCGCTCGTGGGCTTGCTCGCATGCTCACTCACTCCCCCGCCTCGATGGACGACTACTCCGGCTCGCGTCTCACCGATAGGCGGCCAGGTCCCGCTCTTCAATCGTGGGCATAAACCGCGACATCTCCACCATCTTGAACAACTTCTGGTGGTGCGGGCTGAGGTTCATGGCAAACAGCTTGTAGCCCGACTTGCGGGCCCGAACGACGAACTTGAGCAAGACGGAGATGCCGGCAGAGTTAATAAAGGCCACTTCTTCAAAATCCAGGACTGTAATGGGTCGCATATCCGAGCAACTTTGCTCAATCGCGGCGGCCGATATCGCATCAATACTGTTGGTGGTGATATGGAGGACGACGACATCACCAAATTCTTCGCGTCGAACAACCTGATCACTCATTCTGTCTGTCCCTCCCGATAGAATCGCAGTTTGATAATCGTGCCGGTTCCATCTTCAGAAGAGCTGACTTCCCAGTCATCTACCAGGGCCCCTATCAGGTACATTCCAAAGCCCCGCAGCATCCCTTCTTCCAGGTTTTCTTCCCGCACGACTTTGCGTGATGGATCCATCTTGCCCGGTCCCTTCCCCTGATCGGCAATGCTCACTTCCAGCTTATGGTGGTCGAGCGCAAAGACAACCGCCACGAGTTTGTTAGCGATATTCTCGTTGCCATGCTCAATGGCATTGGTCACGGCCTCGCTAATCGCCAGCTTCAGGTCTTCAATGCGTTCTTCGGGAAACCCCTGCGCCTGCGCAACTTCTGCCGCGCTTGCCCGCACCACCCGTTCAAAGACCAGGTTGGAGGGGATGCTTATCTCGATACATTCCGCCATATCCTCATCCTTGCCCTATCCTCATCCTGCTGATGTCTGCCAATACATGCATGATGGTCATCATTCCCCTGATGGACCGGATTCAGCGGACCCTGTTCAGCAAAGCCTTGCATCGTTGCGAACGCATCGAAAACATAAGGGGGTCCTGATGAATATCCATCCGGTGCAAAGGTATAGTACCACACCCTGAGCGAGATTTCCATCCCCACGACCACCTTTTCTCCAGACGTACCGATACCTCAAGAAATAGAACGATGCCGGACTACAAATCTCGGCGGCTGAAGCAAACTATTGCCAGTGCCAGCGCCACCCCCGCGTAGGCCACGGTGTAGACGACCATGGCCGGGCTGGGGACCGACGATGTGACAAAGGGGGTTGCACCCAGTTCTTGCACCAGGGTTGGCTGCATCAGGTAGGAGGTGCGCCGCCAGAGCGCTTCGACCGGCATCAGCAGGCTGGTGATAATCCCCACCCGCACCGCAGCTCCCGACTGGAGCAGGGACCCGATCTGTTCGACCCACGCCCCGATGAATGCCAACCCGTAGAGCATAAAGAGCGCCACGCCGTTGGTCATGGTGGAAAGCTGCGTTCCGCCCAGGAGCGAGAGGGCAATCAGCACCAGGGCTTCGAGCACCAGCAAGGCCATTCCCTGGAGGGGGTTGGGGGGAACATAGCCCGTTCGCCCGTAGACTATCAGGAGCATGCCCCCTGCCAGCAACCCCAGATACAGCACCATCATGGCGGCGAAGCCGAACCATTTGCCCATGATAATCTGCCAGCGGCGGAGCGGCCTGATGGCAATGGTCTGGATGGTGTGCGAGGTGATTTCTCCTGAAACGGTGTCAACCGAAGCGAGAATCGCAATCATAATGGTCAGGAAGTGGACGACGTAGAGTCCGGCCATCAGGAGAAAGTTGTAGAAGTTGCGCCGCATCACTTCGGGGACTTCGTCCGCGTGGAGTTCGCGGTCAATCAGCGCGAACCCAAGCGTGAACAGCAAGAGAAAGAGCACGCCGAGCACCAGCGCGATGAGCACCATGCGCCGTCGCCGCGCCTCCTGAAACGTCAGCCAGGTGATGGTTGCGACCATGTTCATAAGCCTGGTGGCGTCGAAACGCCACGCCTCCTTTCTGTGCTTTCTGTGCTTTCTGCGCTGCTAGCGTTTGTCCAGCACCCTCCGGTACACTGCCTCCACCTGCGGCACGACCACCTCTGCCGCAAACCGTTCCCGCGCCGCGCTGCGGGCCTGTTCTCCCAGGCGCTCCCGTTCGGTCGGGCAGTCCAACAACCACCGCAGCCGCGAGGCAAAGGTTTCAGCCGTCCGCGCCAGCATGCCTGTGACCCCGTCTGTGATGATATCTCCCGTCCCTCCGGTTGGCATCGCCAGGATGGGGATGCCCAGGGCACTGGCTTCCAGCAGCACCCGGCTCAGCGGCTCCCCCCACAGCGAAGGGAACAGCAGCACCCGGCAGCGGGCCATCAGCCGCACCACCTCGTCGTGCGACACCCACGATAGGAACACAACCCGTATCCGCAGCCGCTCCAGTTCATGCCGGAGCCGCTCCAGGAGCGGGCCAGAGCCAGCAACCACGAGCGTGGGCAGGGGGCCGCCGGTGCTGGCACGGAGCGCCCGGAAGATGCTGACCAGGAGCATGGCCCCTTTGTTCGGCTCCAGTTTGCCCACAAAGAGCAGGAACGGTTCGGGCACGGGGGATGCTGCTGGCGTGGCGGCCAGTTGCTCGATAGCCGCAGTGTCCACCAGGTTCGGGATGACGTGCAGCCGGTCGGCGGGCACTATCCCCATACTCCGCAGCCGTTGGGCAAGGTAGTGGCTCACGGCAATGATGGCATCGGCGCGGGCAAGAAACGCCGCTCGGCGCTGGACATGGCCGACCAGGTAGGGCACCGCCGGCAGGGCCAGCACCCCCGCCAGCGGCCCCAGGCGGCAACCAGTTCGGTTGCCAGGCCAGACCACCGGGCACCCGTCCGCTCCGTGGAAGGTAGGGGAAGCGGTCGCCGTGCAATCCGGTGGCAAAGTAGTGCCACGGCCAGTGATCGCGGACGGTGACGACGACCGGCACGCCACACCGCTGCCCGGCCAGGATGGCCGGGGGGGTCGTCTGAACGTGCTGCGCGTGAATGAGCCGCCGGTCGCTCTGCTGCTGCCCCAGGGTTACCAGCGCATCGGCCAGTTGCGGCCAGAGTTGTTCGTGGCGGGCGTAGTTCTTGATGAAGGGGAGCACGGGGGCATGGTAGAGGTAGCGGCAGGTGGGCACACCGGAGGCATCATCGGGGGCGGTGAGGCGCTCCGTCCGGGGGGGAGATGGGCCGCGCAAGCGACCAGCGACGGCACCACCGCCGTGACCCGGTGCCCCCGTCGAATGAGTGCCTGTGCCAGCGCATAGGCGCTCCAGGCGCTCCCCCCGACCGCACCGGGAGGGAAGGTGTCGGTTGGAAGGAGAAGGTTCAAGGTGTCACCTGCGGCGAAATTCTGTTCAGAAGGCGATAGTACGCCTGTTCGTGCTGGCGGGTAATGGTCTCCCAGGTGAAGTGGGCCGCCACCTGGAGCGCTCCCGCACTCAGGCGTTTGCGGAGGGCGGGGTCCTGCGCCAGCCTTCGGAGCGCCTGGGACAGGCTCCTGCGGTCATCCGGAGCCACCAGGAGCGCGTGTTCCCCGTCTACGAGGCGTATGTTTGCATCTTCGGTTCCCCACCTCCGGCCCCCAGGCTCCACCGTGGTGACGACCGGGGTTCCGTGGCTCAGCGCGGCAAGCAGGCTGCCGCTGCGGAACGAAGCCCCTCCGCGGAAGGGCAGGGCCACGCAGTCTGCGGCCAGCAGGTGGGCCGACACGGTCACGGCATCTACGTGGCCGGTGATGATAACCCGCTCACGCCACCACAGTCGCTCAATCGTGGCAAAGACCTGGTCGGCATAGGCCCGGTCGCGGGGAGACGTTGCATCCCCGCCAATGAGCAGCAGCAAGAAGCGCGGGCCGGCGGGGTATTCCCGGCTCTGGCTCTGGTCAGGTTCCTGGTCTGGTTTCCGGGCCAGGTCACTGAGCGCATCCAGCAGCAGGTCAACCCCTTTGTTGGGTGAGAGCAGGCCAAAATAGGCGACCAGCACGTCCCCCGGACGCACGCCCAGGCGAGAACGCCAGGGTTCGCGCTCATACCCAGGGGGAGGAAGCGCGGCGATGTTCGAGCTGATGGGGATATGACAGGCGGCTATCCCGGAGCGGTGCAGGGCTGCCAGGTCGTCGGGGTTGGTCGCAACAACCAGGTCGCAGTCCGCCGCCAGACGGTGCGTTATCCAGCGCCGCAGGGGGCCGGCCTTCGGAAAGAGGTAGGGTTCTCGCAGATCGTGGAAGGTGACCGCCAGGTGGGGACAAGCCGGGCCCGTCCGCGACCGCAGACGCCAGGGCAGCAAGTTGACCGCCGGGTGCATCCCATAGGCTCCGGTCTGATACTGGATATGCAGCAGGTCCGGGCGCAGACGCTCCAGCACCGCGACGGTGTCTTTCCAGCAGCGCCACCCCCACGAGGAGATGACCCGCAGATGGTAAGGGGGGGAGTGGGCGCGTCGGGCGGGGACGCCGGAGCCAAGGCAGGGACCGGGGAGGGGGACGAGGAGGTCGTGATGATGGCAACCTGGTGGCCCGCCAGCGACAGCGACCGGGCGAGGCCGCAGGTGTAGTCGCCCACCCCGCCCGGCTGAGGAGGGTATTCGGCGGTGAGAAACGCCAGGTGCAGGAGACCGGGTTTCACGCCTGCCGTCCGAGCAAGTTTTCGGCTATCGCCTGTATCTGGGCAAAAGCCGCCTGAGCTTCGGGCGCTGCCCCGACCCGAACCCGGCCAAGCGATTGGAGCGCCTCCGTGTGGTAGCGGGCCGCCACTTTACCGCTGTAATCACGCGAGCCTGCTGCTTCCAGCACGGCCAGGGCGCAGGTCACATCGTCGTCGCTCACCTGGGCCTGCTGATAGATCCGCGCCAGATCGTCGCAGTTGTCGGCGTGGCGCAGGGCATGCACGATGGGCAGGCTCACCTTGCGGCGGTAGATATCCGCGGCCCGTGGTTTGCCCGTCACCGCTGGGTCTCCCCAGATGCCAAGCCGGTCGTCCTCTATCTGGAAGGCCAGGCCGACGTTCAGGCCAAAGTCGAACAGGTCCCGGCAGCTTTCGGGGTCGGCCCCGCCGACCATCGCGCCCAGTCCCGCCGCACTCGAAATCAGGACCGCCGTCTTGCGACCGATCATCGCCAGGTAGTCGGCCTCGTCAATGGTCAAATTACCCTCGAAGCTCAGGTCCAGGTATTGTCCTTCGCAGATGGTGAGAATCGTCTCTTCGAAGCGTTTGACTACCGCCAGGATGACTTCGGCAGGAACTCCGGCCTCCAACAGGCGGAGCAATGCCAGGTGGGCAATGACAAACATGCCGTCCCCGGTGTTAATCCCGTGCGCCAACCCCCACTGCTTCCAGACCGTCACCCGCCCGCGGCGGGTATCGCTGTCATCCTCAATATCGTCGTGGATGAGCGAGAAGTCGTGGATGAGCTGAAGCGCCGCTGCGAGCGGGAACGCCTGTGCCACGGTGCCGCCAACTGCCGCGCACGCCAGCAGCGCCAGTTGCGGACGCAGGAGCTTGCCGGGGTCGGAGTGCGCTGGCCGTAGGTCCACATCGCGCCACCCTAGGTGATATTCCATCATGCCATAGAAGGTTTCTACCCGTGCCTCAGCCGCCGGGAAGGCGGCCTGCATCTCCTTCTGGATAGTTGCCCGAATGTCTGGTGTGTTCATCGTATGGTGCAAAAAACCTCTCTTCCTCCGTTTAATCCAACGTATTGTCGTACGACACAGGCTCGTACACTCCCGAAATTATCATCGTGAAACAGGTATCAAGACGCTCGCAATACCTTTTGTCATACCTTCGTCATACTATATCGGGTAGTATGACGCACTTACGGACGTTTGAAACGTTGTCCGGGGATATGACGGGAAGATTCTGGGGCTTTTTGTGGCTGTAATGCTGCCGTAATCTTCTGTAACCCCCTGGTAATGAAAAGTTATTGTCGGTTGCGTAACCAAATAGTACACTAACACCAAGTACATTGCAATGTCATACGTCAAAGAACGGTTTTAGCCAGTGATAAATCCGAAAGGGGTACCGACATGCCGCTCAACATGCGACTCCGGTTCAGTCCAAAGAAAGATGGTCTCGTCAAAGTGCTTGGCCCGTTGGAAACGGAAATCATGCAAACCCTGTGGCAAGACAAGCGCAGCACCGTCAAGAAGGTCCATCGGAAACTCTCGCAACAACGCGACATTGCCTACACGACCGTGATGACTACGATGGGACGCCTGGCCGAGAAGGGCGTGCTCGACCGGCACCGCGAGGGGTTGGCATACGTCTACACGCCGGCCATTTCCGAGGAAGAGTTTGTCAGTATGGTGGTGCATCAGGTGCTTGACGGCCTCATGGATGACTATAGTGATATGGCAATTGATTATATGATTGATTACCTGTCGAAACATGACCCCGAAGAACTGCGGCGATTGCAGCGGGCGATCCAGTCGCGGGGTTCCTGACCGCTCCGGGGCGGTCCGCGGGGGTCCGGGGATGGGCGTAGCAGGAGCGGGGACCGGGTGAGGAAAACTACGCAGCTGGTTGCTCATCCGGCCCCCACTCCCACGCCTGCTCTGGCCGGCAGAGTCAGCAGGGATTCTCCATCGGCAACCGGTTCTCCCCACAGGTCGTAGGCGGTTGCCTGGGTTATCCGGACGCGCACCCGGCTGCCAACCTCGGCCTGTCCCCACACCAGGACCTGCCCGTCTACCTCCGGGGCCTCGCGGAATGAGCGCCCAACAAAGAGGGACCGGCCATCATCGGTCATCCCCTGACCCTCGACCAGCACGTCCAGGTGGTGCCCCTGCCAGCGGCGGTTGCGTTCCAGCGCAATTGGTTGCTGGTGGCGCATGGCGCGGTGCCACCGGCGCTCAATGGTCCGTGGGGGGACCTGGTGGGGCGCGGTTGCGGCAGGGGTGCCGTGCTCCTGCGAATAGTGGAACACCCCCACCCGGTCGAACTGCATCTCGCTCAGAAAATCCAGCAGAGCGTGAAATTCCTGTTCGGTTTCTCCAGGGAACCCGACCATAAACGTCGAACGCAGGGCGATATCGGGCATGGCCTGACGGAGGTCTCCGACTATCTGGCGCGTGTGGTCCAGACACGATGGTCGGTGCATCCGGCAGAGAACGTCGGGATGGGCGTGTTGAAGCGGCATATCAAGATAGTGGCAGATTTGTGGGAGACGGGCCATGGTTTCGATCAGGCGCGGGGTGACGCTCTGGGGGTAGGCGTACATGAGCCGGAGCCACCTATCGGGGGGGAGTTCAGCCCCCAACCGCTCCAGCAAGGTCGCTAACCCATCCTTCCCGAAGCCCAGGTCGCGCCCGTAGTCTGTGAGATGCTGAGCCACCAGCACGATTTCTTGCACGCCCTGCGCCGTCAATTCCTGCGCCTCCCGAACGATGTCATCGGGCGGCTTGGAGCGCATTGCCCCTTTGATGGTGGGGATGAGGCAGAAGGAGCAGCGCAGCGAGCACCCGTCGGATATTTTCAGGTAGGCCGATGGAGGGGTCCCCGCTCGACGGAAGGAGGCGGTGCGCCAGTCCGCACCAGCGAGGGTGTGGTTCTCTGCTCCGTGACCCTGCTGACTCTGCTGACAAGATTGACGATGCTGACCATTACCCCGCTCCGTCAATGGCTCCTCGAAGAGGTCCCCGATGCGCGGCCACCGGCGGGTGCTCAGGGTGGCATCAACCCCCGCCACCGACTGAACCAGGCTGGCGTGGCTCTCGACCATACAGCCGGCGGCAATCAACCGCTGACCCGGTCGTTTCCGTGCTCCCAGATCGCGCAAAACATCCAGCGCTTCCTGACGAGCAGCTGCAAGAAAACCGCAGGTGTTGACAATGAGCACGTCGGCGTCCTCTGGCTGAGCGACCGGGCGGTGCCCCCGCGCTGCCAGGATGGTGCCCATCCCCTCGCTGTCAACGGTATTTTTCGGGCAACCAAGCGTAATGATATGGTAGTTCATCGGTAGTTGGTAAATTGCAGCGGAACTGGGAAATCCTGCTCCTGTTCGCGCAGAAACTGGATGACGCCCTGAAGCTCGTCGCGACTCTTGCTCCCCACGCGGACGGCATCCCCTTGGATGCGGGCCTGCACTTTTTTCGGAAACTCATCTCGTATCATCTTCTGGAGCTTCTTTGCCAGTTCGGAGTCAATTCCCTGCTGGAGGGTTGCCACCTGGCGTATGCGCATCCCCCCGATTTCTTCAGCTTTCCCGTAGCTGAAGATTTTCAGGGAGAGGTTGCGACGCAGCGCCTTCGTCTCAAGAATTTCGCGGACGCTTTGCAGGTGCATTTCACTGCTGGTGGTGATAACCAGTTCGGTTTCGCTCAGTTCCAGCGTGGTCTTGCTGTCCTTCAGGTCATAACGGGTGCCAACTTCGCGCCGGGTCTGGTCTACGACATTCACCAGTTCCTGGCGGTCGAACTCTGAGACAATATCGAAGGTACTTTCACTTGCCATCGCTTCTTACTCCCTCTGCACTTTGCTGGTCCATTCCTTTTCCTTTGCCGCATGATACCACAGGTTGCCCGTAGCAAGGGAGGTGGCAGAAGATGATGTGAGCGGTGGTGGCTACGCCCCTTTCTTCCTTTCACCAGCAGTGATGCGTGACGAGCTGTGGGGCTGTACCTACTCCGGCGGCAAGTCTACTTCATCCAATAACAGTATGTCGGGCGTCACATTAAAAAAACGGGCCATCTTCAGGATAAGTTTTGCATTCGGAGCGCTCTTGCCTGTTTCGAGATAATGAACGTACACATGGGTAAACCCAAATTCTTTTGCCAGGTCTCTCTGGGACATTTGGCGTCGCTCGCGCAATATTCGCAGTTTTTCAGGGAACCGTTGCATTACTGAACAAAGTATGATAGAATGTTAATTGTGAACTTAACAAACCATCCTGTTAAATCTGGGGGGACATTGGTGTTTGGCAACCACCGGTCCCCCGCATTTCTCATAGAAGCAGCGTAACAGACGTGCTCCTTTTGCTGCTATTTTACCACGCTTCGGGAGCACAGGAATAGTCACACGACCACCGAAACCGAAAGGATGATGTGAATGAGTACCTATCCACCTCCCCAACCCCCGACCCCTCTGCGTCTTTGTATCTTTCGTCCAGGGGAACCGCGCCTTTTCTTGTTGCATTTGTCCAGATAATCTGCTACGATCAGGGTGACCCCATCTCCCGCGACGACAGAGAAGTCGCCCTGGCGGTGGTGGAGCGCAAGCAGGCAAGACAAAGGGGCCTCTGTGCCGCAACGAGGCAGCATAGAAAGGTGGAGGTGGTCATCATGGAACCTCAAATTATGTCGTGGTATCTGGTTCTGGCGCTGATCGGGTGGGTTGCCACCACCAGGCTAGTAGCGGAATCGGTGCAGTTGACGCCGGCGTGGCAGCGGGTCATTATTGTTGGGACCTGGCTGCTGTGGGTGGTTCCTGCCTTTGATATTCTCGTGCATCAGAACGTCGGAGAAGTGCAGATAGCGGTGTCTCACGGGTTGCCGTGAGCATCGGGCGCGGGTTGAGCGCCGCAAACACCCCCTGAGAACCGCACCCAGTCCAGCAGCACGCCGAGGCGTCGTCCATCGGGCGCGACAAACGCAGGGCTGCGGATTTCAACGAAAGATCCCGGACCGTCCGAAGGTGGGGTGAGCAGTTGCACGATGCGCCACGCTGGTTCAAGTTGCACCGGCTGACATTGTTCTCCCGCCCTCCCCGGTCCTCCGGGGCAGAGGTGGGCCGTGACCTTTTCCGCGTCGGGGTGGGGGGCCGCCATACGGAGCGCAAGCAACGCCGGTTGGTGATGGGGGCGACCGTCTGCCCCCCACAACGGATGACCCCTTTCCCATCGGTCCAACGTGCGTTGGCTCCCTGCTGCTGCTCCGCGTGGTAGACCCCCCCCACATAGCCAAAATCTAACCCATCGCCAACATCCACCCACGTCACCGGCGGTGGGTCCAGGTGGCTCCAACTCCAGTCCGTGACCTCCTGTTCGGCAACAAAATAGCCCTTAAAGGCCTCACGTGCTTTGTCGTTGCGCCCCTGAGCGCGGAGCAGGTTGCCCAGGCGGGCACTGGCCGCAAGGTAGCGCTTGCTTCGCTGCCACCCGGCGCGATACGCCTGCTCAGCCAGGTCAAGCCTGCCCTGCTGCTGGTAGAGATCGCCCAGGAGCAACTGCCCGTCGGCAGTCTTCTGCGCGGCGTATGCCTGCTGGTAGGCCACTTCGGCCACGCTCGCACTGCCCAGGGCAAGGGCAGCATCCCCCGCAAGGCGGTACAGGCTGCGGGCCGCCCCGTGTGCTGCCCATTCCCAGGGGTAGGAACGGAGCGCGGTGAAGAGTACCAGGCCGAGGAAGGCCGTGTTGATGAGCAAAAACAGGGGTTTCCACCAATCCGGACCGGCAATCCCGCGCAAATTCGGAATATGCCACCGGCCTACCCCATCCGGACGCCGCGCCGTAGCCAGCAGACCCACCGCTGCATAGGGGATGAGCACGGGAAAAAGGAAGTGGCGGTAGCGCCCTTCTCCGTGCGTGAGCAGCGTGGTGACAACCAGGTAGCCAACCCACAGAGCCGGCAGCAGGGCCGCAAGCACCGGAGCCGTGGACCGGCGCGTCAGGGCATAACCAATGCCGATGATGCCCGCGGCAGCGATGACCAGGGAGAGCGCGTCGTCAAGGAGCAGCGCCCCTAGAAATACGAGCGGTGGCGGGTCGGCATAGTAATTCGACAGAAGAAAACGGTCTTCGATGGGCTTGACCCGCCAGAGTGCCACCCAGTTCGGCCACAGCTTGCGCAGCAGGATGGACGGGTCTTCGCGCAGGCGGGCCAGACCGCGCCGGGTGGCCTCGTCGGCGCGGGTGGCCGGATTGGGAATGCCTTCCAACGTGCGGAAAATCTCGTCAGGGTCCTCGCGTGGCTCGCTGAACGCCCAGAGGTTATAGGAAAGCCCCGTCTCGACCAGGATGCAGCGGTCGTAGGTGCGGCAGTTGCGCAGAGTCCACGGGGCAATGGTCAGCGCCACGCAGGCCACAAAGACGGCGCTGTTCCAGGCCGCCCGGCGGATGAAGGGGAGCCAGGCATCCCCGCGGCCCCAGGTTCCAACGGTTATCCACAGCACCACGGCGGGGAGAAACCCCACCGTGACGGAGCGGGTCAGGGTTGCCAGACCATAGGCGACCCCGGCCAGCGCCAGCAGGGACCAGCCCCGGTGGGGGTTGCGAGTTTCCGTCTGCTGCTTCCAGCGCAGGAGCAGCACCAGCGATGCCAGGAACAGGAAGGTGAACAGGGTTTCGCTCATGAACAGGCTCGCGAAGGTTGCCAGGGTGAGCAGCAGGGCCGCCAGCCATGATGCCAGCCATGGGGCCGCGGTCCGTTGTCCTGTTGCGGTTGTTCCTTCTGCTGCTACTGGCTGATTACCGCGCTCCTGAACCAGCATCGTGAACCAGGAGATCAGGAGCACCGTGGCGGTGCTGAGCAGGATATTCGGCAGGGCCGCCAGGTGCAAACTGCTGCGGCCCAGCCACAGCGAACCCGCCAGGAAGAGGGGGTAGAGCGGTGCCCGCAGCCAGTGGTAGTGCAGGTAGAAGGACCAGCCGCGCCCCTCCAGCAGGTCGTGGGCAACGGCAAGATATTCCCGTTCGTCGTTGGCCGGCTGGTGCAATGGCTGCGCCCACAACACCAGGCGCAGCGCCAGCGCCACCAGCACCACCAACCAGATTCCGCCATTGCGAGCTAGCATCCTGTGCATTCCCAGGCCTCAGAGTCCTCTGACCGTCACCCGGTCCACCATCACCCCCAGGGTGCGCCCGTCGCTGCTGGCCGGGTCATAGTCCCGCGGAGCAAACGTATCGCTGCGGAGTTCGACCACCAGCGTATCCCCATCGCTGCCAGGGAGGGGGAGGGGCAGCGCAACGGTATGGGTTTTCCAGTCGGGCGGCACGAGCAATTCCCCAACGGTCTGCCCGCCCACCAGGACCTTGAGCCTGGGAGTGGGTGCGCCCGCTGGTCGCCCCGACGCCAGGTGCAGATACAGCACCAGCGGGGGCGGAGTGTCCGTCGTGTCCGTCGTGTCTGTCGCGTCCGGCGGGAGTGCCAGGCGCAGGCGGGCGTGGTCGGTTGTCCAGCGCCAGGGCGTGCCCTCGCTCCGGGCGTGAAACCCCGTCAGCATCCCCAGGTCCAGCCCATCCCGATATCGAGGCTGGAGGGTGGCGGCGTGCTCATCCACTGCCAGCTCCAGGCTTGCAGGTCTTGCAGCGACGCCGTTTCGTAGACAAGCTCACGCCGGGCGCTGGCGCTATCGCCCCGCTGCCGCAACAGGTCTCCAAGCAGCAGGTGGGCGTGCGGGTGAGCCGGCAGGATGGTAATCGCCTCGCGGAGGAGTTTCTCGGCTCCGTCCCGGTCGCCATTGAACATGGCCGTCTGTGCCAGGGCCGTTCGGGCCAGCACCGACTGGGCATCCTGCGCCAGGGCCGCCAGGGCCGCTTCCTGAGCAGCACCGGCGTCCCCCTGCCTGAGCGCATGCGCCGCCCACGCCAGGTGGAGATGTTTCTGACCGAGGCTCCACGCCAACAATGGGTAGGGCGCGTGCAGCAGCGTGGCACAGAGAACGAGCATGGCAGGGTGCAGGAGTTGCAAAGGCAGGCGAACGACCGCGTGCCTTGAAAAGAGGGGGGAATACCGCCGGGCATGTTTCCCATCGAAATTGAGCCACCGCCTGCTGCGGCCCGCTACCCGCGTTATCGTGATGGCGGCGTAGGGAAGCAGCGCGGGGTAGAGCGGCAGCCGGTAGCGCAGTTCGACGTGAAAGAGCATCGCCGTCAGGAGCAGATAGAGCACCCAGGCTCCCATCAGCCAGCGCGGGTCCGTCACCACCCGTGACCAGGGGATTCCCCCGCTTCTCTCCCACTTTTCAGGCCAGATACCCACCACGCCCCCCAGGAGCGCCATCAGGAAAAGCCCGTCACCGAGCAGCAGGCGCGACCACACCTCAGCCGGCGGCACCCAGATGGCCGGTCGGTCGCGCATATCGTCGGTATATTCAAGGGCAAAGAACGCCGTGCCTTCTTCCCCCGCCTTGCGCAAAAAGTGGCGCGGGTGGCTCATGATTACCTCCAGGCCGTGGTGCATCGCAAGGCGCTGACGGGCTGCGCGGTCGTTGCCATAGGCATAGAGCCGGGCCTTGACGGCTTCTCGCCCAGCGGGGTCGTTGTCGAGCCAGAGGTTTTCCGCGCCAGTCGTGTCAATGAGTATCACGCTCCCATAGGTCGCATAGTTGCGGAGGGTCCAGGGAAGCAGCACCAGCACCGCACCCAGGACCAGGAGCGCCGATGGAAAGAAGCGGCGCAGGAGTGAGAAGGAAGGGACAGCGGGCCGAGCGTGTGGAGGACGCAGCAGATGCACCAGCAGCAGCCAGAGCGGGCCGAGTGCAAGGAGCGGGAGCGCGACCGACCGCACCAGGCACGCCAGCCCCAGAACCACCCCCGCGGCGGCAGCACTGACCAGCCGTTCCTTGTGAAGGGAAGCCGCCCGCACCAGGAGCCAGAACAGCGTGGTCAGCCCGAAGAGGAACAACGTCTCGGTGAGCAGTTCGGTGGCGTGGGCCGCAAGGGTGTAGCTCAGAGCACAGAGCAGGGCCGCAAGCGCCGGGGCACTCCGAACCTCGCCCTGCCCCGGTTCAATGCTTCCGGTCTCTTGCCCGGCCTCCCTCCTGGTCAGTTCCCTGGTCAGAAGCCACATCAGGAGCACCGTTGCGGTGCTGAGGAGCGCCTGGAGCAGGCGCAGTCGTTGCACCAGGGAATCCACCAGCACGATGCAGCCTGCGAGAAAAACCCCATAGAGCGGCGGGCGCATCAGCCGCAGTTCTTCGTAGCGGTGCTCCCGCAAGAGCGTGAGCGCCTGATTCAGATATTCCTGCTCGTCCCCGCCCAGGGGATAGAACGTGTGCCAGCGCCATACCACCAGACGCAGCGCCAGAGCCAGCAGCAGACTGACCGCCAGCATCCAGGGGAAGGGAGCCGCGATGAACGAACGCAACGCCCCGGATAATGCCCCAAATAAGGATAATCGGGCATCCCTCGTTGCTGGCGTCACGGCGCGTGCTCCCGCAGTTCGGCCCAATCGAGCCGTACCCCAGGCGTCCGCAGTTGCCCGGCCTGCGGCCCCTGCTGCGCCAGCAAGTCCGCAGCGCCCGGCACAAACACCTCGCTCCGGAGCGTCACCACGAGGTCCGCTCCGAGCGGGACCGGCGGCAACTCTGCCCAGTGCATCTGGATATCATCCTGAATGACCAGGACCGCAGCCGGAATGGGGGGTGACGTTCCCGTCCCGTCCCCGACCAGCACGCTGACCCGCGGACGGGGCATATCATCGGGCCACCCCCGCCCATCTGCCCGCAGGCCCAGCCATTGGGGAGCACCAGACCCTTGCTGCGGGAAGCGTAGCCGCGCCTCCGGGCCAGACCACCGGAACGTCCCACCGGCTTCGGGGTCGCCCTCGCCCAGGTAAAACCCCTGGATGTAGCCCAGGTCGAGGTTGCCAGCCAGGTCAATGCGCCGCGTGGGGGGAGGGTGCAGCCACTGCCACGCCCACTCTACCGGGTTCTGGTCATCAACGAACGTTGGCGTCAATGCCGCCCTGGCCCCATCCTCGTCGCCCAATCGCCGCAGCAGGTCGCCGCGCACCACTGCTGCCTGCCAGTCTTTCGTGTCGGCAATGGTTGCCGGGTTGGGCAGCAGCGCCAACCCTTCCTGGGCGTGCCCCTCCAACCCCCGCACCAGCGGCATTGCCAGGCTGCGGGTGCGTTCGGACACGCCCCCGTCCGCAAGGAGTGCCCGCGCCTGCGCCGCATCGCCCTGTCCCAGGGCTTCGGTCACTTGCTGGTCGTGCAGCCAGAGCGGGCGCTTTTCCCAGGCAAGGCGTGTGATAGCCAGGCTCGATGGATAGGGTCCCAGGTAGGATGCCCACGACGAAGGCTCCGGTTGCAGGTAGGCATAGGGGGTCGTTGTGACCAGCACGACCAGACTCACCAGACCAGCCAGCAACCAGCGCATGCGCCGGCCAGCGAATGGGGCAGAGGCATGTTCCTGCCACTCGTTTGCCAGGGCCGCGGCGGCATAGAGAAAGACGAAGGGCATGAGCGGCAGGCGGAACCGGTTGATGGCAAACAGCAGCGGAGTGGTCAGCATGAAATACCCCACCCACAGCCCGGTCAGCGTCTTGAAGTCGCTTCCCCGCGTGCGAAACCACCCGACGACCGCCAGGGGCAGGGCTATCACATAGAGCGTGTCATCGAGCAGAAAGAGCGCCAGGAGGTACCACCGCGGCAGGCGGCCCGACGTAAAACCGTCTGTCATACGCTCGGAGCCGGTGTAGTTGATCTGGAAGAAGTCAACCATCTCCCCCAGGCTCTTCTGAACAAACGCCAGCGGGGTTCTAGCGAGCAAGCACAGTCCTTCGGCGGACATCAACTGCTGGCGCTGCCCCTGCGTGATAGACGAAACCGGCTGCTCCAGGGCCGCCAGCAACCGGCGGTCGTACTCCTGGAACAGGCACGAGTCGGCAAGGAGCGCCCGTCGTTCGGCAGGTTGGAGGTGCTCGTCCAGCAGCGCCAGGAGAAACGCACGGGTGGGAGCATCGCTCCGTCCTTGGTCGTAGGCGGTTCGTGCGCCAAGCAGCAGATTGAACGCGCCCGTCGTGTCAACCAGCACCGGGCCGCCATACCGGTGGCTGGCATACCACGACCAGGGCAGGATCGTTCCCGCGCCGGCCAGTACGAACACCAGCACCGGCAGGAGACGAAGCGCCGGCGATGAACGGCGAACGATCCACCATACCCAGAGCGCCACGAGGGGCAGGAACCCGGCGGTCAATCCGCGGGTCAGGGTTGCCAGACCGAGCACCACCCCTGCCGGCCCCAGGAGCAACGAGGAGGTGAGCAGGCGCGGCGCGGCAAGCCATTGCCAGTAGGCCAGGATGACCCACGCCCCCAGAATGAGCGAAAGGTAGAAGGTTTCGCTCAGGAGGATTTGCGGATAGGTGGCAAACGGGAAGAGGACTGCGGTCAGGAGCGCTGCCAGAAACGGACGTGCGGTCCCTCCGGTGCCCGGTGGCGGCGAGGAAACAACCTTTTCCCCCATTGCCGCCGAGTTCTGCTTGCCACTCATCTGGAGCGCCAGCACATACACCAGCACCACGTTCAGCAAGCTGAGCAAGGTTTGCGACAGGTAGATGGGGACAGGGTTCATGCCGAAGAGACGAACATGGGCCGCGAGGAAGAGCGGGTAGAGGGGCGCACGTGTCCAGAGCCATCCCTCGTGCCAGGAGAAACCCCGTCCCTGCGCCAACCAGGTCGCTGCTGCCAGATATTCCGCCTCGTCGCTGATCATCCCCTGACGCGGGAGATGGCCCCAGAGCGCCACCCGAACGGCCAGACCGACCAGCAGCGCCAGCGCCAGCAGTCGCCAGTGGGAAGCGTTCCGTCGGTGATAAGCGACAGACCATGCGTGATGAGCCATGGCAGTGGGAAACTCCCAGAACGGGGTCAGCGGGAAACCTTAGCTTGAGCTTGAACTGGTGAACGCATCGCGCAGCGTCTGCGCTGCCTCTGGCGAGAGGCCACGTATCTCTGCCAGCGTCATCAGCGGGTCGGGGTGGGGTGTCGCGAACAACCACGCCTCGCGGAACCAGAACCCCGGCAGCACCACCGAGTGGTAGCGGCCTTCCGCATCGGGCAGGATGGCAGCGTAGCACTCGTCCGGGCCGAGCGTGTAGCAGAGGGCCTGCTGGTAGCCGGGGCGGGGGTCAATGGCCCAGTATTCGCGCACCGCAGCCCGCTCGTATTCGTCGCGTTTCTCCTGGCGGTCGCGCTTCGCGCTGGAGGGGGACACGACCTCGACCACCAGGTCGGCCGGGCCGTCGAGGCGCTCCGGCGTGAGGCGGTGCAGGTGTTCGCGGGATACAAAGAGCAAGTCCGGCTCGCGGGAGGCGTAGCCCGGCAGGTGGCGCATCTCGAACGGAGCCGTAAAAACTCTTCCCAGATCGAACAAGCTAGCAAACGCCGAAACCAACCAGTGCAGGAAGCCGACAATCTCCTGGTGGTGTGTTACTGGGGGCATAAAGACGATCACCTCTCCGTTGACCCACTCGGCGTGGGTATCTTCGTCCGACCAGGCAAGAAACTGCTCGTAGCTCATCCTGAGCCGCCGCTCGGCGGGGCGGGGAACCACCGCGGGGGCGGTCATCTCTATCATCTCTATCATCTGTTCGGCCATCTGCTCACCTCTTCTTTCTGGTGCGGTTCTCCCATATTCCCTCTCAACTCAATCAATTCAATCAATGGCCCGACCGGAGCCGCTGGATAATCAGCACCATGAGCGAAGCCACCCCGGCCTCATCCAGGTTGCCAATTACCGGCATATTATCGGGAATCAACTCGACAATCCCCAGGCCAGGGTTAATCAGGTAGATGGCCCCCAGCACCAGGAGCACCACGTAGCTGATGCTCCTGGGGAGCGACCGTTGCGGCGGTTGAATCACGGTTCCTTCTTTCACCTCGGTTGGGTCCTGAACATGCTCTTCCATAGGTTTCTATTTCCTCGCTCTATTTCCTTGGTTCAACACGTATCCTCAATCATGTTGTTCTTTCCCCATGAGTCGGTCAAGCAGCGCCTGCACTGCCTCTGGCGAGAGGCCACGTATCTCTGCCAGCGTCATCAGCGGGTCGGGGTGGGGCGTTGCGAACAACCACGCCTCGCGGAACCAGAACCCCGGCAGCACCACCGAGTGGTAGCGGCCTTCTGCATCGGGCAGGATGGCAGTGTAGCACCCGTCCGGGCCGAGCGTGTAGCAGATGGCCTGCTGGTAGCCGGGGCGGGGGTCAATGGCCCAGTATTCGCGCACCGCAGCCCGCTCGTATTCGTCGCGTTTCTCCTGGCGGTCGCGCTTCGCGCTGGAGGGGGACATGACCTCGACCACCAGGTCGGCTGGGCCGTCGAGGCGCTCCGTCGTGAGGCGGTGCCGGTGTTCGCGGGCCACGAAGAGCAAGTCCGGCTCGCGGGAGGCGTAGCCTGGCAGGTGGCGCATCTCGAACGGAGCCGTGATGATCTCTCCCAGGTGGAGAAGGTCCGTATACAGGGAAAGCAGCCGGATGAGAAACATAACGATCCGCTGATGAACGGTCACTGGGGGCATAAAGACGATCACCTCTCCGTTGACCCACTCGGCGTGGGTGTCTTCGTCCGACCAGGCAAGAAACTGCTCGTAGCTCATCCTGAGACGTTGTTCGGCGGGGCGGGGAGCCACTGCGGGGGCGGTCATCTCTATCATCTCTGTCATCGGTTCGGCCATCTGTTCACGCCTCCTTTTCCGATGCCAGAGCGTCGCGCAGGGCCTGCGTGACCTCCGGCGAAAACTCGCGTATCAGCGTCATCAGCGGGTCGGGGTGGGGCGTTGCGAACAACCACGCCTCGCGGAACCAGAACCCCGGCAGCACCACCGAGTGGTAGCGGCCTTCCGCATCGGGCAGGATGGCAGCGTAGCACCCGTCCGGGCCGAGCGTGTAGCAGAGGGCCTGCTGGTAGCCGGGGCGGGGGTCAATGGCCCAGTATTCGCGCACCGCAGCCCGCTCATACTCGTCGCGTTTCTCCTGGCGGTCGCGCTTCGCGCTGGAAGGGGACACGACCTCGACCACCAGGTCGGCCGGGCCGTCGAGGCGCTCCGGCGTGAGGCGGTGCAGGTGTTCGCGGGCCACGAAGAGCAAGTCCGGCTCGCGGGAGGCGTAGCCCGGCAGATGGCGCATCTCGAAGGGCGCAACCCGCAGGGTTCCCAGGTTCAAGAGATTGGCGAACAACGAGATCACGATGTGCAGGAAGCCAACAATCGTCTGGTGTCGGTCCACTGGGGGCATAAAGACGATCACCTCTCCGTTGACCCACTCGGCGTGGGTGTCTTCGTCCGACCAGGCAAGAAACTGCTCGTAGCTCATCCTGAGCCGCCGCTCGGCGGGGCGGGGAGCCACCGCGGGGGCTATCATCTGTTCGGTCATCTGCTCACCCTTTCTTGACATCCCAGGGCCGGTCACCGCCCACTCGTTCCGGGTACGACGTGGGGAGACAGCGGCATGTTGCACCACGCCCCAATCTGTGGTATGGTGCCGGTAGCAACATTGTACCACTTCTTTGCAACGCAGCAACGCACTTGAATTGACATAAAAATATGGCTGGAAAAGTGGGGAGGGCAATGGAGGAAGAACAGATTGCCGAATGGCTCTACGAGGGAGCAGTGGCCGTGCGCGAGGGAAAACGGGCCGGGCCCGTGAGCTTCTGATGAAAGTGGTCGAACTGGATGAACGCCGAGAAGAAGCCTGGCTCTGGCTGAGCGGGGCAGTGGAAACCCTGGAAGACCAGGAAACGGCCCTGCTGAATGTGCTGGATATCAACCCCCACAATGAGCATGCGCGGCGCGGCATTCAAATCATCAAAGCCTACAAGCGGTAAGGCGAGAGATACGAGAGATGAAGGAAGAGCGTATGCCCCCAGAAGGGGGGTTGAGCATTGCGCTCAGGCATGGGGAACGGGCAGCACGAGCAACTCCCGCCCGAAACTGGTCAGGCTCCGGCCCCCTTCGTCCGTGACCACCACGTCATCTTCGATGCGCACCCCCCCGATGCCCTCAAGGTAGATACCCGGCTCAATCGTAAAGGTCGTTCCCACGGCCAGCGGTTCATGGTTACCCGCCACGATAGACGGTGGTTCGTGGCACTCCATCCCCAGGCCGTGGCCGGTGCGGTGCAAAAACTGTTTGCCATAGCCGCCGTCTGCAATGACCTGGCGGCTCGCCTGGTCAACCTGCTCGCCGGTGACGCCGGGGCGCACCGCGGCTCGCCCGGCGGCGTTGGCCCGGAGCACCAGGTCATAGATCTGGCGGGCCATCGGGCCAGGCTCCCCCAGGGCGACCACGCGGGTGATGTCGGAGGCATAGCCGTGGTACATCGCTCCCCCATCGAGCAGAACCAGGTCCCCGACCTGGATGGGGCGGTCGCCGCTGGTGTGGTGCGGGTTGGCGCTGTTGGGGCCGCTGGCAACGATGTTCTCGAAGCTCTCCCCCTCGGCCCCTGCGGCTCTGATTTCGTTCGACCAGATAGCTGAAAGCTGGCGCTCGGTCAGGCCGGGCCGGATGTGGGCAATGGTTGCCCGCAGCGCCGTTTCAATGATGCGGACTGCTTCAGCCATCGCGGCCAGTTCTGCGGCGTCCTTGACCATCCGCAGCTTCGCCAGCAGTGGGGACGCGTCGGCGGTGCGGAGCGGGTGGGAGAAACAGCGTTCCAGAGCACGAAGCTCGCTCACGCGCATCACCATCTCCTCGATGCCAGGAACCGGCGGGTCCGCCTGATGGCGCTGCCCAGGGAAGACCTCTTCGACCGCCCGGCGGAGCGCTTCCGCGTGGCCTTCGGCGTCGTTCCACGGAAAGGAGCGCAGCGTATCCCCGGTGCTGCCCCGAACGCGGGACATTTCCAGGGCAGGCACGACCAGGCAGGGTGGTGACCCGTCGGCGGGAAAGAGTGCCATGGTCAGGCGGTCCCCCGTGCCGCGGTGAAACTCCAGCCCGGTCAGATAGCGCAGATTTGCGCCGGGCACCACAACCACCGCATCCAGGTGCTGTTCGTTCATGGCTGCGGTGAGCCGGGCGATTCGGGTATTCATCGGGTTTTTGCTCCTTTCTCCTCCACTTGTTTCAGTTTCCATAGCTACCATTATAACCAGGAACGACACCGGTTGCCATGCGGTCTTGTGTTCCGTTTGAGGTTGCGCTATAATGAAACCCCTGCAACGAGCAGGACGGCCTGGATAATTATGGTAAGACAACGTAGCGTATGGAGCAGATGACCTTCCTCCTCTCTCCTGGGGCAATGGGATTCGTGCCTACGTTCCTCGTTCAGGTCGTCATCCTCTTGGTCCTCCTTTCCTGGAAGCGCAAGTCTGCCGCCACCTGGTTCTTCATCGGTTGGCAAACATTCCTTATGCTCCTGGTGGCATCGCTGCTCTTTCATACGGTCATCTACGCACCCGTTGGCGGCTACCTCTACTGGATAAGTGGCATGATGTTCGCCTGGATTGGTGTTATCCTGGCAATCCAGTTTGCCTATCGCTTCCCGCGCCTGCTCTATCGCCGCGAGGCGCATAGCGTGCTCGTGCTCACGCTGGCCGTGGGTGCGGTTCTGCTCCTGCGAATCGGGCTGGAAGTGAAAGCCGCGCACTACCAATCTGGCTATGGCTTTGAATTGTTCTACTATGACTTCTTCGGCCCCAGCGAAGAGCCTTTCTATTCCTCGAACAACCTCTTTACCCTGCTGCACCCACTTGGGTTTCTCTGGGTGCTGATCGTCTGGTTGCGCCAGAGCGTGCGTCTCTCGTGCGAGAACGAGACGGTTTGCTACCCTCCCATACCCCGTGGCGCGTGGCGCAGCCTCTCGTACTGGCGCAAAATCGCTGTGCGGTTGTGGCAGCCGCAGGGCAGCGAAGCCCACGCCGCCCGTGCGCTGGCGCTCGTCTTTAGCACGGCGGTCCTGGCGGTTATCCTCTGCCCCCTCGAAGAGCACAAGATCATTCCGGTTGGCTCCTTTGCTGCTACCTTCCTCGTATCCGAAGCCCTCTTCATCCTGACCTACCTGGACTATGCGCCCGAACCGACGACCTTCAAGATCAAGTTGATTGGTATTCCGCTGGTTATGACGATGATGCTGGCGGGGTTGGCCGGGCCGCTGCTGCTGAACTGGGTGCAGGAGAGCTACCACGAGGCCCGCCGCGCTGAGGTGCAGACCATCGCGCAACTGGTCGCGCACGGCATCACCGACGAGATGCCAGACGGCGTGCGCTATGTGGCGGCACGTCCCGCCAGCGACGGTCTTTTCTCTGCCGCCTACACGATGCTCTACACCCGCGGGCCGGGGCCTGACGCGGAGATGCTAGGACGGCAGGACACGCGCTTCCGCACCCTCGTTGGGCAGGACGGACCGGGCGTGCTCTCAACGTCCACCTGGCGTCGCCTCATCTATACCTACCCCTGGCTCCGTCAGCGTTTTGCCAGCGTGCCGACGCATCGCCAGCTGGAGGCGGTTCTCCCTCCGGAGGGCGAGCCATCCTATCGCGGACACTTCGGCCTGCCCACCGACCATTTCATCCGCTACCCTTTCCGCATTGATGCTGACACCCTGGGCGAAGTAGGCTATAGCTACCTGGCCTACCGCGAAATGATCCACGCTCGTGCCCTGCCGCTGCTCTGGTTGCTGCTTGGGACCATCGCCCTTTTTCTGCTCATGGAACCTTTTTTCGTCCAGTCCAGCCTGGTAAGACCGCTCAATGTGCTCTTGCAGGGGGTGCGCAGCGTGGAATCAGACAATTTGCAAGTGGATGTGCCGGTGCGGGCCTCCGATGAGATAGGCTTTCTCACGGGGGCGTTCAACCGCATGGTCAGCTCGTTGCACGCCTCACGCGAGTCCCTGTTGCAAGAGATCCGCGTGCGTGAGCAGAAAGACCAGGAGCTGACGGAACTCACCGTTACCCTGGAGGATCGCGTGGTGGAGCGCACGCACGCCCTCCAGCTTGCCCGCGAGGAAGCCGAACACTCACGCGAGGTGGCCGAGAGCGCCAACCAGGCCAAAAGCATCTTTCTGGCGAATATGAGCACGAACTCCGCACCCCACTGAACGCCATCCTCGGCTTTGCCCAGGTGATGACCCGCAGCACGACCCTGCCGCCCGAACACCGCGAGCATCTGGCTATCATCAGCCGCAGCGGGGAACACCTGCTCACACTCATCAACAATGTGCTCGACCTCTCCAAGGTCGAGGCCGGGCGCATCACGCTCAACGAGTACCCCTTCGACCTGCCCGCCTGCTGCACGACCTTGAGGATATGTTCCGGCTGCGGGCAAAGGAAAAGGGCGTGTCATTGCTGGTTGAATACCCCCCGGACCTGCCGCCGTATGTGCAGGCCGACGAAGGGAAGCTGCGCCAGGTCCTCATCAACCTGCTGTCGAATGCCCTGAAGTTCACGCACGAGGGCAGCGTGACCCTCTCGGTCGGGCGTCGAGGGCCGGGCGTTGGGGGCCAGCCAGCATCGCCAGACCACGCAACCCTCCATTGCCGCGTTGCGGACACCGGCCCTGGCATCGCGCCGGACGAACTCGACCAACTCTTCGAGGCATTCGCGCAGACCAGCAGCGGACAGCAGTCCTGCGAGGGCACGGGCCTGGGGTTGGCAATCAGCCGCAAGTTTGTGCAGTTGATGGGCGGCGATATGACGGTGCAGAGTGAGGCAGGCCGCGGCTCGGTCTTTGCGTTCGATGTAGCAGTCGCCGTGGTGATGAAAGACGACCTCGCCCCTACCGTCCCGCTGCCAGAGGTTATCGGGTTGGCACCCGACCAACCGACCTACCGCATTCTCATTGTTGATGACCGCGCTGACAACCGGCGGTTGCTGGTCAAGCTGCTGGCCCCGTTTGGTTTCGAACTGCGCGAGGCCAGCAACGGGGAAGAGTCCCTGGCGGTGTGGGAAACGTGGCAGCCGCACCTGGTCTTTCTGGATATGCGCATGCCGGTGCTGGACGGCTACGAGACGACGCGGCGTATCAAGGCGACTCCCCAAGGGCAGCGGACCATCGTGGTGGCCCTCACCGCCAGCGCCTTCGATGAGGAGCGGGCCGTCGTGCTGGCCGCCGGGTGCGATGATTTCGTCCGCAAGCCGTTTCGCGCCGGTACCATTTTCGAGGTGATGGGCAAACACCTGGGGGTGCGCTATCTCTACGCTGAAGATGAGACGGCCACACCCGAACCTGCATCCGATGCGCTCACCGCAGCGGCTCTGGCATCCCTGCCGCCCGATACCCTGGCGGCGTTAGAGCGTGCGACCATCCTGGGGGATGTTTGCTTGCTGGACCAGGTTATCGAAGACATCCGCCTCCACAATGAGGCCCTGGCAGCCACGCTGCGCCATATGGTTGATGCATTCCAGATTGACCAGATTGTGGGGGCCGTGGAAGGGGTAAAAACCTTCCTGGCTTTACCCCGACCTTCGTGATACGTGATACGTGATACGTGATACGTTCTGAACCCTGGCCTTCCTATCCCTTCCCGCCGGTCAGGATATCAGCCAGAAACTGCCCCGTGAATGACTCGGCCACCTGCGCGATCTGCTCCGGGGTACCTTCAGCCACAATCGTGCCCCCACCGTCGCCGCCCTCTGGCCCCAGGTCAATCACCCAGTCGGCCGTTTTGATGACATCCAGATTGTGTTCAATCACCACCACCGTGTTCCCCGCATCGACCAGCCGGTGCAGCACCTTGAGCAGATGTTGAATATCGGCGAAGTGCAGCCCGGTGGTCGGCTCATCGAGGATGTAGAGGGTGCGTCCCGTGGCAACCCGCGCCAGTTCCCGCGCCAGCTTGACCCGCTGCGCCTCGCCCCCGCTCAGCGTCGTGGCCGGCTGCCCAAGCCGGATGTAATCCAACCCCACATCGTGGAGCGTCTGGAGGATACGGCGAATCCGCGGGACGTTATCGAAGAATTCCAACGCCGTCTGTACATCCATATCCAGCACATCGGCAATGGTTTTGCCCTTATACTTCACCTGCAACGTCTCGCGGTTATACCGCTTGCCCTTGCAGTTGTCGCACCGCACCCACACATCGGGCAAAAACTGCATATCAATGCGGATCACGCCGTTGCCCTCGCACGCCTCGCAGCGCCCCCCCTTGAGGTTGAACGAAAAACGACCGGGCGGGTAGCCGCGGAGCCGCGCTTCGGGGGTGCCAGCAAACAGCTCCCGCAGCAGGTCAAACAGCTTGACATAGGTGGCCGGGTTGCTCCGCGGGGTGCGCCCAATTGGCTGCTGGTCAATGTTAATCACCTTGTCCAGGTGTTCCACCCCCACGATGTTGCGGTGGGGGCCGGGGCGAAGCTGCGCCCGCTGGAGACGAGCCGCCAGGGCCGGGTAGAGCGTCTCGCTAATCAGCGACGATTTGCCGCTCCCACTTACCCCCGTCACCGCGACAAAGCACCTGAGCGGAAACCGCACATCAAGGTCGCGCAGGTTGTTCATAGAAGCCCCCTGCACTTCCAGCCATGTCCCCTGGTGACTGGTGTTGCGCTCATTTTTGCGCGGGTCCTTGCGCTCACCTGCTGTCACGTCCTTCTCCAAGCGCCGCCGGGATGGGGTCTCAATCTGCAACCGCCCATCAAGGTAGGCCCCGGTGAGCGTGTCCGATGCCTGGACGACCGCAGGCGGCCCCGCTGCCACGACCTGCCCGCCTTTCACCCCCGCGCCGGGGCCGAAGTCTATAATCCAATCGGCGCTCTGCATCGTCTCCAGGTCGTGTTCCACTACGACCACGGTGTTCCCCAGGTCGCGCAGGTGCGTCAGCGAGGTGAGCAGCTTGCGATTGTCTCGCTGGTGCAGGCCAATGCTTGGCTCGTCCAGGATATACGTCACCCCCACCAGGCCGCTCCCAATCTGCGAGGCCAGGCGGATACGCTGGGCCTCGCCACCGCTCAATGTCGGAGCCGCCCGCTCCAGGGTCAGGTAGTGGAGGCCAACCCCCAGCAGAAATTGCAACCGCTCGCGGATTTCCTTCAGGACCTCGCCGGCAATCTGGCGCTGCGTTGGGGTGAGCCGATGAGCGACGGTCCCGTCCTCCGGTGGTGTTCCGTCGAGGCGCTGTGGGTGGGATGGGTTGCTTTCCTCCGGTGGTTCGGCGTACAGCAGCGTGGCGACCCACGCCGACGCTTCTCTGATGTTCAGGCGACAGACCTCATGGATTGACCGTCCCCCCACCGTCACTGCGAGGCTCTCCGGGCGAAGGCGCGTCCCCTGGCAGGACGGGCACGGTTGTTCGCTCATAAACTGGGCGTAGAACTCCCGCGTGTGGTTGCTCTCGGTCTGCTGGAAGCGGCGCATAATCTCGTTGCGCACGCCCTCCCACGGACGGTAGAACACTCCGTGGCTCCCCTGGTCGTGCGACCAGTCGAACCGGATTTTCTCCTTGCCACTGCCGTAGAGAATGACCTCTCGCTGGTGCTCCGTCAGTTGCTCCCACGGCGCATCCAGGTCGAACCCATAGTGCTTGCTGACGCAGACCAGCGACTGGTAGCCCCACGAATCGCGCTTCTTGCGCAGTTCGCCCCAGTAGGGGATGGCCCCCTCGTGCAGTGACAGGGTCGGGTCGGGCAGCAGCAAGGCCATATCCACCTCCAGGCGGGTTCCCAGGCCGGTGCAGTCGGGGCAGGCTCCCTGGGGAGAATTGAACGAAAACATCTGGGGTGACAGCTCCGGAAACGAAATCCCACACCTGGTGCAGGTGTTGGTTTCGCTCATCAACCACGCTTCAGGAAGTGGTTGTTGCCCTTCGGGGTATCCGTTTTCCGGGCCTTCCGTCTCTGCCTGGCCTTGCTCCTGGTGTCCCACTTCGGCCACGCTGATGACCACCTTGCCCTCAGCCGTTCGCAGTGCCGTTTCAATGCTGTCGGTCAGACGCGTCACCAGTGCCTGCCACTCCTGTGCTGCCTCGCTGGCATCCCCTGGAGCGACCACCACTGCTGCGGCCGGGTCCTCCGACGGATGAGAATGGGGATGGGGATGGGAGTGGTTGCCGGGCCGTGCGGTCGGGGGGTGCGGCGGGAGCACCAGGCGGTCTACCACCACCTCAATCGTGTGCTTGACCTTCTTATTGAGCTTGATATCCTCGCTCAGGTCATAGACCTCACCGTCTACCCGCACCCGCGCAAACCCCTCCGCCCGCGCTTCCTGGAAGATATCTTTGTATTCGCCTTTGCGCTGCGATACCAGCGGAGCCAGCACCAGAAACCGCGTTCCGGCCGGCAGGTTCAGCACCCGGTCAACCATCTGCTCCGCCGTCTGCCCGCCCACCTCGCTCCCGCACACCGGGCAGTGGGCCGTTCCGATGCGCGCAAAGAGCAGGCGCAGATAGTCATAGATCTCTGTGACCGTCCCGACCGTGCTGCGCGGGTTCTTGCTGGCGCTCTTTTGCTCAATCGCAATAGAGGGCGACAACCCCTCAATGAAGTCAACCTGGGGCTTCTCCATCTGCCCTAGAAACTGCCGCGCATAGGCCGAGAGGCTTTCGACATAGCGCCGCTGGCCTTCGGCATAGAGCGTATCGAACGCCAGCGAACTCTTACCCGATCCCGAAACGCCTGTGAGGACGACCAGTTGATCGCGGGGAATTTCGACGTCAATTCCCTTGAGGTTGTGTTCGCGTGCTCCCTTGATGATAATGGTATCTCTGGACATGGTGCGTGGTTCTGCCTGGCTCAGCCTGGCTTGATGACGGGTACTTGAGAAGAAGCGTCTGGGGGTTGGTTCCCCGGTTCAGACATACGTTCACCATCATAGCAGGAACCAGGAGGGGCGTCAAATGCCGTCCAGTCCAGTCCATCGGGGACTCTTGCGCTGCCTGCGGCTTGCTGCCGCTTGCCCGCCCCGTTTCCCCACCGTCCGCGAACCCACAAACTGTGGTAAACTCCTGGTATACTTGTTCATGTGCTCAAGACGTCTCTCTTGCTGCTGACAGAGGATGAGGATAAGGAATGACCGCTATGACCACAGCCAGGGCAAATGCCCCGACGATGGCGACCACGATGACCGTTGAAGCAACCCTGACCCGCGAGCAGTTTATCAAGCTCTCGCTGCTCCGCCACCTGTTCCGGATGAGTTTCTACTTCTACAGCTTTACCTGCTCGCTCGTCACCGCCTACGCCATCTACACTGACCGCTACCTCTTCTTGCTCATTGTCTGGCCGCCCTTTCTGCTCTACCTCCTGATCGGAGCCGCGGACATCATCCGCACCGGCCTGAAGCAGGACCAGCCTTTTTTCCTGCCAACGCGCTACGAATTCACCAGCAAGGGGGTGGCAATCCGCACTTCCCAAGGGCAGAGCCACCTGATGTGGGACCAGATTGCCAGCCTCAAGGTGATGGCCGGGTGCTATGTGCTCACCTTGCAGGGCGGAACCGTGCTTGCCATCCCCCTGTCTGCCTTCCCCAACGGTCAGGGGAAGCTGTTTGAAACCCTGGTGCAGAACTACCTGGAAAGACGATAGCAAGGAGGAGTCCCGATGATAGACCCTCTGCGCCTGCTCCTGGGCTGGATCCTCAGCCTCGGTGTGGGTGGGGTGGCCTGGTGGCGCGGCTCGCTCACGGTGAGCGGGGCGGTGGGCGCGGTCATCGTTGGCACGCTGACGTTCGGGTTCGGGGGGTGGCCCTGGGGGCTGACGCTCGTCACTTTCTTTGTGAGCAGCAGCCTGCTTTCCCATTACAAAGAGCGCCTCAAGGAGGAACGGGCGGGCGAGAAGTTTGCCAAGGGAGGCCGGCGTGACCTGACCCAGGCCATGGCGAATGGCGGCCTGGGCGCGTTGCTCTCACTGCTCTCGGCGCTCCTGGGCGAGCCACCGCTCGTGTTGGCCTGCTTCGTGGGCACGATGGCCGCCGCAACCGCCGACACCTGGGCGACCGAACTGGGCGTCCTGAGCACCTCCCCTCCCCGCCTGGTCACCACCTGGCGCACGGTCGAGCCGGGGACCTCCGGCGGCATCACGCTGGTGGGCACCCTGGCTTCTGCCGCGGGTGGCCTGACCATCGGCCTGGCAATGTTTAGCTTCCTCCCCCTGGTGCAGGCACTCATACCCGCAGCGCCTCCCCCTCCCCCCTCCCTCCTGGTATCCCCATCCCCGTGGCTCCTGTGGCTTCTTCCTGCGGGGCTTCTAGGGGGAGTGGCTGGCTCGCTGGCAGATAGCCTGCTCGGAGCCACGGTGCAGGCGATGTATCGCACCCCGGACGGCAAGGAAACGGAGCGAGCCGTGGGCAAGGATGGTACCCCCAACTCCCTGGTGCGGGGCGCTCCCTGGCTTACCAATGACGTGGTCAACTTTCTGGGGTCGGTGGCTGGCGGGGTGGTGGGGGGAGGGGTGTTCCTGCTGATGGCGTAGCCAGCTTCCGTTCTGTTTCTGTTCTCGTTCCGCTGCATTCCAAGTCATGGCCGATGGTCTCCTGCCTCGTTTTCCAGGTCCTCGCGGTGGTTGAACAGCACATACGACCAGTAGTCCAGGCTCGCCCGGAGCACAGCGCGTAGCTCCGGAGAACGACTATTCGGGAGTGGTGCGCCATAGGCCACGAGTCCCAGGTCCCGCGCCATCTTCAGGTGGCGCAGGAGCGCATCGGGTGTATCCACCAGCAGTACGCGGTTCATCCCGTGCTGATAGAGCAGCGCCGCAATATGCTGCATATCGGCCTGGTCGTGGCCGCTCCGCCCCACCGTCAACAGCGCCTCGGCGGGCAGGTGGTGGGTCGCCAGCGCCTCGCGGAGGTGCTGCGCGGCTGCGCCTTCGGCTGCCTCAAGCAACACCAGGTGCGAGGCCAACCCCTGACGGTACCGGTCCAGCGCATGATTCACACAGACTGTGATATCATCATCACCATCATCACCATCATCACCATCATTAACCCCCGCACAGAGCACCACCAGGGCGTCTACCCGGCGCGATTCATCGCGCTGGCCCTGGAGCACGACCAGTTCGCCCACCAGCACCAGGGCTGCCAGCACCAGGGTGACGACCACCTCACCGGTTCGCACTATTCGGAATACCATTCGCCGCATTTTCATTTTCATACGAACTATGATACGACGAAGAAGCCTGGAGAGAGATACATGATATAATGGGTATCACGATGGAACATGCTCATATCGAACGACCAGATGATAACCTGACAACATGGCTGGAGACCAGAGAATCCTATGTTCATGCGAAACGTGCGGGCCGTGATGCTTGGCATCACGCTGCTGGCGCTGGCCGTCACCTGTTCGGGCTACCTGCTCTTGCAGGAAATCCAGGCCACCGCAAGCAACGTTGACCAACCCATTGAGATAGCGGTTGAGCCAGGCGATACGACCGCCCAGATAGCCACGAAACTCCGCGCCCAGGGGTTGATCCGCCAACCTGTCCTGTTCACGCTGCTGGTGCGCCTCCGCGGGCTGGATGGCAAATTGCAGGCCGGGCGCTATACACTTCGCCCGACCATGACGATGAGCGAAATACTGCGGAGTTTGCAGCACAGCCGCTCCGAAGAGCTTCAGGTGACCATCCCCGAAGGGTTGCGCCTGGAGGAGATTGCCGCGCTCATGGAAGAGGCCGGGGTCTTTCAGGAAGATGAATTTTTGAGCGCCGCCAGCAACGGGGCCGCCTTCAAAGACCGTTCGTTCTTTCTCAACAGCCTGCCGACCGACGCCTCCCTGGAGGGCTACCTCTTCCCTGATACCTACCGCATTGCGACGACTGCCACCGTCACCGATGTCATTGAAATGATGCTCGGACGGTTCGACCAGAAATACCGCGAGATTGACCGCGAAGTCCGCGTTCCGGACGTCAGTGTCCACCAGATTATGACCATGGCCTCCGTGGTGCAGCGCGAGGCAGCCCTCGAACGCGAGATGCCCCGCATTGCCGCGGTGTTCTGGAACCGCATGAAACCGGACAACCTGGACGAAACCGGCGGGGGCAAGCTCCAGGCCGATGCGACGCTTCAGTATGCGCTTGGATACAGCCAGTTCGAACGGACCTGGTGGCGCAAGGACCTGACCTTTACAGACCTCAAGGTGAATGACCCCTACAACACCCGCGAATATGCCGGCCTGCCGCCCGGCCCGATTTGCAGCCCCGGCCTCGACGCGCTCCAGGCGGCGGCGCAACCCGACGAGAGTGCCAACTACCTCTATTTTGTCGCAAGCTGCGACTTCGATGGGTCGCACAATTTCGCTACCAACTACGTTGATTTTCAACAGTTTGAAGCCGAATATCGGGCATGCAGCGAGTAACGACCCCATGAGCTTTCTCAAAACCGTCAGCCTGATAGGGGACCCGGTGGCGCACAGCCGCTCCCCCCGGATGCACAATGCCGCCTTTGCCCACCTGGGCATTGCTGCCCACTACGAGGCGTGGCACACCCCGGCCCCAGAACTTCCCGCCCGCATTGCCGCGCTGCGCAGCCCATCGGTGCTCGGCGCAAACGTCACCCTGCCGCACAAAGAAGCCGTCATCCCCATGCTTGACGCCCTGGAACCAGAAGCCCGCCAGATTGGCGCAGTCAATACCATCTACCGTCGCGAAGATGGGGCGCTGGTTGGGGCCAACACGACGCGCCGGGGTTGCTGGCGGCGCTGGCCGAAGGGGCCGGCTTTGCCCTGCCGGTCAGCGCGTGGTGCTGCTCGGAGCCAGCGGGGCTGCCCGCGCTGCCGCGTTTGCCCTGGTCAATGCGGGGGTCTCGCACCTGGTGATTGCCAACCGCACCCTGGCACGGGCCGAAAGCCTGGTGGCCGACCTTCGCCCGGCGACCTCCGGCCAGACGCCTCACCTGGCAGCCCTGGCGTTGGAGGAAGACGACCCCGTTCTGGTTGCAGTGGTCGGGGACTGCACGCTGCTCATCAATGCTACCTCGGTGGGTTGGAAGAACGACGAAACCCCCCTGCCGGCGGGCGTGCTGGTCACCCCCGGCACGCTCGTCTACGATATGGTCTATCGCCGGACCCGGTTGCTCCAGGAGGCGGAGGCGCAGGGGGCGCGGACCCTGGATGGCCTGGGGATGCTGTTGCACCAGGGAGCACTGGGGTTTGCCCGCTGGACCGGGCGCGAAGCACCCATAGCGGTGATGCGGGCGGCGATGGGAATGGCAACGTTGTAGATGGGCGGCGAGCAACGGGCGATGAGCAACGAGCGATGAGCAACGAGCGACGTTGGACTACGGAGGGCGCATGGATATTCTGTTGATGATTCTGGTCATTGCGGCCGGTCTGGTGATCGGCTCCCTGCTCAATATCGTCATCATCCGGCTGCCGCGAGAACGGCGGTTGCTTGGCTGGCCCCCCCACTGCACGCGCACGGGCGAACCCCTGGCGCTCTGGCAGTTGCTCCCCATCCTGGGATGGGTGCTCCAGCGGGGGCGAGCGCCAGATGGTCAGCTGCTCCCCTGGATTGCCCCCCTGGTCGAGTTGCTCTCGGCGACGGCGCTGGCGCTCCTCTACCGCCAGTATGGGTTCTCGCTGCTCTTCTTCTACCTGGGCTTCGTCTGTCTGGTGCTGCTGGTCACTGGGGCCATTGACTGGACCCACCGCTTCATCTACGTGTTCGTTATTCTGGGGGGCACCGGGGGGGTGCTGCTGGTCAACCTGCTGGCCGGAGGAAGCCTCCCCGCGCTCCCCCTGCGTGACAGCGTCGAAGGGGCGCTGGTGGCCGGGGTGGCGTTCATCCTGCTGTTTCTCCTGGCAAAGGTGCTCTTTCCCTCCAGGGCGGTCCCCTTCGGGATGGGCGATGTCTACCTGGGTATCTTCCTGGGCGCAGCCTTCGGGCGGGGGCATCTGATGCCCGCGCTCACCTACGGGGTGATGATGGCGGGGGTGGTGGCTGCCATCATCCTGATCCTCAAGCATGGGTTCGGTCGCCGCGATGTGCCGGAATATATGCCCTATGGCAGCTACCTCTGCCTGGGAGCCATCATCTATCTCATGGTGCAGGAGTGGGCGTAGCCAGAGCCAGAACCAGTGCGGACCGTGGATTTTGCCGACCGATTTCTCACATGGGCAACCGTCATGTTATACTAACGGTAACCAGAATCTGGTCTATAACCGACTGCGATGGGAGGGGTTCGTCTCATGATTGAATGTGCTGGGCTGATGGGAGCCATTCCAGAATGAACCGGCGACGGGAACCGGCGGCGCACGAAGCGCCAGAAGGGAAGAAAGGGCACCAACCATGCTGCCGCAGGAGAGGGTAACCATCATTCAGGGCGACCTGGACGTGGTCACGGCTCGCTCGCTCGTGCGTGAGATTGCCAAAAACCTGGGGTTTATGCCCATTGACCAGGCGCGGATTGCCACGGCGGTCAGCGAACTGGCGCGGAACATCTTCCTCTATGCCGGAACCGGGCAGGTCGTCGTTCGTGGGGTTGAAAAAGCCGGGAAAAAAGGCGTTGAGATTGTATGTGAGGACCAGGGGCCGGGCATCCAAGACATCGAGTGTGCCCTCCAGGATGGCTATAGCACATCGGGCGGCAAAGGAATGGGCCTGCCGGGAGCCAGACGGCTCATGGATGATTTTATCGTGCATTCGGTCGTCGGGGTTGGCACCACGGTGACCTGCCGGAAGTGGCGGAAGTAATCCTATCTCTTGCGAAACACAACATAACGTAGCGCCTCCTGGTCAATATCGCCGCATCATCGAGCACCATTCCTGGTGCAGCGAAGGCACCAGCAGAGAGGAAAGGGAGGGAGGGAATGTCCCTACAGGCCGATGTGACGCCCATCCAGAGCGACCTGGACATTGTCACGGCTCGCTCAAAAGCGCGTGATATTGCGAAAAGTCTGGGGTTTGGCGCGGTGGATCAGGCCCGCATTGCCACGGCGGTCAGCGAGTTGGCCCGCAATATCTTCCTCTACGCCGATTCCGGCCACGTTGCGGCCCGGGCTGTTGACCGGAACGGACGCAAGGGCATCGAAATCGAGTTTCAAGACCAGGGGCCAGGGATTGCCAATATTGACCAGGTAATGCAGGATGGCTACTCAACCTCCCGTGGGATGGGCATGGGGCTTCCTGGGGCCCGTCGGCTGATGGACGAGTTCGACATCCAGTCCAGGCCCGGCACGGGCACCACGATTGTCTGTCGGAAGTGGCGGCTCTAGCCAGCAACCACCCGGATGAGCGTGATGACGGAGCAATGCGAGGGGCAAAAGCAAAGAAGAAAACGAAGGGGATAGGGAGATGGCCGCAGTTGCAGGCCACCCCCCGGTGCGAACCTCTATCAGCGGTAAATCCAGCGGCGTAGTGCGAGGTCCATTGCAGCAAGCGAAAAGAGACCAGATGCAAAGATGGCGGCAACGATGAGCACTATCCTGGTGGTCTTGAGAACCATAATACTCCTCCCATCATGATAGCCCCTCTGAGCATCTCATGGCCGATGTTGTTGTAACTCAAATGTAACTCATTCCGGTCCAAAGAGATATCCCCCCTGGGGGGGAATTTTCAGATCTTTCTTTGTTTTGCCATTTTTGCCATTCGATTCCGATGCCACCAGAAACCACCCTGCCCCTCCAACCAGCCGCCGCCCGGAGCACGCCCCACCACCGCGTGCGCTCGTCCTGGCCGGCGTGGTCCCTGACCCTCCTGGTTGGCCTCGTCGCCCTGCTGCCCCGCTGCCTGGGGCTAGACGACTTCTTCACCGTGGACGAAAGTTTCCACTGGGTCTGGCGCATCATGCACTTTTCGGACGCACTGCGCCACGAGCAGTGGGCCGGCACCAACCTGACCGGCCACCCCGGCGTCACCACCCTGTGGCTTGGCTCCCTGGGGCGCTGGATAGCCCACCACATCGGGTTGGAAGGCCCGGAATGGGGGCGCGGTAGCGTGGCCTACCTTGCCCTGACGCGCCTGCCGCTGGCTGTGGTGAACAGCCTTGCCGTCGCGGGGGGCTACCTGCTGCTGCGCCGCCTGCTGCGCCCCGAAACTGCGTTCCTGTCCGGGCTGCTCTGGGCTAGTTCTCCCTTCCTGATTGCCCACAGCCGCCTGCTGCACCTCGACGCCCTGTTGACCTCGTTCATGACGCTGAGCATCCTCATCCTCATGCTGCTCCTGCTGCGGCCCTGGCCGGGGGGCAGCCCCCACCGCGCCGATGCGGCAGCATCAGCCCGCTCCTGGCTCATCCTGGCTGGCTCCGGGCTGTGTGCCGGGTTGGCATTCCTCACCAAGGCCCCCTCACTGGTGTTGCTGCCGGCGGCTGGTTTGCTGCTCCTGCTGCTCAGCCCACCGGCTGGTCTCTGGCAGCGAGGGCGGTGGGTAGCCTCCCGCTATGCCGCCTGGCTGCTCAGCGGGGGCGCGGTCGTCTGGGCATTGTGGCCGGCTATGTGGGTGGCCCCCCACGATGCCATTGCCAGCGTCATCAACGAGGTTCTTGCCAACGGCGGCCAACCGCATGAATCAGGTAACTTCTTCATGGGGCAACCGGTGGCCGACCCCGGCTGGCTCTTCTATCCGGTGGTGGTCCTGTGGCGCAGCACGCCCATGACGCTCATCGGGCTGGTGCTGCTGCCCCTGGCTCTACGCCGGAGCCGCGAAGAGCGCCGCGTACTGCTGGTTCTGGGTGGGTTCATGCTGCTGTTTGGCATCGCCATGAGCCTCCTGCCCAAAAAGTTTGACCGCTACCTGCTGCCCGTCTGGCCCCCGCTCGAAATCCTGGCCGCGGTGGGGTTGATGACCCTGTCCGGCGGTCGCGCCTGGGACTGGGCCTGGACCTGGATTGGTCGCCAGACCTGGCCCCCCGAACGCCGGGCTGCGGCGGTGCGGTGGCTCGTGGCCCTGCTGCTCGCCATCACCCTGGGGTGGTATCACCCCTACTACCTGGCCTATTTTAACCCGCTGCTCGGCGGAGGAACCGTCGCGCCACACGTCCTGCTGGTCGGGTGGGGAGAAGGGATGGAGCAGGTCGGCGCGTGGTTGCGCACCCGCCCCGACCTGGCCCGCAGCCCGGTGATGTCGTGGGACCCGCGCACGCTGGAACCCTTCGTTCCCGTGCGCGTGGTTGAGCTGAACGAAATCCACGCTGCTGAGCCTGCCAGCTACGCCGTTCGCTACTCCCGCGGGTTCCAGCGCACCCCCGACGCCCCGGCCGAAGTCTTCGTTCAGCAGACCCCCCCGCTGTACACCGTGCGCATCCACGGGATAGACTACGCACAGGTGTACCAGCCGGTGCGCCCCTTTACAGAACCAGTCGGCGCGATGTTTGGCACGGGGTTGCGCCTGCATGGGTTCAGCCACGCGTGGATGGGAACACCCTGGTGGTCACACTCTCGTGGGGAGTGCAGGCCGACCAGCCCGGCGGGTGGTTCTGCTTCGTGCATGTGCTGGATTCCGACGGCAACCGGGTGGCGCAGGTGGACACCCCGATTGACGAAGGACTCTTCGCTGCCTGGGAGACCGGCCAGCAGTTTGGCAGCTCCCTGCCCATAGACCTGCCCGCAGACTTGCCAGAAGGGAGCTATCGCGTCGTCGTTGGCGCGTATCGCCCGGCGGACGGGCAGCGGCTGCCCCTGAGCGAAGCCCCCCCCTGCTGCCAGAGGTTGATGGGCCGCACGCGCTGCTCCTGACCACGTTACAACGTGGCGAGTGACAGGCCGGGTCGGGGAATGACCAAGAAGCACCTGCTCTTCAGCATCCTGGTGTTCATCATGCTGGCGCTGGCCTGGTGGCTGCGCAGCCCCATGCATGCCCTCCCGCTCGAACGCGACGAAGGGGCCTATGCTGTCATTGCCGTGCGCTGGATGGCCGGCGATATCCCCTACCGCGACCTTTTCGACCACAAGCCCCCGCTGGTCTACCTGGTCTATGGTCTGGCCCGCTTCTGCTCCCCCGACCCGGTTCGTGCCATTCGCATGCTGGCAACGCTCTACCTGCTGGCGAGCGGAGTGGTCGTCTTCCTGACGGGCTGGCGGCTCTATGGCCGCTGGTCGGCGGTTGGGGCGCTGGCCCTCTTCCTCGCCTATGGCAGCAGCTGGCGCTTCCAGGGACTCACCTTCAACAGCGAAGCGATTATGACCCTGCCGGCCATGCTTGGATGTCTGTTCGCCGTGTGGGGGATGCAGGTTCGGCGTCCCTGGCTGTTCGCGCTAGCGGGGGGGTGGGTCGGGTTGGCTGCCCTTGCCAAACCCGTGGGGGTGCTGCTCCTGGGGCCGCTCTGCCTT
>JAAUSY010000188.1 GCA_012032475.1 Chloroflexaceae bacterium
AGCAAGAGCTTGTCAATGAGCGCTTTGGTCTCGTCTGAGATGATACGAAACTGGGGGTCTTCGACGAATTGGCGACCACAGGCCTTACATGCAAATTTTTGTTTCCCAGTATGAATGGATCCATTTTTGACCACCCGTTCGGAGTGGCAGGAGGGACAACGCGGCATGAGTCTTTCTCTTTCCAGGACGGAACATGGTACACTTGCTGCCCATTCTATCACTACCGTTCAAGGACTACCATAATCTGGATAGCAGAAGCCGTGGTTGGATACTACAACTGGCAGCACGTGCTTCTCACTATTGGGGTAATACGGAGGATGCTCTCAGACTCCAGCAGGAAGCCTTTGTACACAATGACAACTTGCTCAAACCACAAATCCAACCACCTTATGTTGCTATTACAGCACCCGGTTCTCAAGCCCTGGGAATAGTTGCGCAAATGCAGGATTTCCAGATGCGTCGAGGGTACCTGTCAGAGTTTGAAAAAATCGTATCTCACCTCGTTCCAGATGTCTCTTCCGGACAATTTGAGGAAGCACTGGCTAGACTTGGGGGCGTCCTTGGTTTCAATGTAGACCGGCCAGACAAGAAGTGTGGTCAGGGACCTGATGTTCTATGGTTACTGACAGATAGACTTGGTTTGATTATAGAGGTCAAAAGTAAAAAGCAGGCTGGCAACGCCCTCACGAAAGAGGAACATGGACAACTCCTGAATGCTGGTGAATGGTTTAAGGAAAAATACCCTGCTCACTCAGGGATTCTCGTGTGTGTCCATCCAAACACTCGTGCGACCAGAAACACTCCAGCCAGTGATAGTAAGGCATTGACCTTCGACAAACTAAATGAACTTGTGAGCGATACCCGTCATTTGTTGCAAGAATTATGTAGTCATGCTCTGCCACACGCGCAGCTTGAAATTCGATGCGAGCAATCACTTCAGTCTTCACATTTACAACCACAGAAGTTCATACAGCATTATCTCGTGCCATTCCAGAAAATAGAATGAGAGGTTGAATCGCTATCCTTGCTGCCTGCGTGCCTGCCCCTCTAGAGGGCAAGGTGTCTCTGACCTGGGGGGATCTCCTCATCCCGCTCGGAAGTGTGCTATACTGAGGGCAATTTTGTGTGGAACAAAAAAGCCCACCCGCTTGCTTGCCAGGCACGGATGGGGGCTTGCTCTGCTTCTTGCGTTATGAATGGTATTGTAGCATTGCTCGGTGCTCCTGACAAGAGACCGCCGCGCCCCCAAGGGACTGTATGACCGTTCGTCCAACCCACGTTTCCCTGGACGCCGCCACTGGTCGGCGGTTGCGCTTCCAGGGTCTCTTCACCGAACCCGTACTGGTCGAACAGATTACCCAGGAAGGGGACGTGCTCTTCGTGCGCGTCCGCACGACCGATGGTCGCCCCGACGAAATCACCCTTGAGCCAGCGGAGCTGCACGCTGCCCTGGAGCACGCCCCCCCCGGCCCAAGCTCCCCTGGTGGACCCCGCCTCCTTCGCGCTCCTCATCGAAGCTGAGCGCATCCGTCTGGCCTACGCCTTCGACCCCTACTTCGCGGTGTCCTTGAGCGGCGTGCGCCCCCTCCCCCACCAACTGGTCGCCGTCTACGAACGGATGCTGCCCCAGGCCCGCCTGCGCTTCCTGCTGGCCGACGACCCTGGCGCAGGCAAGACCATTATGGCGGGTCTGCTGCTCAAGGAACTCAAACTCCGCCACGCCCTGGAACGGGTCCTCATCCTCACTCCCGCACCCCTTACGGTGCAGTGGCAGGACGAACTGCGCTCCAGGTTTGACGAGGTGTTCGAGATTATCCGCAGTGACCTGGCGAAAAACCAGCTCGCGGGCAACGTCTGGGAGCGCTTCCCGCAGTGCATCGCCTCGCTCGATTTCGCCAAGCAAGAGGACGTTGCGCCGGGCCTGCTCCGCACCGAATGGGATCTCGTCATCATTGACGAGGCGCACAAGTGCGCGGCGCGGCGCTATGGCTCCGAGGTGAAGCGCACCCGCCGCTACGCCCTGGCCGAGCAGTTGAGCCACCTGGCCGACCGGCCGCTCCTGCTGACCGCCACCCCCCACACCGGTGATGTGGAGCAGTTCACGCTCTTCCTGCAACTCCTCGATGCCGACCAGTTTGCCAGCCGCGACCTGAACCAGCGCCTGATCCAACTGGACGACAGTCCGTGGTTTCTCCGACGCCTGAAGGAGGAACTGCGCGACTTCGACGGCCATCCCCTCTTCACCGAACGCCACCCCACCACGGTGCGTTTTGAGCTATCGCGGGCGGAGATGGCGCTCTATCGGGCGGTCACGGCCTACATCAACCAGTTCCTCCCCCACCAGCGTGGGCCGCGCAAGGTGACGGTGGCCCTGGCGCGGATGGTGCTTCAGCGCCGCCTGGCAAGCTCTCTGCACGCCGTCACACGCTCGCTACGGCGGCGGTTTGACCGCTTCCAGGGCTTGCTCAAGGAACTCGAAGGGCTGCGCCCTGCCGACCAGGCCCGACGCCTGCAACGGCTGCGGCTGCTCGATAGCGACGAGGAGCGGGACGAAGACGACTGCGACGCCTCCGAACTCGACGCGCTGGCCGAGGGCACGCTCGTGATGGAGCGGATGGATCGCCTGGACGCGGAGGTGCGCGAACTGCGGCGGCTGGTCGAACTGGCGGAGCAGACGATGGCGCAGGGCGACGAAACCAAGCTGCGCACCCTGCACGATGTGCTGGAAGGGTCCCGCTTTGACGAGGTCCGCGACGGACGCGGCAAGCTGCTCATCTTCACCGAGCACAAAGACACGCTCGACTACGTACAGGCGCACCTGGAGCAGTGGGGCTATGCGACCTGTGCCATTCACGGCGGAATGAACGCCATTCAGCGCAAGGAGGCGCAGGACGACTTCCGCCGCGAGAAGCAGGTAGGTATCGCCACCGAAGCGGCAGGCGAAGGCATCAACCTGCAATTCTGCCACCTGATGATCAACTACGACCTGCCCTGGAACCCCAACCGCCTGGAGCAGCGGATGGGACGCATCCACCGCATCGGGCAGACCTGCGACGTGTATATCTTCAACTTCGTTGCCGAGCAGTCGGAGGATGGCGAACCCATCGTGGAAGGCCGCATCCTGGCCCGTCTGCTGCACAAACTGGACGAGATGCGGGCCGCGCTTGGCAATCGGGTGTTCGACGTGATCGGGCACCTCCTGTGGCTCAATGACGTCGATCTGGAAGCGATGCTGCGCGAGGCAACCTCCAACCCGAAACGGCTCGAAGCATACGAAGACCAGATTGCCCGCCTCTCCCCTGATCGGCTGCGCGAATTGGAGGAGGCCACGGGGGTGGCGCTGGCAACCAGCAAGCTCGACCTCGCCCCCATCCGCCAGCAGGATGACCGCTCCGAGGAGCGCCGCCTGATGCCGCAGTATGTGGAGCAGTTTTTCCTGGCGGCAGCAGCAACCATGGGCTTGCGCGTGGAGCAGCGGGCCGATACGCTGCTGCGGGTTGAGCACGTCCCCGAACGGTTTCGCGCCCCCTCGCTGCCCGCCGTGCGGCACGCCGGGGTGAGCCAGACGCGCTACCCCAAGCTCACTTTTCGCAAGGAGCACCTGGAGCAGCACCAGCACCTCGACGCCGAGCTGCTCTCGCCCGGCCACCCGCTCTTTGCTGCCGTGGTTGACGTGCTGGATATGCGCCTGGAGGGGATACGACGGGGGGTGGCTTGCTTCACCGACCCCGGCGCGACCGCGCCCTACCGGCTGCACTTCTTCCGCGTGGAGGTGCAGGGCGAGGAACCAGGCCGCAACGGGCAGCCATCACGCCCCACGCTGGTGCATGCCACGCTCACGGTGGTGCGGGAACGCTCCCGGCCCGATGGCGAACCGCACTATGAACTGGCCCCACCCGACCTCTTGCACGACCTCACCCCCGGCGGGACTGCGGATGGAGCGGGGGAACATCTCGTCCACCCCCAGGCCGACGGGGTCCAGGCGGTGGAGCGATGGGTCCGGGCGCACGTGCAGCACAGGTTGGCGCGGGAGGTCCGCGCCCGGCGCGAACGCGAAGTAACGATCCGTCGTACCTACCTGGAACAGTCGTTTCAGGTACTCATCAGCACGCAGCAGGCGAAGTGGGCCGACCTGGCCGCACGGGTGGTCGAACGGGGGCAGGACGAAGCGCGGCTGGCGCGAGACGAAGCCGAAAAGCGGGTCTACGAACTGGAGGCGCGGCGCGACCGCAAACTGGCAGAACTGGCGCACCTGGCCGTCGTGCGGCCCGGCCCGGTGGGCTACCTGGGCACCGCGCTGGTGTTGCCTGCCCAGGACGACCACATCGTGCATCTGATGCAGCGGAACGATGCGGTCGAGCGCATTGCGATGGAGCACGCCATCGCCTACGAACGACAGCGGGGATGGGAGGTGGAGGATGTCAGCCAGCACCGCGACGGGAGCGGGTTTGACCTGCGCAGCCTCGGCCCTCCCGACGAACACGGGCAGCGTCCGCTGCGCCGCATTGAGGTGAAGGGGCGGGCCGCGCCCCACGAGCCGGTGGTGATGACGCCGAATGAGTGGCTGCAAGCCGGGCGGCACGGCGCGAGCTACTGGCTCTATGTGGTGTGGGGGTGCCAGACCGACACGCCGCAACTCATTCCCATCCAGAACCCGCAGCAGGCGCTTGGGGGCCGGGCAACGCCGCTGGTTGAGGTGAAGGGGTGGTTGCTGCCGATTGAGGAGGCTGTTTGAAGGGTGAAAGGAGGCCCGGATGAGTGAAACCGTGGTGCTGGAACTTTCCGACACGCTGCTCCAGCACGCGCACGCCATTGCCAGCCGGTCGCAGCGCCGCGTGGAGGAGGTGCTGGTCGAGTGGCTCGAACTGGTAGGGGAAGAACTCCCCGTCGAGGCGCTGCCAGATGACCAGGTGCTCGCGCTGCGCGATATGCAGATGAGCGAGGGGCAGCAGCAAGAACTGAGCGACCTGCTGGCCCGACAGCGTGAGCAGACCCTCGACCCGACCGGGCAGGCGCGTCTGGATACCTTGATGGGGGTCTATCGTCGGGGGATGGTGCGGAAGGCTCACGCGCTCAAGGTGGCCGTGGAGCGGGGGTTGCAGCCGCCGCTGACGCAGACCTATGGCGCGTAAGACTATTCCGTCTGAGGTGGACCGCCGCGTGCGGCAGCAGGCTCGCCACCGCTGTGGCTACTGTCTCAGTCCCCAACATCTGGTGATGGCTCGCCTGGAAATTGAGCATATCCTGCCCGTTGGCAAGGGCGGCAGCGACGATGAAAGCAATCTGTGGCTTGCCTGCCCAATTTGCAATGGACACAAGAGCGACAAGACCGAGGCAGTGGATCCGGTCACCGGCACCACCGTGCCCCTGTTCAACCCGCGCACCCAGGTGTGGGGCGAACATTTTGCGTGGAGCGAGGATGGGGTGCGGATCATCGGGACGACCCCGGTGGGACGGGCGACTGTCGAAGCGCCGTGGCTTGACCGTGATGTGGAAGCGCTGGAGGTGCGCCGCTATTGGGTGATGGCGGGGTGGCACCCACCGCGAGTGTGAACTCAAAGAGGACTGATTGATGCACCGACGCCTGATTGAAGACTACCTCCCCATCCGCGAGATCAGCGCGGAGGCGAGCCGCGAGAAGAGCATCCGCAAGGGGCACATCTCCACGCTGCACCTGTGGTGGGCCCGCCGTCCGCTCGTTGCTGCCCGTGCCGCCGTCTATGCCGCGCTGGTGCCCGCGCCCACTACGCCCGACGAACGAGCACAGGCGGAGCAGGAGTTGCTCGCGCTGTGCCGGTGGCAGGTGAGCGACGACGCACTCAGAGACGCCCGCGCCCGTATCCTTGCCGCCAGCGATGGCCCGCCCCCGAAGGTGCTCGATATGTTCGCCGGTGGCGGGGCCATCCCCCTGGAGGCGCTGCGGTTGGGGTGCGAGGCGTATGCGGTAGACCTCAACCCCGTCGCGCACCTGATCCAGCTCTGCACGCTGGTCTACCCACAGCAGTATGGGGCAGCGCTGGCGGCAGAAGTGGAGCGGTGGGGCCGGTGGGTGCTGGAGCGCGTGCGGGTCGAAATCGGCGACCTCTACCCTGCGATGGGCGCATCGGGGGGTACGCTTCGGGAAACGGGGGTTGGGGCCGAACCCCAACTGAACCTGTTTCCCGATGCCGCCGCTCCCGCTCCCACTCCCCAACCCCCGCCCCCCGACACGCTCACCCCCGTGGCCTATCTCTGGACGCGCACGGTGCGCTGTCCCAACCCCGCCTGCGGTGCGACCGTGCCGCTGGCCCGCCAGACCTGGCTGGCAAAGAAGAAAGGCCGCTTTGTCGCCTTGAAGATGACCACCGCCGCGCCCCCACAGGTGCGCTTCGAGGTGGTGACGGCCACGACCGAGGAGGGCCTCGGCTTCGACCCGGCAGGGTTTTCGCAGCGCGGCAACGCCCTCTGTCCCTTCTGCGGGAGCACGGTCGGGACCGCTTCGGTGAAGGCCGAGGGCCAGGCCGGGCGCATCGGGGTGCAGCCCATGGCGGTGGTCTGCACACGCCCTGGCAAAACAGGCAAGGTCTACCTGAGCGCCGCCGACCTTGACCCTGCGCTGCTGCCCGACGATACTGCCATTCGCGTCCGCATCGAGACGCTGTGCGCCGAAACGGGGTTGACCGTGCCGGATGAGCCGACACCAGTGCAAGTGACTGGTGGTGGTGGAAGTTGCCATCGCTATGGGATGACCCGCTTTGTAGACATATTCACCCCCCGCCAGTTGCTCGCGCTGCTGACCTTCTGCAAATGGGTGCGGAAGGCGTATGAAGAGATGAGGGAGCAGAGGTACGACGAAGGATTGGCGAAGGCGGTGGCAACGTATCTGGGCGTCGGGCTAGATAAAGTTGCGAGTCGTGGTTCTGCGTGTGGTATATGGCACTCTATTGGTGAAAAACTTGAAAGTCCTGTAGCAAGAGGGACTTTACCCTTTACCTGGGATTTCCCTGAGTCTAATCCCCTCGGCTCAGGTTCAGGAAACTGGGATGATAGTTTGCTCTACACGATTGATGCAGTGAAGGCTACCCACCAGACAGGCAGCAAATCTGCCCATGTCTTTCGTATGAACGCTCAACACACCAGTCTACCAGACGAAACCTTTGATGCCATCATCACCGATCCACCATACTACGATAACATTCCCTATTCTCATCTCTCTGACTACTTCTATGTCTGGTTGAAACGTGTGCTTGGTGACTTGTACCCAGAACATCTTGCGAGTGAGCTTACCCCAAAGAAGCAGGAATCGGTAGCCGAGCCTGCGCGGTTTGGTGGTGACAAAAACAAGGCGCGTGAACAGTATGAATACATGATGCATAACGCTTTCTCAGAAGCCTATCGCCTTCTGAAACCTGGCGCTCCCCTTGTTGTCGTCTACGCCCACAAAACGACCCTGGGGTGGTCAACATTGATAGACGCGCTGCGGCAAGCTGGTTTCATTGTTACCGAAGCCTGGCCGCTCGATACTGAGATGAAGGCAAGAATTATTGCTATAGATGCTGCATTTCTCGCCTCCTCCATCTTCATCGTGGCCCGCAAGCGGGAGGGGTCGCCGGTGGGCAACTACGTGGCACAGGTGCGTCCCTCCCTCTACGAGATAGTGCGCGAACGGGTCGCCACGCTGCACGGCGCGGGGGTGAGCGGGGCCGACCTGGTGATTGCCTGCGTGGGAGCGGGGCTGCGGGCCTACACCCAGTTTGCTCGCGTCGAACTGCCCAACGGCGAGGAGCTTGCGGCCTCCACCTTCCTCGACGAAGTGCAGCGTACGGTGATGGAAGTCATCCTCACCGCGGTCATTGGCCTGGCCGAGTCGGGCGTCAACACCGTAGACAAGGCCAGTCAGTACTACATCCTGGCCCGCTTCCAGTATGGCACTGCCGTGGTGGATTTCGACGAGGCCAACGTGCTGGCGCGGGGGGTGGGGGTTGAACTTGACGGCCCGAAGGCGCTCACGTCGGGCAGCGTGCCGCTGGTGAAAAAGACGAAAACGAAGGTGGAATGGAACGACTACCGCGTCCGTGGCGCGGCAGAGCGGTTGGGGTTGCCCGACGATGGCAGCGACCCGCCGCTGATAGACGTGCTCCATCGCCTGCTGTGGCTCAATGACCAGCAGCCATCGAAGGTCGCCTCCTTCCTGGGCGAGGCCCGCCCCGACCCCCGACCGGCTGCGGATGGTGGCGGAGGCGCTGGGCGGCCAGGGGTTGGCGTCGGAG
>JAAUSY010000189.1 GCA_012032475.1 Chloroflexaceae bacterium
CCTCGCCTTCTTCGCTTTCCTCACCCTCCGCGGTCACTTCGGCTTCTTCAGCTTCCTCTGCTTCTTCGGCTTCGGGTTCCTCCGCCGCCGTGGCAACGGTGGCAAGCGGGGTGGGCAGTGCTTCGGCGGTTTCCTCGCCTTCCTCGTCTTCCTCGCCTTCCCCGCCTTCCCCGACTACTTCTTCAGCGTCTTCCGTCTCTGCGGTTTCCTCCGTGGGTTCCGCCTCCGCAACCCCGGTTTCCTCCGCGGGTGCGGGTTCGGTCTCCACTCCCAGCGCACTCAAATGCTCTCTCGCCTGCTGCTGCCAGTGAGGCGCATCGCCAATTTCCAGGACCTTCTGAAAATCGGCAATCGCCTTGTCGGTTTCTCCCTGGTGCTGGTAAACCAGGCCGCGGTTGTAATAAGCTCCGGTCGATTCCGGATTGAGCGAAATAGCCTGGTTGAAATCATCCAGGGCTTGCTGATAGTCCTCCATCATGTAGAAGATCGCCCCGCGTCCGGTGTGCGCCTCGGCATAGTCGGGGTCGAGCGAGATAGCCTTGTCATAATCGGCAATGGCGCTTTCGGCATCGCCAAGGTTGGCATAGGCGCTCCCCCGATTGACATACATATCGGGATTGTCCGGCTCCAGGTCAATCGCATGGCTGAAATCGGTGATGGCCTGCTGAAAATCCCCCTGGTTGTAGGCAACAATCCCACGGTCGAGATAGGCATCTGCGCTTTCTAGTTCATCCGACGATGCTGGCTCGGTGGCCTGAGTTGCTTCCCCGGACGGGCCGGGCGCTGGTCGTGGAGACCCGACACACGCCCCCAGAACCACCACACACACCATGACCAACCCTGGAATCCAAAACCGAAGATGACCCATTATCATTTGTCCTCCTGTATCCTCATCTTATCATCATCATCATCAAAACGAAATTCGGCTCCATCTAGCCCCGGATTTATGGGCGACCAACCCAGGGAATAGGATAGCACAAGCCTGCATTTCAGGCAAAGCGGCTGCGCCAACCACCCGCTGCATCCCCTGCACCGCTTCTATGGTATAATCTAACATCAATCAGAAGAGAGAACCCCCGGCTCACCCGGCTTCGTACGCTGGTTTTGTGGCAGTGCTGCCTCCCCACATAATGCTGTGTAGGGTTGGAGTATATCGTTACCCCGAACTGTATCGTGTTAGCAAGAGAGGTGCCCCATGGCGCTCACGATGGACACCATACCGTGTACCCTTGCGCGTCCCTTCAACAACTACCAACTTGACCATGCCTACGACGAAATGTTCGATGGGCAGGGGTCGCAACGTCCCCACTACCGCGAACTCTACCGGCGGTTGCTGGACCTGCCTGCCTCGGAGCTTCGGCGGCGGCAGCAAGCCGCAGACCTGGCCTTCCTCAACCAGGGCATCACGTTCACGGTGTATGGCAACGACGAAGGAACCGAGCGTATTTTTCCCTACGACATCCTGCCGCGCATTCTCACCAGCAACGATTGGCACATCATTGAGCGCGGGTTGACGCAACGTATCGTTGCGCTGAACCTGTTTCTGAAAGACCTCTACCACGACGAACACATTCTGAAGGACGGGGTCATCCCCCGTCAACTCATCTATAGCTGCCGCCACTACCGCCGCGAAATGCGCGGGGTGCAGGTCCCGCGGGATGTCTATGTGGCCGTGGTCGGTACCGACCTGGTACGGCTCACCGACGGGCGTTTCGTGGTGCTCGAAGACAACCTGCGCGTGCCGAGCGGCGTTTCGTACATGCTTGCCAACCGTCAAGTGATGAAATACATCTTCCCGCACCTGTTTCGCAGCTACAACGTCCAGTCCGTTGACCACTACGGGCAGGCGTTGCTTTCGACGCTCCGCACCCTCGCCCCGCGCCATCGTCCCGACCCAAACATCGTGCTGCTGACGCCTGGCGTGTTCAACTCGGCCTATTTCGAGCACACCTTCCTGGCCCGCCAGATGGGGATTGAACTGGTCGAAGGACGCGACCTGCTGGTCCACAACAACGTGCTCTATATGCGGACCACCGCCGGACTGCGGCGGGTGGATGTCATCTACCGCCGCATTGATGATGACTTCCTCGACCCACTGGCCTTCCACGCGGACTCCATCCTGGGGGTGCCCGGCCTGCTCAATACCTACCGCGCCGGAAACCTGGGGATTGTCAACGCCATCGGGACGGGTGTTGCCGATGATAAAGCTATCTACGCCTATGTCCCGGCCATCATTCGCTACTACCTGCAAGAAGAACCGATTTTGCCCAATGTCGAAACCTACCTGCTGGACAACCTGTCGCACCAGACGTATGTCCTGGAACACCTGCACGAACTGGTGGTCAAAGCGGTGGGCGAGTCGGGGGGGTACGGCATGCTCATTGGCCCGCACAGCACGGTCCGGCAGCGAGAGGAATTTCGGGCCCAGATTCTCGCCAACCCGCGCAACTACATCGCCCAACCAACCCTCTCATTCTCACGGGCCCCGTGTTTCGTTGATGGACATGTTGAGGCCCGTCATGTTGATTTGCGCCCCTACATTCTCTATGGAGAGAAGGTGACTATCGTGCCCGGCGGATTGACGCGGGTTGCCCTCCGTCGTGGCTCGCTGGTGGTGAACTCATCGCAGGGGGGCGGTAGCAAGGACACCTGGGTACTCTATCAACCAGACGGAGAAGAACAAGAGGAACGAGAGAACGGAGAGGAGGTATCGCCCCGTGATGGTCAATACGCCCAGGTCTAAATCTAAGCCGAAGCCCAAACCATGGGCCGCAGAGCAACTGGCCGCATCGCTCCTGACCCTCGAAGGGAAACCCATGCTTTCGCGGGTAGCCGACAGTCTCTACTGGATGGCCCGCTACCTCGAACGGGCCGAACACACCGCACGGGTGGTGGATGTCAACCTGCACCAGATGCTCGACCAGACCCCGGAATCCGCCAACCGCCGGTGGGAACTGATGCTCTCTGCCCTGCATGTCACATCGCTCCCGCCCCATGCAACCCGCGATGTCTACACCATCACCCATGCCCTCGCCTTCGACCGCTCCAGCAAATCGTCCATCGTGAGCTACATTTCGGCTGCCCGCGAAAACGCCCGCCAGGTCCGCGAACAGATTAGTTCGGAAATGTGGGAGCACATCAACCGGCTCTACCTGCACGTTCGGCGCACCAGCAAAGACGATATCTGGCAGGTCGAACCCCACGAATTCTTCCAATCGGTCAAGGAAGGGTCCCACCTGTTCCAGGGCATCACGGACTCAACGATGAGCCACGGCGAAGGGTGGCACTTCATCCAGGTGGGGCGCTTCATCGAACGGGCGATTGCAGTGGCCTCGATGCTCGACGCCTACTTCGGCACATTCCACGAATCGCAGAATGGAGCGCACCTCCTCCCTTTCGACTACCTGGTATGGGTCAGGTTGCTCAAATCTTGCACCGCCTTCGAAGCCTACTGCAAGGTCTGCACCGCAACGATTGAGCCGCGGTGTATTGTTGACTTTCTGCTGCTGAACGCTGAATTCCCCCATTCCGTGCGGTTTTCGGCCAATATGGTCCAGAACGGCCTTCAAGCCATTGCGGCGGCAACTTTTGCCCGCAACGCCGGGCCTGCCGAGCGGCTCGCCGGTCGGTTGCGGGCCATGCTCGACTACATGCACATAGACGAGGTGATGGCCGGCAACATCCACGCCTACCTGGAAAACATCGCCAACCAGTGTGCCCAGATTCACACCGCCATTCACGATATCTACATCGCCTATCCCATCGAGGTGGCCCTTGGACAATAGCTTCTACTACGCCATTCGTCACCTGACCAGGTTCCGCTACAGCGCCCCCATCAGCGAAAGTGTGATGGAAGTGCGCATGCACCCGCGGTCAGAGGGCATCCAGCACTGCCTGGAATTTGAACTTTCTACGGACCCGGCCTCGCAGATTCTCCACTATCGTGACTACCACGGGAATATCGTGCAACACTTCGATATTCCTGGTCGCCATACCCAGTTGACGATCACCACGGAGACCATGGTCCAGATTTTGCCGCCTGAGCCAATCCCCGACGCGCTCGGTGCAAGGGCATGGGATGAACTGGACACCATGACCGCCACCGACGAGTATTGGGACCTGCTGCAACCAGGCTCCTTCGCCCGTTCCAGCAAGCTCCTGAACGATTGGATGCAGGCGATGAACATTTGTCGCGGTGACGACCCGCTCAGCACGTTGCGGATGGTTACCGCGGTGATCTCAACGGGCTTTGAATATGTGCCGTACAGCACCACGGTAGACTCTCCCATTGACGATGCCCTGCGAACCCGGCGGGGAGTGTGCCAGGACTTCGCCCACCTGATGACCGCCGTCGTGCGGTCTCTGGGCATCCCCTGCCGCTACGTCAGCGGCTACCTGTTCCACCGCTACGAAGACCACGACCGTTCGCAGGATGACGCCACGCACGCCTGGGTAGAGGCCCTGCTCCCCAACCTGGGGTGGGTGGGCTTCGACCCGACCAACAACCTGGTCGCCGCCGAGCGCCATATTCGCACCGCGGTCGGACGCGACTACGCCGATGTTCCGCCAACGCGGGGTGTCTTCAAGGGCGAGGCCACGAGCGAACTCGATGTCGGGGTGCGGGTCTTGCCAACCGAAGCCCCGATACCCGAAGATGAAGAACTGCTGCCGGAGATTGTCTGGTTGCCCCCCGCCGACGGGGAAGTGGCGGAAGACCAGCAGCAACAACAGCAGCAGCAGTAGCAACAGAGCGTTTATGGCCCTGCCGGGCGCAGGGCCTCAACCTCATAGAAACTTGCGCGATTTCCTCCACTGCCGTTAAAACGGCGTGGAGGAAATCGCGCCGCTCCTTTCTTGCTTGCAATAATCGAAACTCTGTGCTACAATGGTATCATGAATGACACGCTCTCCACACGTACTATATGCTGCAAGCTGGCGCTTGACGAAAGCGCACAGGCAGCACTCACCGAAACCCAGGCTGCCTTCAATGTCGTATTGCGCGTCGCTTGCCTGGGAACAGGCGGTCACCAATAAGAACAAGCTGCACACGCTGGTCTATCACGCTACTCGTGAGCAGTTTGGCCTGGGCGCACAGCTTGCGTGTTGTGCCCGCGATAAGGCAGCAGAGGCCGTGCGTGCGGCGCGTTCCAACGGGAGCGATACCTGCCCCACGTTCACCACCGACCGCAGCATTCGCTACGATGCCCGCACCTATCGGCTGATGAGCCTTGACCGGGTAAGCCTGAACACCATGCAGGGACGTGTCGTCGGACAACTGGTGCTCGGTGAGTATCAACGTACCCGCCTGTATGACACCACCTGGAAAATCGGTGGAGCCGAACTGATCCGGCGCGATGGCGTGTGGTATCTGCATATCACGCAAACCAAAGCCAACCCGACCCCCAGTGAGCCAACTGGCGTTCTTGGGGTAGACCTGGGCATCGTCAACCTTGTGTCCGACAGCGATGGAGAGCAGTATTCGGGCGAACAGGTCAAGCGGGTGCGCGAACGTCGGTTCAAGCACCGTCAGCGATTGCAAAAGCGCAACACACGCCGCGCCCGCTATCGACTGCGCCAGCTTGCCCGCAAGGAAGCCCGCTTCGCCAAAGACACCAATCACGTTATCAGTAAGTCCCTCGTTGAAAAAGCCCGTCGTGAGCGCAAGGCACTCGCCCTTGAGGATTTGACCAACATCCGCAAGCGAGGAACGGTTCGCAAAGCGCAACGGCGGGAACACAGCAGTTGGGCATTCGCACAGCTTCGAGCGTTTATCGTCTACAAAGCAGCCCTGGCTGGCGTGCCGGTGCAGTTTGTCTGCCCGCGCAACACCAGTCGGACGTGCTCGGTTTGTGGTCACTGCGATAAACATAATCGTCGCTCTCAAGGTCACTTTCAGTGTGGGGTGTGTGGACACACCGCGAATGCTGATACCAACGCTGCCATAAACATTTCCAGGGCTGCCGTCATACAGCCTCTTGTGCTGCGCCCCACTGGGGAGGAGCGAGCACAAGCCGCCGCTCTTTAGAGCGTGCGGTTTATGACCAAGCGGCAACCCGGTCACCCGCGCCGCCGTCGTTAATTTCAGGCGGAGGCCGCGCCGTCTCGGTCTCTGGACGGGCGTTTCCCCTTCCCCCCACCGCGGACCATCCATACCAGCACCCCACCGGTGATGATGCCATAGACGATGCCGGGGCCAAGCACCATTCCTCCCATGGCGATAATCATGCCAGTGCGCGAGGCTCCGACCACGCTCATAATGTCAAATGTGATATCGAACACCAACCCGGCCACGGCCCCACCCATCGCATACCCCAGGATATTCGCCACGAGCCACCACCCACCCCTGCGGAAGTGACGGGAAAGCATGATCCCCTGCACCAACCCAACCATCGCCCCGATGGTTGCCCATCCGAGCACCCACCCGGCCAGGTTATCCATCATCTCCTGAAGGGTCCACCCGGCCTCCCACGCAATCGCCCAGGCAAAGGTGCTCGCCAGCAACCACCAGCGCTCCCGCGGGAAAAACCCCCGCAACACGAGCCACTGGGCAAATCCGGTGGTCGTCCCCACAATGACCCCACCCACGAAGTTCGTCATAAGCGATATCGGCGTACTGGGAAGCGGGCCGCTCATCAACTGGCACAACAGCAACCCGACGCCCATACCAAGAGCACAGGCCCAGACCCACACGAGCCACAAAAACCCCCAGTCCTGCCATGTGGTTGTGCGCGGCGCGGTTGCGCCGCGCGGCGATACCATTTCTGATGTCATGATGCTCTTGCTGCTACTTTCTAGGTGTTCAAAAGTACTCGAAAGTACCCTTTGTCCATTTCCGAAATTCCTGCTTCAACCTGCACTGCGCTCTCAAGCGAACGTCTTACCCGCAGTCCACAGGCGTGTTTTACGTCCCGATGTAGCCACGACCAAGGACGGTCAGTTTTTAGACACTGACAAGCCGTATTCCTTCCAGGTACGCAGCCTGAGTACTCCTGTTCGCTTTCGGGTAGGTTTTGCCTATCTAGCTACACCTCCCTTTCTGGCAGAATGAACCAGCTGTCCTTCCCCGATTGTACCACACATAGACAATCCTCCTTCCATGCGGTACAATGGCGGTAATGACCTTGACTTTGACCTGGAGCACGCTGCGATAGAGCGATAGCACCGTAGAAGCGATACGATAGATAGAAAGGAGCCACCCGATATGAAACCACCCCGAAAGAACAAGTCGAAGCGGATGGAGCAACCCCTCACCCTGCTTCCCACGCTCAAGATGAAGCTGATAACCGCAAAGGACTTTGGCGAGGTGTTCGACTATTTCTTCGACTACTTTGGCGAAAACGAGCACTTCATGAAACTGGGACACGCAGGTCGCCACGAACTGCTCGAACAGGTGCTGGTTCATAGTGCGCAGCAGGTGTTGCGCAGCAACGTGATTGTGATGAAGAACGCCTTCGTTATCCTGTTGCCCGAACAACAGTTTGTCCATGGGGCCGGGCAATTCAATAATTACCTGGCGAACTTCTTCTATTTCGAAGATATTGATGCCGGGATGCTGGCCCTGGCCCGCATGCCCTTCACCAACGAAACGCAACTCATTCGGTTTTCGTGCCAGCAACTTGGGCAAACTCCCGTGCGACCCAATTGAGCATGATAACGGCGGAGAGAATCCCGGTGGGAGCCAGCACCAGCTATTCCTGGAAATCCACCACCGCGTCTGGGGACGGGCCTTTTCCAGCCGCTCCAGCGCCATGTCCTGAGTCCGCCTTGCCGGTTGTTGCCATAGTGGCGCAATCATGGCTGCCATGAGGCCGAGAGAGTCGGTGCAAGAGCCTATCCGAACATCCGAACGCTCATCGCCTCCTTTCTGTCCCTCCCGCAATGCTCGTGTCACCCCAATGTCAGTAGTACTTCATTCCCAATGTTCCCCTGAGACCGTATCATGCGAGCAACAAAAATGCCTCGTCCATCGTTCGTTCAATGATGGCACCATGGTCCGGAGCGTGGGGGCATAAGAGCGTGGGACCGTGGGAGCGTAGTGGGAGATTACGAGAAGGGAGAAACAGCGCATGAACATCCACGACATCATCACGAGCCAGCAGGAGATGGTTGACAGGCCTGGGAGCTTGCCAATGGCGACCTGGAGGTCTACACTGCATGGCTGTTGCCATCAAACTGAATGGGTGGACCTGATGCT
>JAAUSY010000190.1 GCA_012032475.1 Chloroflexaceae bacterium
AATGGGCAACGTCAGCAATGACACAGTGAACGAAACCGACAGGCGAGCACTGGTCGGACGAAGCCATTGCACCTATCCGCCCACTACTGCGTTCAGCGCGTCTACCACACTCGTCTGTGGCGACCCGTCGCCTGGCTCGTTCGCCCGTGCGATGCGCTCCGCCTCCAGCAGCGTTGCCCCTTCGGGCACGAGCGAGATGGTTTCGGCCCGTGGGGTGCCCGTGTCGTTCGTGCCTGTCTGCCACCAGTCGCGCAGGGCGGCAAGCATACGTACCCCCTCCTCACCGCGCTCTTGACAGTGGGGTATGATGGGGTGCAGCGGTGTAGTGACGTTGCCGCCCCACAGCACCTCATCGAGCAGGAAGCGGTTGTAGCGCAGCGCGTAGATGAGCGCCTGCTGGTAGTAACCGAGCACCGCCTCGAAGCCACTGCCCCATTCGGGGATGTGCCCATCCCAGGCGATGTGTCCTTTCGAGAGGCGCAACGCGGCAAGGTGGTCATTATACTCATACTGCTGCGCCAGCGCTTCCGCCTCGGCCATCAGTGGGGGAATGGCAGCGTCGTTGGCGGTGGCGTGGTGGACGCGGACGAGACCCACGCGGGCACCATTCTCGAAGTAGAGGCGGCCTGTTTTCAGGTCGAGGGTGTGCTGGTAGTGCTGTACAGCTTCCTGCCAGTTGAATTGGACTTCGGCGAGGTGGGCGAGGGGGATGAGGCTTTGGGGTACTCCAGGATAGTCTGCGTGTCTCTGCTTGATGTGAATGGCTTCTTCGAGGTATTCCCTGGCTTTTTCCACTTGTCCTTGCCGAATTTTTACTCTCCCCCAGTTACCCAGGGTGCCTGATAACCATACTTCACGTCCTCGCTCTCGCTTCACAGTGCAGGACGCATCAAAGTGATAGTCTGATTCAGCAAAGTTTCCTTGCAGTCCAATAACCAATCCTAAATCCCCCGAAATGTATGCGACATCTGTACTGGTGACTTCGGTGGCGAGAGACAACGCATCCTGAAGATGGTGGTTTTTAACACTTCCAGGGCGACCCGCAGATTGGCCCCAATGTTCTGGGTGATGCGTTCCAGCAGCGTGCGGATGATGTCCCGTCGTGCAGGGGCCCGCGCCAGGTCGCCCGCCTGCATCTGGTCGGCGAGGTCGGCCAGCAGCGCCAGCGTGAGCGGGTGTCCTCCTGCGTAGTCACTCATCTCAGCAATCAGGTGCTCATCGGTGATGCCCTTGCGCTGCAAGTAGCTCCCCGAATCACGGGCATCAAAGGGGGGCAACTCGTGCTGCCGCATCAGGGTGGCGAACTCCTGCCACCCTTTGCCCCCCAGCTTGTTGCGCCCGGCTATCACCAGCAGGGCGTGCTCGCTCAGGTTGGCAAAGACCCGCTCGCGCAGCCACGCATCAAACGCGCCCATCAATTCGTAGGTGTCGGCCAGCAGCACCAGACGATGGGTGCCACAGTAGGCGTTCAGGTCGGCTACCAGGAAGTCGGTCAGGTCATCTTCGGGCTTCATCCAGAAGTCGCCCTCCTTGCGCCCCACAATCGCGTAGATTTTGCCGATATGCGCTTCCATTTCTTCCGCGCTCATCAACTCGTTGAGGGCTGACGCGCCAGGGACAAACTCCAGCGCCGTCCGCGCTCCCTTGACGAACATCCGCAGCACCGGGCGCGGCACATCGCCACGCCCCACCAGCTTCATCTCAATCTCTTCGTGACGTTTCAACCCCTTCTCGAACGAGGGGAACGCCAGGTGCGGCTTGAGTTGCTGATGGATGGTGGTCAGGAAGCGGTAGAAGGTGGCCTGCACCTGGGGGTCAAGACGAGCGGTGGGGATATGCTCATCAGCAGCCATCTGCTGAAACTGGTCAAGCAGGCGGCTCTTGCCCATCCCGCCAATCCCGTAGATAACGAGGATATCTATGGCCTGGGAGCGCTCCAGTGGCAGGAGCGAACGAAAGAGGGCGAGTTCCTCCTCCCGTCCGGTGAAGGTGCTTTCGCGCAGTCTGCGGATTTTGTCCCGTTTGGTCGTCATCAGTCATCTCCTCTCAATGCCTATCCATCCAGCCACGTGGCGGGTGCGTCTGGGACGTTGCCCCAGACCAGCGGATGGGGGTTTCTTTTCTCCTCGGCGTTGGCCCGCCATTGTACCACGCCCTGGCCTTTCCTGGGGATGGTGATGATAGAGGCAGGGCCGGGCGGATGCACTCGTGGTATACTGGTCGGGGAACCCACCAGACCGGTGCCCGAAGCCGCATCCTGGAAAGGGCAGGAGATGACCACGAAAAGCGATCTCGAAGTTGCCCTCCGCACCGCGCTCCCCGTGCAGTGGCACTCCCACGTCCCCGACCTGGCACGGGTGCTCGAAGATGCGCTCACCGGCCACGCACCGACCCTCACCGACCCGTCCCTGCTCCCCCTCGTTGAGTCCCTGTATGGAATCTCCTTACGGACCACCAGCGGGACCCTGACCGTGAGCCAGGTGGATAGGCAGAGCATGACCGTTGAGCACGGAAGCACGCGCCTCATCATTCCCCTGCCAGGCGACCACCTCAATGCGTCGCAATCCCAGGGTTTCATCAACCACCCGTCGGGGCCGGTGTACCAGCACTTCGGTGACATCAACCTGGGACCCATTGTGGGGGCAGGTGATGGACATCAGGCAGTCGCGCAACCCGTGCAGACCACCGACCCGCTGTCCCCCTATGAGATGGGGTTGCGCGTGCTCCTGGCGCGGCTCGGCAGCGACCATCCCTGTTCCAGCGAGGTGCTGGTGTATGAGCAGCGCCTCTGCGAGAATCTCAGGGCGGCGCGACGCTATGGGGATACCCGTGAGCGAGCAGTGGCACGGGCCGAGGTGATCGACCGCCTGAATGACCTGGCGCGGGCGGCGGTGGGGGTCTCGTTCAATGAGCTATGTGGTTCAGGCGCGTGAGAGCGGTAGGTGATGGATACTGTCGTTGGTCGCGGTGGTAGAGGCCCAGGTCGTGGGACACCTCCGCGTCAGTCCCGTGACGATGGCTTCACCTTCCTGATACCAAATCGGCGTTATGACGCAGGGTAATCCACCACGGTTCAGCCTGTTCTATAGCCATCCTCGCACTCCCCATCAAAACGCACATTGGTATCAGGAAGCTGAGGATGCGCCAGATACGCTCTGCTCCTTCTCGCAGTAAATGTGTTCGATCAGGAAGGCACATATTCGTCTGGATAACTCCTGCTCATAGGCGCAGAGAACAATCAATGAACCATCGTTCGGAGTCTTGCCCATCTGTGCGTATATCTCCCGTACATCGGCGCGGCTGATGCCATAGCGTGGTAGTTCATCGGAGGTGAAGAAGCCTCCACACGTAAATTGTTCCCGAACCAGGTCACAGAGCCTGCGCCCATAGGCCAGGGGAATCGGGTGATCCTTCCGAAAACGTCTCTCCATACCAGCAAGACAACACCCATACAGACAACCGCTGTTCTGCTGCACCAACCTGGAGCGAGTGGATGGGAGCACAATTCGTATCAATGGAGAAACTTCTTGAGTGAACCAGATAGACATCGAGTATTATCCTTCATCCTTGCTCTCATTAATCGGAGCACTTTGACTACCGCTCGCACGGTTGAAGTGATACCAACTTGCGTTATGGCGTAGCATATCTCACACAGACTGTCACACCGAGCGCAGCGAAGAATCCTTCATGGGTATGGGATTCTTCGCCGCACTCAGCAAGGATAGCCTGTCAGGGGACTCCTTGCTCCTCGCCGCTACCGGGTCACAAGCGGCAGATAGATACGCCGTTCATTGTTCGCTGGCATCGTGGCGGGATAGGGCAGGCTTCGATTGCCCACCCCATCCTCCACCTGCACCCAGACGACCTCGTGTTCATTGAGCGTCCAGGAAACGGTTTCGGTGTACGGCAGGGTGACTACCCCTTCTAGCATCATCGGATCGTTGCTCAGATGCAGCCATTCTACCCCCGTAAACAGATCCTCGGCTTGCACTGTGAGCGTGCGCGTCAGGGTATCGCCCGATGTGAGCCAGGCGGAGGTGATTTCAGGCAGGCTCGTATCCACCCCATACACCGCGCCATACACCACCGACTCATTGCCTGCCTGGTCGCGGTACTGCACATAGATCACGCCCCAACCCTCATCCGTGGGGGAGATAGGCAGGGTCGCCGTGGTGGTAAAGGGTTGCCAGACACGCTCTCCAAATGACACATCCTCGCTGATACGCATATCAATCGTGCCACTCACATTGTCCTGTGCGGTGAGATTGAGCGTAGCAAAGGTTTGTTGCGGTCCGAGTTCGGGCGTGTCAATCTCGACACTCCCCGTGGGTGGTTGCACATCAAGCACGACGCTGACCGGGTCCGAGACATTCCCCGCCTGGTCTCGGAAGCGAACATACCGGGTGGAGTCGGCGCTGTCCTGGTCGGGGTCAAGCTGCACAGTAGTGGTGTATGTTTCCCAGGTTGCGCCGCTGAAATCTGCGTTGGGGCTAATCTGCACCTGCGCCACCCCGCTGCCGGCATCCTGGGCCATGAGTGCGAGGGTGCGTGGGGTACGGTCATCCACGGTTGCCGAGCCGGTCGGAGGGAATGAGTCGTAAATGATCGTATCCTGGAACGTTTGCTGGACCGTCCCGTCCGGGTAGCGGAAAGCGGCAAAGACCACCGGCGGTTCGCTGAGGTCACCATTGGGGGTAATCGTCCAGGTCCGGGTGAGGGCAACACTTTCCCACTGGGCACCGCTGAGGGTCGGGTCGGTGCTCAGCATCATCTGTTCGGCCCCCTCCGCGCAGATATGCAGCATCACGTGAATGTTGTTGATCGCCACCGCCCCGTCATTGATGGCGATACGCGGCACGAGACAGGTGTTGGTAAGCGTACCGGTGGACTGGATAGCTGCGGTTGAGGAGGTCAGGCTTTGTGCCAGCACCAGGGAGGGCAGGGGACGGTTGGCTTCGTAGCCACTGGCAAGGCGATACCGTTCACTGCTCATCGGGGCCGCCTCGATCACCTGTCCGATGGTGCTCTGCAACCGGTGATTCGACGCTGTGCTCGGTCCCCCTCCAAGGCTGACCACATAGCCAGGCAGCCGGTAGTTCTTCGACTCGGGGTCAAGCGACTGACGGTACACCAGGGTAAAACCAGTGGTCCAGGTCCGCGCCAGATTACCCGCCTGGTCCTCGCATCGCAGACGCAGATACCCGACGCACCGCTCATCCTCGTTGCACAGCGGATCAGGTGACTGGTAGCGATGCTCCTGGGTGAAACTGCCCTCGGTACCCACCCCATCAAACAGCGGTCCCCAGTAGACAAAGCAGCCGTCTATCCCCGACCCGGCATCAACCGCCGGGGACCAGCGGAAGTCTGCCACGCGGGTCAGGTTCTGGGGAATGGTGCTCAGAATACCGGCGAGATGTTCCACCGTGTCGGGGTTAGCAGGCGGGGTGTTGTCCGAGCGGATAACATACAGATTGCGCATGGGACTCCGGTTCCCGGCGTGGTCAAACGCCTGCCCCCGCAGCACATACGAGCCGCTCATAAAACCAAAGAGGTAGGGAGACCACTGGCGGGCCTCCGTCGGGGTGAAGGTCCGGTTGGATACAGCGCCATTTGCCAGGTTGACGAAGGTCATCTGGTAGCCCGCCAGGCCCGACCCGCTGTCGGCAGATGGCGCCCATTCAAAGGTGGCGTAGCTGAGCTTCTGCCACTGGTTGGTGGGGATACCATGCGTCTCGACGACCCCGCTGATGTCAGTCGGGGGGGTGGCATCAATCTTGAAGCTGATTGAGCGGGGAGCTTCCGAGTTGCCTGCCCGGTCAACGGCGTAGTATTCCACGGTATGGGGACCATCCCCGCTGACGGTGACGGTCGCGGCACTCCCACTCTGCTTCTTCCAACCCTCCCCGTCACGGTTGTAGTAGACATCGCGCACGCCCGCCAGCACCGTAAGACGGGGTTGGTCGGTGGCCTGGAGCCGCACCTGCACAGAGGTGTTGAACCAGCCAGAGGGCGGTGGCCTGGTGGCTCCGTTCATACTGGCGGTGGTGATGGGCGGTTGGTCATCAATGCGCAGGTTGACTTTGCGGCTGGTTGTCTGGTGTTTGCCGTCGCTGGCGACAAAGAAGACCTCCGCATCACCGGCTATGGCATCGCGGGTATAGGTCCAGGCATTGCCGCTAACGGTGGCAGTGGCGGTTCCGCTGCCACAGTAGCCGGACCCGTTACAGTGGAAGGTGACACTGACGGGTTTGCCTTCGGGGTCCCTGGCCGTGCCAGTAAAAGTCCAGCGCCGTTTGTTGCTCAGGATGGAACTGGCGGCGCTGTCGTTGGCTTTGTCGAGAGTGATTTCGGGTGGTTGGTTGGGTGAAATCTTGAATGTACGTGCTGGAGGAGCTGATTGGACACCATCTCTTTCAAACCACACCGACCAGTAGAGCGGTATACCGACCTTGTGCTCTGGAATGGTGACCGTATACGATCTGTCGGTGGTTGGTGCTAAATCATGTCCACCTTCCAGAGCACTTGAGCCTGCACGTTCCATAATTGCATCATCCCTGACGCGCAAGACAAATTTCTCGTTCTCACAGCCTGCTCCAGACGGTTCCCATCTGAATGTAATCTGTCGGTCATTTGCAGTGTAGTTCTGTTCTGGTTCCAGCAGATTTACACGGGGGCAGGTTGGTCCGAGGGTAAAACGGAATTCAGCGGAGGGTTTCTCATTGGTTCCAATCCGTTCGCGCCAGACCGACCAGAACAGGGGTTTCCCTTTCAATGAGGAGTCCAGGGTGTATGCAAATGAGGTTGCATTCCGATCCAATTTTGTATTGAGGATCGTCGCACCAGGAGTATCAACATTCGAGTTGTTTGCAATCCGAAAAATGACAGGCGCATCGCTGCAATCGCCCCCAGGCAGTTCCCATCGAAATGTGATGTTATTGCTGTTAAGGGTTTGACCTGAGATTGGTTCGCGTTTGTGCAGCACCGGGCATGGTGGTGGGTCATTGGGTCCAGATGTAGGTGTAGCGGGGCCACTTCCAGGGGTGGGAGTGGGGTCAGAGGTGTTCCCCTGAAACCAGTAGGACACACCTGGTTCGCTCTTCGAAAGGGTGATTGTCTTAAGTGAAACATTTGAACAACTATATTCCGCCCATGTAGTAGGTTCACTCTGGTTTGCCCCCCGCATGACAATCGTCCAGGCATCGCCTTTGTCGAGCACCGAATTAATCACTGCGATATGACCACTTATCCAACTCATTCCAGCAACTCCTTGCTGGAGAACCAGAACGCCGTCAGCATGTGGCTTGCTAGTGCGATGAAAGCTCCCTCCTGCAATGAGTTCCATCCAGATCTTGCCATCATTGCCAGGCTGATCCAATTGGTATGCATGGACATACGGACCTGAACCATTCGCTCTTTGCCCACCATTGTAACGGTTCATGATGTACCCCACACACTCACATTCTGATTGTATTGATGCCTGCCCAAATACCGGCTTTACTTCGGATGAAATAAGCAAACCTGGTATCAGCAGCACCGCCACCCCCCCCACCACCAGGCACACCAGCACCCCCACCACCCGATATATCTCTCTCCGTTTCATTGCATACCTCCTCGTTCGGCGCTCAACTGATTGAGCAGCATATTTGCGTCGTTCATCAGCGAGCACATACCAGATTATGTGTATTCCTTTGCAGCGTTACGGTGTCTTCGGCGGCAGGAACTCATAGCCCGGCGATTACTGTGATGTGCCGTCCAAATCGCTCATCCACTTCGCCAAATTTAACATCAGTATTGCCATCTCCAGATATTGCGTGAACCTGCAAGACCAGATCACCACCAGTAAAATTAGATAGCTTCCCATGCATAGTTATTTGCTTGTGATAGCCAGGAATAAGTGGGTGCATCGCCGTAAAATCTAAAGTCGTTGAACCAGACTTAAGGTAGATACCTCCTTGTGATGCTGCGAGGTTAGTTTGTGCAATAGCTATCATGGGTAGTCCTTGAACGGTAGTGATAGAATGGGCAGCAAGTGTACCATGTTCTGTTCTGGAAAGAGAAAGACTCATGCCGCGTTGTCCCTCCTGCCACTCCGAACGGGTGGTCAAAAATGGATCCATTC
>JAAUSY010000191.1 GCA_012032475.1 Chloroflexaceae bacterium
ATGTCGGCCCGTTCACTTCGATCTACCACCATTGCCTGGTCGAAAACAGCGAGATTGAGCACAGCATTGTGCTGGAAACTGCCGGATTCGAGACCTCCCCCATCGCCTGGAAGACAGCCTGATCGGTCGCAACGTTGATATTGCCCGTAGCCCGCTCAAGCCCAAAGCCTATCGCCTGATGTTGGGGGATAACAGCTCGGTTGGCGTGCTGTAATCCCTTTATCTGATTGTCACCGGGGGTGGGCCACTTCCGATGTATGCCATCTCGTTCAGGCGGTTCTTCTGGTTCCTGACCCTGGTTTTGCCCCTCGTTCTGCCCATCACATTCACCTTTGCCACTCCCTGGCTTCCCCCGGTAGTAAGCGAGGGGGAACTCCCGGAGCACCTCCCCCTGCCCCCTCTCCCAATTGACCAGCAAACCGCGTTCTGTCTTGGGCACCGCGCCAGCGGGCTGAGCCAGCCGCAGCTGGCTATCGAACCCTATGTGCGGCCTGAGTTTGCCCGCCAGATGGTCGCCCTGCGCCCGGTGCTGCTGGAGGCGGCTGCCCGTCACAACCGCCCCGAACTCTCTCACATGAGCCACCGCGACTTTGCTGTTGTGCTTGCGCTCTTGCTGTATAATGAACACAATGGCTGGCTCGAAGATGCCATAGAACCTTTGCGATGGTTCACCCCGGTCTATCAGTACGCGCAGGTGCTTTCGAACCAGAGCGGGGTAGGAAGCAACTTCAGCGTCTGGCCGACCAACTTGCGCCCATCGGTGGCCCTTGAAATTACGTTCCAACAGGTGCCCCTGCCGGGTCCGACGGGTATGCTGACTGTTCCGATTACCGTTGAGGGCAGCCATATCGTTCCGTCGGAATATCCATCGCAGCAGGCGTTGTTTGCCGCGCTCACCCGCGAAATCCGGCAGGATGAACTGGCGGTCGAGTATCTGGCGGCCAACCTGGAGCGGGGACTCTACCGAGCGCACTACGAGGGCGTGCCGGTGAACTGGCGGGTGCTGGCGGCCTGGCACAATCAGGGCATTGTGCGCCCGGAGCAGATTCGTGCCAATGCGAATGCGCAGGATTATGTGCGCCGGGCCTCGGCCTATCTCCCGACAGCCCGCAGCCTGATTGAGCAGGGGAAATAAGTGCGGACAGGCTCCGTATGTTCTTTCGCACCCATGCTGGCTCACTCGGTTTCTGGCAAGCCCCGTCCCTTCCTGAAGTGGGCCGGGGGCAAATCACAGCTCCTTGGGCAGCTGAAGCCCTACTTTCCGGGCGAACTGCGCTCCGGAACCATACGACAGTATGTCGAACCCTTCGTGGGGGGGGGAGCCATGTTGCTCTACCTGTCCCGTCTTCGTCAGGTGGAGCGGCAGGTCATCGCAGATGTGAGCCATGAACTGGTCCTATGCTACCGCACCATCCAGCACGACGTGGCCGCGGTGGCGGCCCGCCTGGAGCAGATGCAGGAGCACTACGACGGGCTTGCTCCGGACGAGCGTCAGACCATGTTCTATGCCATTCGCCGCGAGTTTAACACCCGCCGCCCCGCGACCGACCGGGGAGACGAAGACCTGGATGCCGCCCGGTTCAGCCGGGAATGGATTGAGCGCACGGCGCAGATGATTTTTCTCAACCACACCTGTTTCAATGGCCTGACCCGCTTCAACTCCAGGGGAGAATTTAACGTACCCTTCGGCAGGTATACGCAACCGAAGCTCTATGACCGGGACAACCTGCTCGCGTGGGCAGCTATCTTGCAGCGCACGACCATTCTGTGCGGCGATTTCACCATCTGTGCCCCCTTCGCAGACCAGCACACCTTCGTCTACCTCGACCCGCCCTATCGGCCCCTCAGCAAGACAGCGTCCTTCACCGCCTATTCCCGCCACGCCTTCGATGACGCCGACCAGAGACGCCTGGCCGTGTTCTTTCGGGAGTTGGACCGGGCAGGAGCCAAAGTCATGTTGAGCAACTCGAACCCGAAAAACGAAAATCCGGCAGACACCTTCTTCGAAGAGCTATACGCGGGGTATCGTATATCAACGGTTCTGGCCGCACGGGCCATTAATTCAAACGGCGGCAAGCGGGGGCGTATTTCTGAACTGGTGATTATGAACTACTGAAAGAGGGAGCTAAAGACCATGGTCCTACCGCCCCACACCCTCGTCCACAACCGCTACCGCATCGTGCGCCCCATCGGGCAGGGCGGCATGGGCGCGGTCTACGAGGCGATTGACGAACACCTTTCCTACACGGTTGCCCTCAAGCAGACGCTCACCGGCGGTACACAGCTCGACAAAGCCTTCGAGCGCGAAGCCCGCATTCTGGCGCGGCTGCGCCACCCGTCCCTGGTGCGCGTGACCGACCACTTCGTTGACTCGCACGGGCAATTCCTGGTGATGGATTTCATCCCTGGGGATGACCTGGGAGCGCTGATGACCCACCGCGGCTCCCCCTTCCCCGTCGAAACCGTCCTGAACTGGGCCGACCAGGTGCTCCAGGCGCTCGACTATCTGCACCACCAGACCCCGCCGGTTGTTCACCGCGACATCAAACCCCAGAACCTCAAGCTCACCACCGGAGGACAGATAGTCCTGCTGGATTTTGGCCTGGCAAAGGGGAGCACCACCCTGCAATCAGCGGCGACCACCGCCAGCAGCATCTTCGGCTACACCCCGCAGTATGCGCCGCTGGAGCAGATTCAGGGCAGCGGCACCGAACCACGCAGCGACCTGTATGCCCTGGCCGCAACCGTCTACCACCTGCTGGCGGGTTCCCCCCCGGAGCATGTGTTGTCTCGCACCGCGGCCATGATGAACCACCAGCCCGACCCGCTCCGTCCGCTGCACGAGGTCAACCCGCAGGTGCCGCCTGCCGTGAGCCAGGTGGTGCAGCAGGCGTTGTCGCTGCAAATTGACCGGCGGCCTGCCAGTGCTGCCCAGATGCAAGCCAGCCTGCAAGCTGCGCTCTATGAGACCACCGTGGAGGCAACCCGTCAGGTCGTGGTGGTCCAACCAGCCTCCCCCAACCCGCCGACCAGCGTGGTGCCCCAGGAATCCCCCCCTCCTCCAGCCGGGCGCGTTGCCCACTCATATTCATATACAGGAACGACCATCGGGCCGCCCCCGGCTGGCGGGAGGGAGACCCCGCACGAAACTCCGCATGAGCCGTCCCTTCCTCCCTGGGTATGGCTGGCAGCAGGAGCCGGAGGAGTCGCGGTGCTGGCTGTGCTGGTGGCTGCCCTCGTGCTGGTGCTCGTAGCGCATGGGAATGGAAAAGGCGATGACCAGGATGGAGAAGTTGCATCCTCCGGGGAAGCGCTCCCCTCGACCCCGGCGGCACAGGCAGAATCGCCCACGCTGCCACCAACCCTCACCCCGCAGCCATCGCCCACGCTACCACCAAGCCTCACCCCGCAGCCATCGCTACCCCATCGTTGCCTGCCTACGAGCCACAGGCGCAAGCAGGAGACGTATGTGCTCAGGCGACGGTGGTCGAAGTGACGGCGCTGTCTATCCGCGAGCGCCCGACCCGGAATTCCGAAAAAGTTGGCGAGGTGGGGCAGGGCAACCCGGTCGAGGTCCTTTGCGTAGAACCCGTGTTTGCCGATGAGCGGGTATGGCTGCGGGTCCGGCACGGAGACACCGAAGGTTGGATGAGCAGCCGCTATCTCAGCGTCAATGAATTGCTCCTGGATGATCGCTATGCAGGTGAAGTATGCGGGCAGGCGCGGGTCGTTGAGGTGACGGCGCTGTCCATCCGCGAACAACCATCGCGAGACTCAGCCTACCTGGGTGAAGTGAGTGGCAACCAGACCGTAGACGTGCTCTGTGTTCCGCCGGTGTCCGCCGACGACCGGGTCTGGTTCCGGGTGCGCAGCGGAAGCATCGAAGGCTGGATGAGCAGTCGCTACCTGCAACTGGACGAAGAAAGGTGAGGAGCGCAAATGAGAGCCTGGGTTGATCTCGAACTGAGTCTGCACCGCCGCGATGCGGAGAACTACGTCGTGGAGATGCGCCTTGACGACCCGCAGAGCGATACGGATATTCGGCTGTCGCGGAAGGAGCCGGCGCTCGTCCAGTTCGACCTGGAAAAACTGCGCTCCGCGGCATCCGACGCCGCGGTCTATGGGAAAGAGCTGAGCCAGTGCCTCTTTGCTGCTCCCGCGCTTCAGACAGCCTTCGGGCAGTCGCGCACCGCCGCGCAATCGCAAGACCGCGTGCTACGGCTGCGGTTGCTCATTGGTCCGAGCGCCCCGGAACTCCACAGCCTGCGGTGGGAAACCCTGCGCGACCCCCAGGACGGCAACCCGCTGGTCATCAGCGAGTCGCTGCTCTTTTCGCGCTACCTGAGCAGCCTCGACTGGCAACCAGTCCGTCGAAAGGCCAGGGGAGCACTTCGGGCCCTCGTGGTGGTTGCCAACCCGACCGATGTCAGCGACTACCAGCCGGGCGAACGGGCCCTGGCTCCGCTCGACGTCGCCGGTGAGTTGGAGCGGGCCCGCCGTGGCCTGGGCACCATCCCGGTCACAGCGCTGGCCTCTGGCGGCAGCGCCACCCTGAACAACATGATGGCGCACGTGCGCGATGGCTACGATATCCTCTATCTCGTCGGGCACGGGGCGTTCGTCCAGGGGACGCCGCACCTCTGGCTGGAGGATGAGCAGGGAGCCAGCGTGGTCACGCCGGGGAGCGCATTCACCGCCACCATCCGCGAGTTGCGGCAGCGCCCCACCCTGGTCGTGCTGGCTTCGTGTCAGAGCGCCGGCAGCGGCAGCAGCGAGGCCAGCAGCGCCGATGGCGGAGTGCTGGCGGCCCTTGGGCCGAGTCTGGCCGAGGCTGGCATCCCAGCCGTGCTGGCAATGCAGGGCAGCATCACGATGCAAACCGTCGCAGACTATATGGCGGTCTTTTTTCAGGAATTGCAGCGGGACGGACAGATTGACCGGGCCGTAGCCGTGGCGCGGGGGGCCGTGCGCAAGCGCTCGGATTGGTGGATGCCCGTGCTCTTCATGCGCCTGAAGAGCGGGAGTATCTGGTATGTGCCGGGGTTCGCCAGCGACCGACCCGACTTTGACCGCTGGCCCGCGCTGTTGCGGCACATCCGGCGCAAGCGATGCACGCCCATCCTTGGTCCCGGCATCACCGAACATCTGCTAGGGTCGCACCGCGAGATAGCCCGCCGGTGGGCCGAAACCTTCGACTTCCCATTGGAGCCGCACGCCCGCGACGACCTGCCCCAGGTATCCCAGTATCTGGCGGTCAAACAGTGCGAACGTTTGTTCCCACACGAAGAACTGCAAGACTACCTGCGAAAAGAAGTTCTGCGCCAGTATGACGACGACCTGCCGGAGGCCATGCATCAGGCATCCCTGGGGACCCTGCTGGAAGCGGTTGGCAAGCTCCACCGTGAGCGAAGCCCAGTCGAGCCGCACCAGGTCCTTGCCCGCCTGCCCTTCCCAACGCTCATTACCACCAACATGGACCGCCTCATGGAGCAGGCGCTTGCCGCCGCCGGCAAGAAGCCCCAGGTCATCTTCTGCCCCTGGAACACCTATATCGAGCGCAACTACGAGATGCGCGACGCTGACCCCGACGTGGATCACCCCCTGGTCTACCCCCTCTTCGGGCGCATCGAAGAGCCAGAAACCATGGTGCTCACTGAGGACGACCACTTTGATTTCCTCATCGGAGTGACCAATAACCGCGACTTGATACCGGGCGTCATCCGCCGAGCGCTGGCCGATACCGCGCTGCTCTTCCTGGGCTTCGAGATAGACGACTGGAACTTCCGGGTGCTCTTCCGGAGCATTATGAACCAGGAAAGCGGAAGACGCCTGCAAGACTACACCCACATTGCGGTTCAGATTGACCCGGAAGACGGGTTGGTGCTGGATGCCGAAGGCGCACGCGAATACCTGGAATCCTATTTCCAGGGCGCGTCCATCAGCATCTACTGGGGGAGCGTCGAAGACTTCATGAGAGACCTTCACGAGCGCATCGAGGCGGGTTCAGTTGCCCCGACGGCTTGAGGAGATCACCGCGTTTGAAGGGATATCCTGCCGGGCGAGACGGGAGCACCGCCTGCTCAGGATAGCGGTCTAATAGCACAAAATCCCTGATCAGAACCTCGTGCATTCGAATCGTTCGACTCTTCCCGCCCTTGTCATCTCGAATGGTCACGGTCCGCTCAGACAGGTCCACATCCTGCCAGAGCAGGGCCGCGGCCTCGCTGATGCGGACGCCCGTATAGAGCAGAAGCAGCACCGCTCGACGGTTGCGCTGCCACTGCCACTGCTGCAACCCGGTCAGACCCTCCGTCATGGTATCCATGGCGTGCATCATCTGCTCCAGGAAAGATGGCCTTAGTGGTTGCGGAATGTTGGTCACTCGTTTGGCCCACGGTATTCTCGCGGTCGGGTCATCCTCACGATGCTCCGCTTCGATGCACCACTGGAAAAAGGAGCGCAGGGCCGAGAGCGAGACCTGGAGCGAGGATGGTTTGTGGTCTCTGGCGAGCAAGGCTTGAAATGAAGAGAGGTGCTTCGGGGTAATGCGAGATACCTGGGTCGAACCAACAAAGACGGCGAACTTCCGCAGGTCGCCAAGATACCGGGCGCGCCCGCGATCTAGATGCCCGCGAACCTTCAGCGTGGCCTCATACTGATACCAAGGTGCGTTATGGCGTAGCGTCATCTCCCTCGGTTTAGCCTCCTCTGTAAGCCATCCTCACACTCTATCCCAAAACGCAAATTGGCATGAGGGGATGGAAGCACTTGCCTGCGTTTTCCTGTATAATGAGCAGCAGAGCAACAGAAAGGAGGCCAACCGATGAACCGATTTTTCAACACGGCGGGGCCGTGCAACCCGAACGACCACTATATGCTGCCCGCGGCGGCGCGGCTGCCCGAAGTGACCCGCCTGATTGCCCAGAAGCTCTACTTCGTGCTCCACGCGCCGCGGCAGACGGGCAAGACGACCGCCCTGCTCACGCTGGCACAGGAACTCACCGCGGCGGGCACCTACACCGCGGTGCTGGTCTCGATGGAACGTGGGGCCCTTTTGAAGATGACCCAGGGGCCGCGGAGGCAGCGATGCTGTCCGATTGGCGGGATGCCGCCACCTGGCAATTACCTCCTGACCTGCATCCTGCTCCCTGGCCCGATGATGTGCCAGGGTCTCGCCTGGGCACAACTCTGCGAGCCTGGGCTGCATCCTCCCCCCGTCCCCTGGTGGTCTTTCTCGATGAAATTGACGCCCTCCGAGATGAGGCCCTCATCTCAGTCTTGCGTCAACTCCGTTCTGGCTATTCCCGACGCCCTCGCGCCTTCCCCTGGTCGCTGGCACTCATCGGCCTGCGCGACGTGCGGGACTACAAAGTCGCCTCTGGCGGGAGCGACCGCCTGTACACCGCCAGTCCCTTCAACATCAAGGCCGAATCCCTCACGCTCCGCAACTTCACCGCCGAGGAGGTGGCCGCGCTCTACCAGCAGCACACCGACGAGACGGGCCAGGTCTTCACCCCTGACGCGACGGCGCGGGCTTTCCACCTCACCCAGGGGCAGCCCTGGCTCGTCAACGCCCTGGCGCGGCAAATCACCGAGGTACTTGTCCCCGACCCTGCTGCCCCCATCACCCCCGCGCACGTAGACCAGGCGAAGGAATTGCTCATTCAGCGGCAGGACACCCACCTGGATAGTCTGGCCGAGCGGCTGCGCGAGCCGCGGGTGCGGCACATTATCGAACCCATCCTGGCGGGGCTGACGCTGGAAAACGTCGCTCCCGATGATATCCGTTTCGTGCAAGACCTGGGGCTGTGTCGGATGGACCCTGCGGGCGGTCTGGTGGTTGCCAACCCCATCTACCAGGAGGTCATCCCGCGGGTGCTGGCAAACGCGCCGCAGGCCTCGCTGCCCATCATCGCTCCCACCTGGCTCGCCCCCGACGGCAAGCTGGACCCCGCGAAACTCCTGGAGGCGTTCCTGGCTTTCTGGAGGCAGCACGGGGCAACCCCTGCTCAAGAGCACCCACTACCACGAGATTGCCCCACCTGGTGCTGATGGCTTCCTCCATCGGGTGGTCAATAC
>JAAUSY010000192.1 GCA_012032475.1 Chloroflexaceae bacterium
CCACTATGCCCGGCAGCGTTCGCACTTTGCCATTGCGCTACGAGCCGAGGTACGCCGGCAAGGCGGGAAGCCGTCCGGGAGGGTCCCCCACCGTGTGCGGCAGATGGCGAGCAAATCTATCGTCGTGAGATGCTGCGCCGTGGGAACAACCAGGCAATTCTGTGGGAGTGTGAGCGTAGCGAAACCTGCGCGGTCCAGACCTACGATTCGGCGCTTCAGGCCGGGTTGCCTGCGGATGTGGCGGCTATTCTCCAGCGCCAGTATCAGGGAATCCGCCTGGTTCACCAGAACCTTTGCCGCGTGGCGCAGCGCGTGGAGGCTCTGGTTGCCGGTGAACAACGGCAGCAGGCGGAGACCGCGGGGGAGCAGAATCCGTGAGGACGAGTGGCAGCACCACGCTGAAGGTGCTGCCCTTGCCTGCGGCGCTTTCAACACACAGCGCCCCCCCGTGCATCCGCACAATTTCCGCACAGATGTAGAGTCCCAACCCCTGCCCTGCGGCAAGGCGGGCCGCTTCTTTCGCCCGGTAGAAACGGTTGAACAACGGTTGCTGCATCTCCGGGGCAATCCCGATTCCCTGGTCACCCACGCAGATGAGTGCGTAGGGCGGGGGAGCTGTCACCCTCGAACCACAGACAGCTTGCGAAAGGTCTATCTCCGTGTCCTGCCGCAAGAGCGAAACCACCACGTCGCCGCCATCGGGGCTGTATTTTATCGCGTTGCTCACCAGGTTGACCATCACCTGCTCAAGCCGCGTGTAGTCGCCCTCGACCTGGAGCGACGGCACGTCCAGGTGGAGACGGATGGTGTGGTGCGGCGTGATGGTCTGCTGCTCAACCACGCTGGAAAGGAGCACCACCAGGTCTACCGACGTTTGCTCCAGGGCCATCTGCCCCAGGTCGAGCCGCGAGAGGTCGAGCAGGCGCGCAACGAGACGGTACATGCGTTCGCTCTGGTGCTGGATAATGTGGGCATAGCGATGGGCACGTTCGTCGCGCTGCACCAGCGGCATTCGAGACAACAGCACGCTATAGCCGGTGATAATCGTGAGCGGGTTTTTCAATTCGTGCGAGGCAATCGAGAGAATTTCGTCCTTGAGGTGTTCCAAGCGCTTGATTTCGGTGATATCCTGAAAGACCGCCATAGCCCCTCCCACGCTGCCCTGCCGGGTCAGCAGGGGAGCCGCATTGACCAGAATGGTAATCGTATCCCCCTGGGGACGGGTCAATTCTCCCTGCATCCCCAGCACCGGCTGACCATCCTGCAACACTTGCACAATGGCCCGCTCCTCCGGGTTGAGTGGGGTCTCATGCAGGTGCGCCACGCCAGTGTGCCGATACTGCGGGATGCACACGTTGGGGACGAAGGGATGCCCCCAGAGACGTTCGGCGGCGTGGTTGGCGGCTACGGTGTGCCCCTCCGTTCCTTCGACAATCAACACCCCCTCCGGCAGTTGTTCAAGCACGGCTTGCAGGCGCGTTTTTTCAAGCTGCGCCTGATACATCGCCTGCTGGAGTTCGGTGGCGTAGGCCGCCAGGCGGCCCTGCAAGCGCTGGTTTTCCCGCGTGAGGTGGTAGCGGGCCAGGGCCGAATCAATCACCCGCGGCAGGTGCTCCCAGTAGGTGCCGGACTTGACCAGATAGTCGAAGGCCCCCATCTTCATAGCGGTGACGGCGGTTTCGACATCGCGGCGCACGGTGATAATAATCACCGGGGCCGGGTAGCCTGAATCAACCACCTCTCGCAGCAGAGTCAGCCCGTCGGTATCGGGAAGGTGGCTGTCAATGACGAGCGCATCAAAGGGTGGGGCATCGGGGGTTGCGAGGAGCAACCAGCATTCATCCCCGCTCCGGACCACCGTGAAGACCACTTTCGGGGCTGCTTCGGCACAGAACGTGCGGATGTGCTCGATATCGTGCCGGTCTGTGTCAACCAGGAGAACCCGAACCTGTTGCATGGAGGCAGTATAGCACATTTGCTGCGATGATTGCAGACCGGGGGACGCGTGGTACAATAGCGTCGTGCGGTTATTCTGCGCACCTGCGGGAGATTCGGCGGTCCGGGCAGGGCCGGGGCGGCCATGCTTCTGCGGATCGGGCGCAGTTTGTGGGTTCACCAGGAGGGCGCGACCATGCTGGACCGAAGCACCATTCTTGTGGTTGACGATGAGCCGTATATCTGTGAGTTGTTTCGTGATATGCTGGAACCAGGGGGAGCGCAGGTGCGCGTGGCCCACACCGGAACCGAGGCGCTGGCCTCGTTCGAGGCCGGGGAACCGGACCTGGTTCTGCTCGATGTGATGATACCATCGCCCGATGGGTTGGAAGTGCTCAAGCACATCCGCGACCAGGGGTTGGATATCCCGGTCATCATTGTGACCGCGAAAGAATCATCCACGGTGACCATTGAGGCCATGCAGCGCGGAGCCTATGACTACATTGCCAAGCCCTTCAACCCCGACGATGTCCTGCGCGTGGTCGAGCGAGCATTGGAGCACCACTATCTCACCCGGCGGGTTCACACGCTGGAACAGCAGTTTGGCGAAAAGGACCCCCGCGACACGCTCATCGGGCGGAGCACGCCCATGCAGCAGGTCTACAAGCTGATCGGGCGCGTGGCAAGTAGCGATACGACCGTGCTCATTACGGGAGAGTCGGGGACTGGCAAAGAAGTGGTCGCCAGGGCCATTCACCGCAGTTCGCTGCGACGCGAGAAGCCCTTTATTGCCGTCAACTGCGCGGCCCTGCCCGAAACGCTGCTTGAGAGCGAGTTGTTCGGTCACGAGAAGGGGTCATTCACCGGGGCGACCTCGCAGCGCAAGGGCCGCTTCGAGAAGGCCACCGGGGGGGTGCTCTTTCTGGACGAGGTGGGCGAGATGAGCAGTTCGACCCAGAAGAAACTGCTCCGGGTGCTTCAGGAACATGCGTTTGAGCGGGTGGGCGGGAATGTGACCATCCACGCCGATGTGCGGGTGATTGCTGCCACCAACCGCGACCTGGAGCAGGCCGTTCTGGAGGGGCAGTTCCGCGAAGACCTGTACTATCGGCTCAATGTCATTACCATTGCGCTGCCTCCCCTCCGCGAGCGCAAAGACGATATCCCCCTGCTGGTGCAACACTTCCTGTCGCGCCGGTCCCAGCCCGGAACCCCCTCCCCGCGCATTACCGAAGAGGCGCTGGACCTGCTGCGGAACTATGACTGGCCTGGCAATGTCCGGCAGCTTGAAAACACCATCGAACGGGCTATCGTCCTCTCGCAGAGCAACCTGATTGATGGGGATTACCTCCACCTGCCCGACGACGAGGAGGACGACCAGGACGATATCCTGACGGCTGCCCTGACTGACCTGCTCAACCGCGGCAAGAGCCTGGATGCCATTCTCGGTCAGGTGCGGGTGCGGCTCATCACCATTGCCCTTCAGCAGCAGCACGGCGACCGAAGTAGCGCTGCACGGATGCTTGGTATCCCCGAAGAGCACCTTGCCTGAAATGATGCCGGAGGGAAATGACGAGTGATGAGTGACGCGCCGAATCAATGCCGCAGAGCCGCCTCCAGCATCGTACCGGTGGTGAAACAGACCCCCCTGCAAACCTTGTGGGTCATATACGACCGCGAAGCTGATGTGCTCTACATCAACTTCACGCAGTCTCATCAGGCAACAGATAGCGAGATGACGGATGATGACATCATTGTTCGATACCAGGGCAATGAGGTGATAGGGTATACTATCTTGCATGTGAGCACCAGGCTTGGGTGACCCAGGTTATCCATCAGGTACCTGTCCCTGGGCATGACCCGGCCCCGGCTCTCGGCGGTCGTCCCAGTCCCAGTTGCTCTGCGGTTGGGAGGGGAAAAGCGGGAGCGACACGGTAAAGGTGCTGCCGGCCCCTGGGGTGCTGTCCACGGTAATCGTCCCGCCGTGCTTCCGCACAATCTCGGCACTGATGGACAGTCCCAGACCCGTTCCGTCCTCCCTGGTCGTCACAAACGGCTCAAAGATGCGCTCCTGGAAGGCGGGGTCAATCCCACAGCCCGTGTCGCTGACGATGACTTCGAGGGTTCCCCCTATCGGGTCGGGCGCTTCATGGGCATGGGAGTGGGAGGGTCCCGCGGCTCCCCCTTCCCGGACCACCCCGGTCGCAATCCGGAGCACCCCCCCCACTGGGCATGGCATCGCGGGCATTGGTGAGCAGGTTCAGCAACACCTGGGTCAGCTCATTGGCATAGCCCCGGACCGTCGGGATATCCTTATCCAGGTGGTGGACAATCGTCACCTTTCGCTCATCGAACCATTGCCGGGTGAGCAGCAGCGACCGTTCAATCAGTACATTCAAATGGACCGGTCCGGGCATCGTCATACCGGGGCGATACAGGTCGAGCAACTGGCGCACAATGTGGGCGACCCGCTGGACTTCGTCCATCGCATGCGAGAGGAACAGGCGGCGGTCGGCCGCGGTTTTGCTCCGCTGCGCCAGGCTGAGCGCCGTCAGAATAGCCTGGAGCGGCGTATTGACCTCGTGGGCGACGCTGGCAACCAGCCGCCCGCTGGCGGCAAACCGCTCATTCTGGATCATCCGCGATTGCAACTGGACCTGTTCGGTCACATCAACCACATGGAGAATGAGTTGCTCCATGCGTCCGTCCGGGCCGGCCAGTGAGATAGCCCGGATATCAAGCACCTGGGTGGCTCCATCGGGGGAGCGGTAGGAAACACGCTGCTGCCGGCCCTGGTGTCCCAGGGGGTCTTCGAGGATAGCGACTGGCTGGCTGTCTCTTCCCCAGGTTGCGTGCTGCCGGTCCCAGACCTCTCCCCAGGGCTGCCCCACCATCTCCTCCGGGGTGCCGCCAAGCAGCGCGGCCAGGGGCCGGTTCACCTCCTGTACCACGCTGGCCTGGTCGAGCAGCAATAACCCGTCGCTCAGGTTGTCGAAGATGGCCCGCAGCAGGTTGCGCCCGCGGCGCAGCCGCTCGTTCATCTTCTGCACATCGGTATAGGCCGTCCGGAGCATCTCCTCGGCCTGCTTGCGCTCGGTAATATCAATATTGGCAGCCTGGATGGCGGGCTGCCCCTGGTATTGAATCACGGTGGCATGCGATTCTACCCAGCGCAATTCCCCATCCTTTCGGATGATGCGGTACTGATAGCGGAGCGGGACCGTCGGGTTCATCAGGCACAGTTCAAGATATTCCTGCATCCGGAGCAGGTCATCGGGGAGAATCCACTGCTGCGTCTCCTCCGGGGGCATGGTGAGCATCTCTTCGAGCGAATACCCTGTGATGGTGCTCATTGCGGCGTTGGCAAACATGATGCGTTGCCCCTGAATGATGAAGAGACCTTGCAACGAATGGTCAATCAGCGCGTGGTAGGCCTCTTCAATCTCTCGCTGCAAGGCCGCATTGGTCTGAAGAAGGTTTCGGGTTCGTTCCACAACTTGCCGCTCCAGTTCATCATCAGCCCGGTGCGGGGGAGCATCGGCCTGGAAATAGTCCGTCGTCATGGGCGTTTCTCCACTTTTCCACTCCATCTCCATAAGTTGTTTTCGTATTCTTCCCTTGAAGGTTCAGGAATCATGTTCAGGAATATGGTATGCTTATCATCAGGGGCGAGGTCGCGGAGCCGGAGTTTGGCTCCGGCACCGGCTCCCATTCGCCAATGGTTTCATTGTACCCAATTTTCTGGTTTTTTGGGGGAGACGGGAGCATGCCAGTGACGGGGAGGGCTGGCGAAGACCTTTCGCACCGCGGCAAAACCACCCGTATCTGGTATCACTGCATTGGTGGAAAGCAGGGCAGAACCCAGGAATCAAACGCAAATCGAATCGAAAGGAGTCCACACCATGAGCACAACGGAACAAAAGAGCAAAGGTTGGTTCGGGCGGAACTGGAAATGGTGTCTGCCGGTTGGTTGCCTTGGGGTCACCGTGCCGATCATTGCCTGTATCGCCCTGGTTTTCTTTGGCGTCTTCGGGGCGCTCAAATCTTCGGAAGTCTACCTGGCAGCCCTGGAGCGGGCGCAGCAGGACCCACGCGTGACGAGCGAACTGGGCACTCCCATCGAGCCTGGGATGATGGTCAGTGGCTCAATCAGCTTCGATGGTTCATCGGGAAACGCCGATCTTTCCATTCCCCTCACCGGCCCGAACAACTCCGGCACGCTCCATGTCGTTGCGGAGAAGCGGGGCGAAACATGGAACTATTCGGTGATGGAGGTTACGGTGGAGGGAAAGATGGAGCCTATCAATCTGCTGGAATGAGCTGGCACCCGCCAGACATACGCCGCAGCAAGCATGTCATGGCCCACTCCCCTGCCGCTCGTGCAGCTTCCCCCGCTCCCCGTCGTGGGGTCGGGGGGCCGTGCGGGCCGAGCAAGCGGCTATCCGGGCTATCTGGTTAACCGGTGCTCATATTCGGCATACTTCTTCGGGTTCCTGGTTCTCAAAAGGCTCAACAGTTCTGGTATCCTGTTCTGGTCGCTGCAATACCGAATCCACCGCGTAATCCGGTCGGGGTTTGCCATCGCCGGGACAAACTGGTCATGCACCTCGCGGAAGTGGTAGAAGCAGAGTTGGTCAACATCTTCGGCGCTGAACCCCCGCAGAATCAATTCATGGATCATATCCAGTTGATATTCCGGAGGACGGGGAGGGGGGAGAGGATTCTCCGACCAGGCGGCTTCAAGCGCGTCTGCCATTTCCTCCAGGCGGTCGTGGCAGGCATCGGCCCGGTCAACCTTTTCGCTCAGGACCCGGAGCAAGAGGACCAGGACGTTTTCACCAGTGTCGCTGCGCCACTGCTCGGCCAGGAAGGCGATGATCGCATCTACCCGTGCTTCATAACTGCTCGCCTGGGGCAGGCGGTTTCGCCAGGGGCGGAGTCGTTCGTGCGAAAAGACCTCCCATATATCCCTATCGCTGGCGAACGGGCCGCAATCCAGCAAGGTCTCGCGCAGCGGTTGGAAGAGATCTGCGGGAATACCTTTCGTCCCTTTCTTCATGGGCCTTTTCATCCTTTCACGCTTCTCCTGCTCGGTTGTCTTTTCGGTTGCCTTTTCGTCTGCATCTGAGCATGAGGCCGGGTCTGGCTCAGGCCAGAGCCGCCCATCCTGAGTCCGCAGAAAGAGCACCGGCACCCACCACTGGCTGGAGATGCCCATACTCGCACGGGCCGCGGCCATCGCACGGTCCACCACCCCGTCGCGGTGGAGTTCTCGGAAGAAGACGGGCATAATCTGCTCGATAGTCTGGACCGGTACGTTGCCCTGCATCGCAACCACCGCGGCGATGCCGGCCTGGGAAACCAGGCGGGGGCCGAAGGCGGCCAGGGTGCCGGTGCTCTGGCTGGCGCTGGCGCTCTGGCAGGAGGCCAGCACGATGAGCGCCGGGCGGTGCGAACGTTCGCAGAGGAACTGCACCAGCGTATTGCCATCAACAAGGTGGGCGCTGCCATCCTCCTGCTCCAGGAAGAGGTAGGGCGTGTTCTGGTAGAGCTTTCCGTGGCACACCAGGTAGAAAAAGGAGTAGCGGTCGCGAAGGGCCGCGGCAATGGCGTTGAGCGTGGCCCGCGGCCCGCCGGCTTCCGGTGCCAGAACGGTTATCTGCTCCCTGGGAAGACCAGCTCCCAGCGCATTGCAGGTACGGCGCACCTCTTCGGCTCCGTGGATGGGCGCAAGGTCGTAGTCGCCGAGGTCGGTGGGGTTTGCCACGGCAACCAGCGCCCGCAGGTCGGCCCTGGAAACGGCGGGAACCGGTGGGGCGGTTGCTCCGCCGGGCAGGTAGCGTGAGAAGAGTACGTTTTCGTTCCGACAGATGACGCCGAATTCCAGGGGGTCTTGCAGCAGTTCCCAGGGGAGCCGGTGCAGAGGTTCGTGCTGCGGGTCCAGGTGCAGATGCACGCGCAAAGGTGCAGCCTGTTCCTGAGAAAGAGTCTTGGCCCGCATCCACCCGCCAGGACCTTGCGGTCCAGGAACACAATATCACTCAGAGCGCGACCAACG
>JAAUSY010000005.1 GCA_012032475.1 Chloroflexaceae bacterium
CCCCAGACCGCTGCCGGGGGGGGCATCGCTGAACATCGTTATCTCAACGCCCCCCGGTGCGAGACGGGTCATCACCAATGGGACCAATGGGAGCACCAGGGGCCAGCGATGCATCCGCCACTGCATCCAGCACGGCCTGCGGAAGGCTCAGCGTGCCATCCCACTCCCGACCGGACACCATCTTGCTCACCTGTTCCAGGTCGAGCGAACGGATGGTCACTCCAGGGTGTGGGCCGGAGCGCAGCATACACCGCACAAACAGGTTAATCGTACCATTGAGCACCTTCCCCCCATGCGCTTCGGCATAGGGGCTGACATCGGTTCCGCCGCCAAACAACCCGATACGCATGGGAGCGCGGGCCTTGTACACTTTCACGGGTGTCGCCCCTCCTGAAACAGATAGCGTTCAACCAGGTAACACAGAATATGTTCAACCGCCAGCATGCCTTCCTGTATCCGCTGTGTATTCGGGCCTGGTACGACAATCCGCACATCAACCAGGGGGGCGAGGATGCCCCCATCGTTTCCGAGCAGGCCAACCGTGTGTATCCCGGACCTGTGCGCCTGTTCGACCGCCCGGACCACATTGGCCGAGTGCCCGCTCGTACTGATGCCAACCAGGATGTCGCCAGGCTTGCCCAATGCCTGCACCTGACGGGCAAAAACCCCCTCAAAGCCGAAGTCGTTGGCAAACGCCGTCAGAAACGAGGTGTCGGTCGTCAGCGCGAGCGCGGGAATGGCCGGGCGGTCCAGCGCCTTCGACAGACGCCCCACCAGTTCCGCGGCCATGTGCTGGCAATCAGCAGCGCTACCGCCGTTGCCACACAGCAACACCTTACCACCGGCCCGAACCCGCGCTGCGAGCAGGTCTGCGGCCGCAAGAATCGCCTCGCTCCCTTCGCTCGCCAGGTGGCGCATCACCTCGGCACTCTGTTCAAGCTGTTCGAGGACCTCGTGGTGCCATTGGTTGGCTCGTTCCATTTGTTCTGCCTGTTCCGCCTCTTTCGCGCCCTCTGCGCTTTTTGTGCTACGCATTGGGTTCAGGATTCTTCTCCGTCTCCGCAGCAGTAGCACCGGCACCGGCCAGCCAGGTTTCCAGGTTCGGCCAGATACGGTACCTTCCTACCACGAAGCAGGAACTCACCAGGAAGCCGATCACCAACCCCAGGCCCCCCCGGACGACCAGCGGCTTCAGGGTCTGCGGCGGCTCAACGGTCGTTCCAATGAAGACCATCTGATTGTCGGAAAATCCCTGCGCCACCCGCTGTTCATCGAGTTTTTGTTGCAGGGTCTTCAGGGTCGCCAGGGTGATATCCCGCTGCTGGGTCAACAAGGTTTTGCGGGCATTCTCTTGCTCAACCTGCTGATAGAGCTTTGCCAGGTCCTGTTCATACTGGTTGCGCTGCTCGCGGGGCAGGGCCATGTGGCCCGGCGCGCCAGCGACCACCGCTTGCGCCAACTCAACCGCGGCGGTGAGCCACCTGGTCCGTTGAACTTCAACCAGGCGTGCCAGCGCCTCCACATCATCCACTGACATCTGGTCGCGGGATACGGCGTCTGGAAACTGGATGTGCAGGTCAAAGGGGGGGGCGTCCTGCGCTGGCTCCTCTCCTGCTGCGCCGCCCATTCCGACCAGGCGCGTTCGGAGCGAGAGCGCCGCGAGGCTGTTTGCCAGATATCCGGACTGCCCGGCGGCAACCTGACCGCGGAACGTCGCAATATCGTTCCGCAGGGCATTGAAGGTCTGCCCCTGCACAAGGTGCTGGTGAAACAACGCGATATTCGCGTCCTGCGAATCCTTCAGGACACCTTCCAGCGTTTCAATCTGCCGATTCAGCGCAATGAGGTCGGTGGTCGCGAGGAAATCCTCCAGCGCCTGCTGGCTATCGTCGTAGCGCTTCTGAGACTGGGCCAGTTCTCGTTCTACGGAGGGAAGCATTTGCTCATTGTAGATTTCATTGACCAAGCGGACATACCCACGCGCCCAGGTGTCGGCCAGGGTTCTGGCGGCCTCAGCATCAGTATGCCGGGTCGAAATCCGTATCAACTCTCCCTGAACATCTACGTTGAAGCGGTTGGCGAGGCTCCCCGGACGATACGCCCCATCAAAGAATTCCGACGGCAGTTCATCGAGAATGCGCTCCTCAATGATCAGGCTTTTTGCCAGGGCTTCCAACGCCTGTTCGCGGCTCTTCGACCCCCCCGACACGTTCCCCTGCTCATCCACCACGTTGGGAAAACGGGGGTCAAAATTGGGTTGCGCCTGGCTGGGGCGCACCAGGGTGTCGGCCGTTGCCGTATAGGGCTGCGGCCTGACTACCATGGTCAGCGCAGCAATGCAGGCCCAGCCAAGCGAAACGAGGATGATAATACGCCAGTGTTGCAGGAACACCAGCACATACGGACGCAGGTCTATTTCCCGTTCTTCCAGATCCAAAGCCGATACCTCCCTCTCCCATCCGGCTCACGCTCTCCGAAGGCTTATTGTACCATATCTATCGGTTTGGCTGACAAACCACTGCGGGGAGGCGGCAATTTGGGCAAAAGTGACAGTGGGAACGCCCTGCTCCTGGACTTTCTGGCTATAGACCGCGCCTTCCGGGTGGGATATAATAATCATGCCACTGGGATGGGATACACTGGGAAGTGTCAAGCGACCACGGTGGCTCAACACGGGAGGCAGTCCGGTTCCGGCGGCGAACCGAGCGGAAACCAGAGGAGCAAAGACAAAAATGTTTCGTGAAACGATGCTGTTTGATTCACCGATTGGTACCCAGATAACGACGCTTTCAGTTGCCCAACTCGCTGATATTCAGGACGAACTGTATCGTATCCAGGAAATGGTCCGGGACCACCCGGTTGCCGGGGCCAGAATTCGCCAGCTTATCAAGAAACTCGACGCGATGTCCAGCAAACCACCACACTGGTATTCGGTGCGAGAAGCCGAAGAAGAATGTGACCACATGGTCGGGCTATCCAAACTGATGATGCAGGCCCAGCAGCAGTGCCAGCAATAGGAACCGATTGGCAGATATAAGGCGGTGCGGGGAGCGCCATTGTCCTGTCGTTCTATCGTTCCATGGTTTTCCAGGGACTCCCCGCCGAACTTCCTCTCCTTTCCTTCTTCTCCTTCCTCGTGTCTCCGGACTATCCCTGTTCCTCTGCTGCCTTGTTTCCTTCCTGCACCGCCATGGCAACCTGCTCCACCTCAGAACGGGTAAGTTCCGGATACATCGGGAGCGAGAGAATCCGCCGGGTCTGGCGCTCGGTGTGCGGGAGGCTCCCTGCACCCGTGGGGCGCATTGGGACTGCGGCATAGGCCGGTTGCAGGTGGGCCGGTAGCGGGTAGTGAATATCGGTCCCGATGCCTTGCGTGGTCAGGTGGGACCGCAGCGCGTCACGCCGGTCGCTCGCAACCACATAGAGGTGATAGACATGCCCCGGTGTATCCGATGGAAGCTCCAGTGGCAACCCCGCCAGGAGCGCTCCATACCAGGCCGCCCGTTCGCGGCGAGCCGCATTCCACGCCTCCAGGTGGCCGAGCTTGACCCGCAAAATGGCTGCCTGCATCTCATCCAGGCGCGAATTCCGCCCGCCTGCTTCGGTCACGATATACTTGCTGCCCCACCCATACTGGCGCAGTCTCCGCAAGCGCTCGGCCAGTGCCGCATCGTCCGTTACCACGGCTCCGCCATCCCCCAGGGCCCCGAGGTTCTTCGAGGGGTAGAAGCTCCAGCAGCCACACGTCCCCCATGCCCCGGCCTGCCGCCGGTTCCCGTCGTGGTCGAAAGCCCAGGCTCCGTGGGCCTGGGCCGCGTCTTCAACCACCGCCAGACCAGCGCGGGACGCTACGGCCATCACCGCGGGCATATCGGCCATGCGCCCGTAGAGATGGACGGGCAGCACCGCACGGGTGCGCGGGGTGATGGCGGCCTCAACTGCGCGAGGGTCTATGGTGTGGACCTCCGGGACGATATCCACGAAGACCGGACATGCCCCGGTCTGGATAATCGCTGCGGCCTGGTACATTCCGGCATTGGCAACAGTGATCACCTCGTCGCCCGGCCCGATGCCCAGAGCGACCAGCGCCAGGTAGAGCGCGTCGGTGCCGCTGGCAACGCCCACGCCATACGCCACCCCGCAGCAGGCCGCGAATTCCTGCTCAAACGCGGCCACTTCGGCCCCCAGGATATACCACCCGCTGCGCAACACCCGCTCGACCGCGGCGTCAATCTCAGCCTGGATACAACGGTATTGCCGTCCGAGATCCCCGAAAGGGACAGATAAATGATTCATATGCGGTATCATTCTCACCTGTTGCGACCCCACCTGGTGCGACGAGCCGCCAGGCGCATCAGGGCGCAACCTGCACCAGCAGGGTCATCACCCACCCCAGAAACCCGCAACACCCCAACCCCGCCAGCAGCACGCCAATCATCGGAAAAAAGAGCACGGCCAACAGCGCATACCCCGTCTCAAGACGGTGTACCACGCCTGTCCCGACCACCAGTATCAGCAGCCCCCACCCCCAGGAAACTAGCGCAATGGTTGAACCGAGGTAGGGAATGAATGTCAGGGCATCCAGCACATGGGGGGCCACCGACAGCGCCCCCACCCCAAGCATCTGCTGGATGCTTCCCCGCCCGCCAAACCAGCGTGCGGCTAGCTGCGTGAAGGCAACCGCCAGCAGCACCCCCTGGAGATAGGCAAGCGGACGCGACACCAGCACCCCCAACCCATAGAGCACGGCCCGAACCGGGCGCGGGAGCGGGGCCGACAATGCCTGGGTCCGCCGGATGATATCAATCCCTGGGGCAAGGTTTTCCTGCAACACCCGGACTACCAGGCGCTGGTCCGGGGTCTGGGCAGCCATAGCCTGCTGGCTCAATGACTGCTCCATCTGAGATTGGAACCGCTCAAGCTCCTGGTCGGGGCTGAGTGTCGCCAGCACCCCCCGCACCCCATCTACCCCACCCACCAGCAACCCTACCAGCAGCACGACCATCAGCCCCTGAAGCACAACCTGGGGCGAATCTCGCAGCGCCCTGAATAGCTCGACCTTGAGCAGCAAAGACCCATTGAGTCGGTCCGAACTGTGCCTGAATTCCTGCACGGCTTCCGATAGCCGCATACCCTCCTCCTCGTCTCATTTGTCTATATCTGACCATGCATGATCATTGTGGCTTGAACCCATGAGGCCAGCGGGTCGTTTCGTCATATTGCACCCCGCTCATGTCCGCCTCAGTTACCTTCACACCGAGGGACTTGAGCAGGTTTCCCAGGCTCATATTGGACCAGTCGACCAGGTCCGGAACACTCCACGCGGGCATATCACGGAGCATCTTCCGGTCTTCTTCCACTCCCAGGGCGTGGAGCAGGGCAACCTGAGACACCCCGATGGTTTTGAGAAGATCCGCGACATTCATCGCATACAAATCGGCGTCGGTGTAGGTTTTGCTTCCCCTGCCCTCCACTTCGAGCAGCACCACCCCGGTCAGGTCGGCCCCGCTCAGGTCCGTTCCGACCAACCGTGCCCCGATCAGGCGGGTTCCCGTCAGGGTGCTCATCTGCAAGTTTGCCCCCGTGAGGCTGGCATCGCTCAAATCGGCCTTGCTCAGGTCAGCCTGGTAGAGGTCGCCCCGCGCAGGTCCGCTTCGTTCATCCTGGCTCCCCGCAGGTTGACCATACGCAGGTCGGTTCCCCGCAGGTCCGCCGTGCGCAGGTCAGTTCCGCGCATATCCGAATGATGCAGGTCGGCTCCGGTCAGGACGCTCCCATACAGATACCCCCCGACCATCCGGCAGTCGCTCAAGTTGGCTCCGCTCAAATTGGCCTCATCCAGAAAAGCCGCGGTCAGGTCGGATTCAGCAAAGTTCGTGCCGATCATCCGGGCCTGACTCAACCCGACATTGAGCCTCGACCGGCTGAAGTCTGCCCCGACCAGACTGGCACTTTGCAGCACGACCGCATTCATGTTCGCCCCGGACATATCGGTCCGGTTCAGGTTGGCCCCTTGCAGGTTCGCCCCATTCAAGTTGGCGTCGTTCAGGTTGACTCCTATCAGGGTGGCATGCTGCAACTGCACCGCCGTCAGAATAGCCCCTTGCAAATTGGCCCTGGTCAGGTCGGCCTGCTGCAAATTCGCGCCATTCAGGTTGGCCCCCTGAAGGTTGGCATCAATAAACTGAGTCTTATAGAGGGTGGAGCCGTTGAAGTTTGCCAGGCTGAGGTCGGTGTGGCTCAACACCTGCCCGCTCAGGTCCAACCCGACACAACTGGGCGGGCACCGGGCCGGAAGATACTTCCAGGGTTCCCACAGCAAGGCCGCTTCCAGGGCCACCGCCAGCGCCAGCACCAGAATAACTTTGAGCAAGTGGCGTCCCTTTTTTTTCCTGGGAGGCGCTGGTGGTTGGGACTGGCCGGGGTTCTGGTGCGAATCGGTCGCGCTCATGGGGGGGGCCCTGGTGTTCATTCCTCTTCTTCTAAAAAAATGGCGGTTGAGGGAATTTCAAAGTCGTCGCTTTCGGGCCAGCGGGTCTGGCGGTCATAGGTCACACCGGCAAAGTCGGCGGGGCAGCAAAGCAACTGGTCCAGGTCGTTGAGGCTCAGTTCTGAGAGGGCAGGGTCGGTCAGCACACTGCGTTCGTTGATCTGGCTCCGCCTCAGTCTGGTGCCGTGCAGGTTGGCCCCACGCAGGTCGGCCCCGGCCAGGTTGGCCCGGACCAGAGTAGCCCCTTCCAGGTTGGCTTCCCGCAGCGTGGCGGCCAGGTCCGCCCCGATCAAGCTGGCCCCACTCAGGTCTGCTTGCGTCAGGTCAGACCCGAACAGGCTCACGTAGGAGTTCAACGTGGCTCCTTTCAAGCGGGTTCCTCGCATCAGGGCCCCGGCCATGTCGGCCCCACTCAGGGTTGCCCCACTCAAATCGGTTCCGGACAGGTTGGCCGAAGCTAGCCGGGCCCGCCGCAGGTTGGCCCCGCGCAGGTCCACCCCACTCAGGTTGACCCCTTCGAGCTTGGCCCGCTCCAGGTTGACTGCCGTCAGACGCACCCCGGTCAGGTCTATTCCAGTCAGGTCGGCCCCGCTCAGGTCCGCGCCAATCAAGATGGCTCCATCCATCGTCGCGCCCGTCATCCGCGACTGGCGCAGGTCCGTCCCGATCAGGATGGCATTGGTCAGGATCGCATTTTGCAGATCCGTGTCAACCAGGGTCGCATTGCTCAGGTCGGTTCCGGACAGGTTCGCATGGCTCAGGTCCGCCCCGCGAAAATTGGCATCGATCATGCTCATACCACTCAGGTCGTCGCCGCTCAAATCCCGCCCCATCATGTCGGAGCCAAGGCAGTTCGGCGGGCATTTGTCGGCATATCCCGCCCAGTTTGAACGGATGACCATGAACAGTGGCACAAAGGCCAGCACCGAAAGCGAAAAAATCGTCACCCATTTCAGGGCGATGGTGATAAACCTGCTCATAAGAAGCCCTGTTCCGGTGCCCAGGTAGCCCGCCCTCCCACCGGGTTCGCCCACCGGTTCCCAACCTGGTGGGAGGTGCGGTCCGAATTCACCACCCAGGCATTGGCGAACCTGCTACTGAACGGCTTTGAGCACCTCAAGCACTGCTGCCATATCCTGCTCGGCTGCCTTCTGGATGGCCTGAACGATATAGCTTCGCCGCTCCTCCTCCGAAAACAGCAGGGGAGCCGAGATGGGTTCTGAGACAAGGCCCTGCTCCACGAGCTTTGGAAACATCTTCTGCGTGAGGTCCTGATATTTCCCGGACATCGGGGCTTCGCGCCACTTCTGAAAGACCCCAAGCGCTTTGATGTGGTCCTGGGTCTGGTCGGCCTGCCAGTAGGACAGGCAATAGAGCAACACCGTGGCTTCGAGCGCTCGCTTGAGGGTCGGGTCGCTTGCCAGGCTCGCATCCGTCAGCCAGGCCAGGTCAAAGTTGGCGTCCTTGCAAAAGTCGGCGACCTTCCCCGTAAATGCCGCCAGGTCTCTGTCCGGAAGCCCTGCTATCCAGGCGGCAAAGCTGCGAGCATCCTCTGGCAACTTCAGGTAGATGGGTTCTTTCTCTTCCAGCGAGCTACTCGTGACCCAGGTTTTGAACTGCTGCGCCAGTTCTTCGCCAGTAACGGCTTTCTTCCCCCGCTTGAAGATGTCGGTCAGAGCGCCCGTCACGCGGTTGATGCCGGTTTTCTTCATGACTGATTGGACCATCATAGTCATAGGTGCAAACCTGCTACTTTCTAGGTGTTCAAAGGTACCCGAAGGTACGCTTGGTCCATGTTCGAAATTCCTGCTTCGTCCTGCACTGCGCTCTCAAGCGAACGTCTTACACACAGTCCACAGGCGTACTTTACGTCCCGACGTAGCCACGACCGAGGACGACCAGTTCAGGACTGGTAGCCTGGATCGGCGATCTGGTTGCGCTCACCGGTCCGAATACGATGGAGGAAGCCATCTCGCGTCCACCCGCCCCAGGGGGCCTTTTTCAGCGTGGGTCAGCGCAACCGGGCGGCTCTCATCGCCCATCATCGGCGCTCCAACCGGCTTGGCTCTCGCGCTCTTGGGGCCTCCGGGAAGCATGTTCTTTGCATTCCACTCCTTTCTTTGTGCGCATCCTGGGTACTCCTGTTCCCTTTCAGGGGTATTTTGCCTATCTCGCTATACCTCCTTCGTCAGGGTGTGAACCGTGCCTGGTGCCCAGGGCGTGGTTCATGGTTCATCCAAACTAACTAACTGACTAACTAAAGGACCTGCTTCCATTATACCCGACCATTGCCCCTGCCCTGCTGGCCCGGTTTCCCGGCCCCGCTCCGCAGCCGAGCGCCGGTTGTTCATCTATCCATCATCTATCCATCATCTATCCATACATGCATGCCCCAGGTGTGGGTGAAGCCTTTTTTCTGCCTATGGGGTTTCAGGGATGGCTTCGAGGGTAGCAAGCGGCAGCGGGTTGAGTGTGTCGGTGAGCGGCTCGGTGGGGTCAGCCAGCAGGCTCCCGGAAAGCGGCAGCACCACCGGGGCGTTGTTGGGCACCAGCATGGCCCGGATGTTTGGAGACAGCTTGTTGATGTACTGGTAGGTGAGCAGTTCGGAGTTTTGCGACAGGGCAATGTTGATGAGTTGCAGTGCCTGCGATTCGGCATCTGCTTCTATCAAACGGGCATCGGCGCGGGCCTGGGCCTCAATGACGATGGCGGTCGCCCGCGCCTCGGCGAGTGTCTGGATGCGGCCGGCCTCACCCTGGGCCAGGAGGCGAATTTGTTCGGCTTCGTATTTGCGCTCTTCCTGTCCCTGCTCTGCCACCTGCTTTTGCTCGACCGACGCTCGATATTCCGGCGAGAAATCAATGTTGCGGAGCACAAAGGCGTTCATATTGAACCCTTCTTCTTCGAGAATTTCCCCCAGTTCGGTGTTCAATTCGCGTTCCAGGTTCGTCCGCTGGATACTATTCACCTCGTTCACGGTGTATTTGGCAACCAGGGAGCGCACCAGGCCACGCGTCCTGGCCCGCACCAGGTCCTCGCGGTATCGGCTTTGCCAGTTGATGTGGACACGAACGACCTGTTCGGAGTCCACTCGGAAGATAATGGAGCAATCAATAATCACCACCTGCCCATCTTTGGTTCGGGCATGGATAGCATCGCTCCCGACCACTTCGCCTTCGATGGGGTTGCTCGACATGGTATAGGTCTGCCAGTAGATGGGGTAGATCATGGCTCGTTCGGCCAGTGGGACAACAAAGCGCAGGCCAGAACGCAGGGGATATTCGCGGTAGCCTTTGGGTGCCAGGGCAGACACCACGACCGCGGTCTCCTGGGGGGCGATGAAAACCAGGCTGGCGCTCAGGAAGGTGAGACCCATGGGGATGAGCAGAAACCCAAGCACCCGAAACGACACGATGTTGATGAGGGTCTGTCTGATGCCGTGTTTCTTGATGCTGTTGGACAGCGAGAGCGCCCCGATGATACCAAAGAGTAGCCACACGGAGGCGGTGATAATATCGAGAAAAGTGTTTATGCTTACAGTGCCCATAGGAATAGGAACGGACCTGATGTCTCCAGATCCGGATACTCCCCTCGCCTCACTTCATCTCACTTCATCCCATGCCAGCATCGGGCAGAGGTCCGGGCGAACCCGCGGTGGCCCGGACCTTTGCCCCCTCAGTCCAGAAAGGAACCCCTATGCGCCTTTGGGAGCAGCCGGGGCTTCGTTCGGGCTGCTTCCGGTGCCAGCAGAGATGACCAGACCCAGGTAGAGTCCGGCCTTGATTCTGGTTTTGACTTTCATGAAAACACTCCATCGTTCATTGTCTATACGCTGCGTATAATCTTCCGGGAGAACACAGGATGAACGAGACGACTGTCTTGCGAGAATGGGGCGAAACCAGTGATGTTGCAGAGCGATAGACGCCATAGTTCTGGCCTGCCGCGGTGTTGGATGAGGGGATTTTGAAAACCCCCTCATCCAACGATAGTTATATCACAAAACCCCGGATTGATCAATACGTCTGTCGCCTCACATCCGTCACCCCACGTCCCCATTACGGGTGAGCAATGACCAGCAGGGTCGGGGCGCGGTTCAGGACACACTGGAGCGCCCGTTGCAGGTTTTCCGGGTCGAGCGCGGCAAAGCTCTCGTCCAGCACCATGAAATCGGCCTTCTGGAGGAGCGCCCGGGCGATGTAGAGCCGGCTGCGTTCCCCGTGCGAGAGCTGCCAGCCACTTTCCCCCACCATCTGGAACAGCCCGGCGGGCATTCGGTCCAGCAGTTCCCCCAGGCCAAGTTCGCGGCACACGGCCTCGGCCTCGGCGAGGTCTTCGGGCGAGGGCGGCCACTGCCGCCCCATGAGCAGATTAAAAGCAAAGGTTTCGGTGAGCACGTGGTTTTCGTGAAACTGCGGGGCAGCTACCACGCGCCGCCGCCATTCGGCGCTGCCGAGCGTCTGCCGGTCGAACCCGCGCAGCAGCAGCAGCCCGGATTCTGGGAGCCGAAGGCCCGTCAGGATTGCGGCAAGGGTTGATTTGCCTCCCCCGGAGGGTCCTTCCAGCAATATCCGGTCTCCCTGCTGTATCTGGAGGCTGCACCCGTGCAGCACGGGCTGAGCGCGGTTCTGGTAGCGAAACACGAGGTCACGCGCTATCAGGAGCGGTTGGCCGCGGTCGGGTTCGTGCTGGTTCAGGCTGGAGAGCAGCGAGCCATCCACGCTCCGCTGGTCTCTGGGGCGAGCAGCAGCGTGGTAGAGGGGCGCAATCTGCTGCCAGGCAATCAGCAGGTTGACCACACTTTGCACCCCGCCTACCAGGCTTTCGAGCGCCTGATACGCGAGGATGATGCCTCCCAGGCTGATGGCAAGTTTTTCTGGCGAGGCCGGCATGAAGGCGAAGCTAGAGACAAAGCCGGCAAGCCCGACGATAAACCAGCCCCGTACGATAGCGGCACGGATGGTGAGACCAACCCGGTCCAGCCGGGTGGAGAGCTTCAGGTAGTGCGACAGAATGCGGTCTTCTTCGTCGTGCCAGTGCGCCCGGTCCTCCTGCGCCAACCGCGTGCGGTGCCCGACCATGCGTTCAACCAGGTCGTTGGTCATTTCGCGGTAGGAGGCCACCCAATCGCGGCTGTTTCGGTAGTATTGCCAGCCGAGCACGACGGTGAGGATCACCCACCCGACGAACAGCAGGGCGTGGACCGCTCCCCCGGCCCCCAGGGCCAGCACCACCGTAGCCGTGACCAGCCCGATCAGGCCAATGACCGCCCGAAACCCACCATCCAGGGTGAGCATCTCCACCGCCTCGGATTCCATCACCCGCCCCAGGAATTGCCCGGCTCCCTGGTGGCGGGTCTCTTCAGGCTCAAGCTGGAGCGTACCATACATCAGCCGCATCTTGAACAACGCCCCGGCCATGGTGGCGAACGCATTTTGCGACCAGGTACCGAGCAGTTGAAAGGGTATCCTGGTTGCCAGAATGAGCAGCCAGGCCCAGAGCCAGGCCCATTCGAAATAGCCCTGTAAGGCGCTTCGCCCGATGACCCACCACGCGACCACATCCAGAAGCTGTTGCACCACATAGGCTACGGTGAAGAGGAAGGCAAAGGTGGGGATACGGGCGTGGCGAATCTGCCCGGCCATGTGGGTGCCCGGCGGGAGGCGGATAAGCCAGCACCCTTCGATGGGCGTGGTGCCAAACCACTGCCGAAGGAGCACGGCGCGGGTGCGAGCGTGGCGGTGTTCGGGTATCCCGGCGTCTTTCAGAACCCGTGCGATGATTTCCAGAAACGGGGCTTCGATATGGCGACCGAGCGTTCTGGTTACCAGCGAGAGCCGAATCCGACGGGAGGACAGGCTGGGGGTGATGACGGTCAGGTGCCGGCGGCTGCCTTTGAGCAGGACGAGGAAGTGGGGTTCGCCAGTCTCGGTGGTGCCCGGCATACGCAGCAGGGCCGGGCCGGCGCTCCGCACCAGTTGGTCCATATCGGCATAGGTCGAAACGACCGGCTCGACCTCCAGCCCAAGCCGGATGGCAGTGGTTTCGAGCCACGGTTCAAAGACGCCAGCCTCGGACCGGGCCAGGTGCGTGGGAGGAGGGGGGATTTCGACGGGACGGGACAGAAAGCCGCTCTTGCGGGCGACGATTTCGATAGCCTCGGCTGCTCTTGAGGCAGGCCAGAGGAGCGTTTCAACCCTGGGAGTGCTTCCGAACCGTGGCATGGGGTTGCTTCGGTATCAACTCAATTCAGCATAGGATTTCCCGTTCGCTCCACCAACTCGTCACACATTCATAGAGGGGCGCACGATGGCCCCCCTTTTCGAACCTATCGCTTCTTTTCTTTGCAGCCCGCCAGAAAGCGGACCGCACGGTCCGTTTCCGGAGGCTGTTTCTGTCTTCCTCCTAGTATCGCCTTCCACCGGCTTTGACATTCGTCCGCACCTTCACGCCCGTTCACCCCCTTTCCCCGGCTCCCAGGTCACCGGACTGATTATTGATAGGAGTATACCACAGGTCCGGGCAAGGATTCACCATGCTTTCGGAATCCGTTGACTGCCTGCCAGCCGGCTTTGACGTTCGTCTGGACCTTCAACCCCTCTCACCCCCTTTCCTTCCTCCCCTACTCCTCAGCGGACGTGCCGTTTTGTCGCTCCGGAGCGGAGTGCCACGCTCAGGAGGCTTGTTTGGCCCGCTCTCGCGCTGCCCGTTCGCGCATGCGTTTTTTGCGCTGTTCTCTGGGTAAGAAGTCCACCCAGTCGGTCCCCTGCTTCGCAACATATTTCTCGATATACTCTCCGGCTTTGAAGGCTCCTACGAGCATCACCCAGAGGATGACCCAGACCGCAACCACGGCAATGATTGATAAGGTCATGAAACCACTCCTTCTTTCCTTTACCTTTCCTTTTCCTGGCAACCACTTCACTATCCAGCCAGGCAAGTGGGAAACCGGAACGGCTTCCCACGAAAGTATACCAGAAGTTTGCGTTTCTTCTGAATGCGGCCAAATGTGGCGTTGCCTGGGTTGTTGCGGCGCGTCACTGGTAGCGCAGGGCCTCAATCGGGTCGAGCCGGGCGGCTCGCTGGGCCGGGTAGATGCCGAAAAAGATGCCGACAGTGGCCGCAAACCCGACGGCCAGCGCCGCAGACCAGAGCGACACCGGCGCGGTGATGGGGGAAAGCACAGTGACGAGCAGGGCAATCCCATAGCCCAACGAGAGGCCAAGCAACCCCCCAAACAGGCTCATCAAGAGCGCCTCGACCAGGAATTGGAGCAGGACGTCGGACCGGTGGGCGCCGATGGCCTTGCGCAGGCCGATTTCTCGCGTGCGCTCTGTGACTGACACCAGCATGATGTTCATAATCCCCAGGCCGCCCACCAGCAGCGAGAGACCGGCCACCGATGCCAGGAAGATGGTCAGCGCATCCAGGATGCCCGTCAGTTGTTCAATCATTGCGGCTTGGTTGAGGACCCGGAAGGTGTCTTCGCTGCCGTCCTGCGCCAGGTAGTGCCGCACCCGGAGCAATCGCTCGACCTGAGATTTGACCATCTCCAGGTCGTCGCGGTCTTTCACCACAATCTGGATACTCGACACGAGGTAGCCGTTGCCGTCGGCGGTGCGCCCGCCAAACAGCCGCCGGTGCGCCACGCTGATGGGAACGAGGGCCTGGTCATCCACCGAGCCAAAGGAGTTCCCTCCCTTTTCCTTCAGCACGCCAATCACCTGAAATGCCTGCCCGGAGATGCGCACGGTCCGACCGAGGGCCTGCTCGCCAAACAATTCCTGCGCCAGGCTGTTTCCGAGCACGATGACCAGCGCCACCGTGTCGTTGTGTTCTTCGGTGAAGAAGCTGCCCTGTTGGAGTTCTAACCCCTGGGCTTTGACAAAGGACGGAGTGACCCCCATCACCGTGGCGCTCTCGTCTGCGGCGGGGGCCACAATCGTTGCGGTTTCGCCATATTGCGGCGATATCACCTCGATGGGGAGTTGGAGCGCCTCGATGGCCTCAACATCGCTCATGGAGGTATCACCGCGCATCACCGTCAGGGTGTTGGTTCCGGATTCGGCAAAGCTGCTGGTGACCCAGATGCGCACTCCCTGCCCGATAGCCAGTAGTGCCACCACGGCCGCCACCCCGATGATGACTCCCAGGATGGTCAGCAGGGTGCGGATTTTGTTTCCCAGGAGGCTGGCGAGCGCCAGGGAGCCGATTTCCCACAACCGGATGCGCTGTCGCCCGCTCTCTTTGTCTTTGAGCGGCTCCAGGGTCAGGGGGTGGCTGTCGCTGGCCGGAGGGGCCGGAGCCACGAGGGTGACCGGATGAGACACGACCATATCCGTCATTGGTTCGTCCCTCCTTGCGCCATCTCGCGCCATCTTGCGCCATCTTGCCCATCTTGCCTATCTTGCACCATAGGCACCGGGTGCCCGATAGATGGAAGTTGCTGGTTCGGGGTTTCGTCGCTCACGAGCAATCCGTCGCGCATGGTCAGGATGCGGGCGGCATAGGCGGCGGCCTCCGGGTTGTGGGTGACGAGGACCACCGTCAATCCCTGCTCGCGGTTGAGGCGTTGGAGCAGTGCCATAATCTCTTCGCTGGTATGTGTGTCCAGTGCCCCGGTCGGCTCGTCGGCCAGGATGACTGACGGACTGCCCACCAGGGCACGGGCAATCGCCACGCGCTGCTGCTGCCCACCGCTGAGTTCATTGGGCAGGTGGCTCATCCGGTCGGCCATCCCGACAATCGTGAGTGCGGTGCGGGAGCGTTGCTCGCGGATGCGCCCGGCCACGCCGCGGTAGAGCAGCGGAAGCTGAACGTTGAATAGCGCGGTCTGGCGCGGCAGCAGATGGTATTGCTGAAAGACAAAGCCGAGCTTGAGCGACCGGATGCTTGCCAGGTTGCCGTCGGACAGTTCCCCGACTGATATGCCGTCGAGCAGGTAGGTGCCGCTCGTTGGTGTATCCAGGCACCCCAGGACATTCATCAGGGTGCTTTTGCCGCTGCCGCTTGGCCCCATAATCGCCACAAATTCACCCTGACGGATGGTGAAGGAAACGCCCCGCAGGGCGGGCACTTCGAGCGTGCCCATCTGGTAGACTTTCGAAATATTCGTAACTTCTATCATGTTCATCATGTTATGGTCGTCCTCCTCCGCTGCCGCCGCCGGGCGGCCCCCCGCCGGGTGGTGGGCCACCGCCGCCGCCGGGGATACGAAGAAGTCCTGGCATCTGACTCCCTCTACTCTCAAGCGTCGGGTTGGCAACGATCTGGTTGCCTTCTTCCAACCCCGATGTGATTTCGGTGTAGGTGCCGTCTGAGAGGCCGGTTTCGACCACCTGGGGCCGCGGAGACTGGCTCACCGGGTCAACCAGCATGACCGTTTGCTGCTCGCCCTGCGGGATGAGCGCGGTGCTCGGCACCAGCAGCACATTTTCGACCTTGTTGGCAATGATCTCCAGGTCGGCGGTCATGCCCACTTTGACCCGCGGGTCGTTGTCGGGGAAGCTGACCCGCACGCGGTAGGTCACAACGGACGAATCGGTTTCGGCCACCGGCGCAACGTAGGTCACCGTGCCGGCGGCTTCCCACCCGGTCAGGGCGCTGATAGTCAACTGGACTTCTTGCCCGACGGCAACCTGGGTCACGTCGTTTTCGTTCAGGGTCAGGTCAACGTGCAGCGGGTCGCGGTCTATCACCGTGAAGGCCGCGGTGGATTCGCCAATGATGCTGCCGGGCACGATGTTCATGGCGATGATGATTCCGTCGAACGGTGCGTCCAGTTCGGCGTTTTCCAGGTCAATTCGCGCCCGCTCCAGAGCGTTTTCGGCTTTCAGGACGTTCGCTTGCTGGATGCGCAGGTCGGTTTCGGTTGAGGGAGCGGTGAGCTTCTCATACTGCGCCATTGCCTGGTCCAGACTGGCCTGGGCTGCCTCAATCTCGGCGCTGCTGGCTCCTTCCTGAAGCTGGTAGAAATGCGAAGCAGCCTGGTCAACGGCGGCCTGCCGCTGCACGGTGGTGGCGCTGGTTTCGTTCCCCTGGAGCCGCTCCAGGTCAATCCGTGCCTGCTCAACTTCTTCGCGGGCCTGGGTTATCTCCAGAGTGGTTGCGCCCTGCTGGGCCACGCTCAACTGGACCTCGGCATCGCGCAGGGTGGCTTCGGCGCTGGCAACGCTTTGCTCCGCCTGCTGCACCCCGGTGATCTCGGCCTGGTGCGCCTGTTCATAGGTCAGCTGTGCGGTTTCGAGCGATTTTTCTGCATCGCGCAGACGAATTTCGGCCTGGCGGAATGCCTCGGCTTCTTCCAGTTCGCCGTAGTCCGTCAGGGAGGATGGTTGTTGCCCGGCGGCCAACTCGGTTGTCGAAGGCACCGACCCTTTGTCGCTCACTTCCTGGTAGCGCCAGTAGGCCGTTGAATATTCCGATTGCACCGTCTGGAGGTTCAGGGCAGCCTGTTCCATCTTCTGGTGGGCCTGGGTTTTTTCCTGGCTCAGGCGGTTGCCGGTTTCCTGAAGGCTCGTCACCGCGCTGTGGTACTGGGTCAGCGCCTGGTCATAGGTGCGCTGCGCCGACGAGAGGTCTTCGGGTTTTGGCCCGGCCAGCAGGTCGTCCAGTTTGGCCTGGGCCGAGCGCAGCCGCGATTGAGCCACGGCGATATCGTTCTGGGTGCTGGTGAGGTGCTGTTCCAGGCTGGCCTGAGCCGAACGCAGCGATGCGGCGGCATCCGCGAGGTCGCTCTCGGTCGCGGTTCCGTTGAGTTTCTGGGCAAGCTGGGCGCGGGCCTGGTCTACGCTAGCCTGGGACGAAGCAAGGTCCTGCGGGGTAGCGTTGCCTCCCTGGGTTTGCTCCATGGCGGCCTGGGCACTGACCAGGCTGGCTTCGGCATCGGCAACGGTCAGTTCCAGTTCCCGCGTTTCCAGGCGGGCCAATGGTCGTCCGGCCTGCACGGTGTCGCCCTCTTCGACCAGCACCACTTCGACCCGCCCACCGGTCTGAAAGGGGAGGTCAAGGGTGTGTTCGGCGGCAACGGTTCCGCTCCCGGATACACTGAGGGCAAGACTGCCGCGGTTGACGGCGACTGTTGCCAGTTCTTCCTGTGCGGTGTCGCTGCGGCGAAAGAACTGGATGGCTGCGGCCACGATGAGGGCGATGACGAGGATGACCCCACCGGCCACAATCCATCGTTTCCAGCGTGGGCGTTGCGGTGTCGTTGCTGGTTTCTTCATCTGGTTAGTTTCCCCTTTCGTTCTTCGTTCCGTGTTCGGGTGAAGGTTCGGAGAACCCCCGGCCCGGCCTGTGGAAGACCTGAGTCCGCAGACCTGTCCGAAGGTTCCCCTTGCTCGTTGCGATTATCCCACACCGGGTGCTGGTTGTGCCTTGCGCCGACCGGTCAGCAGACCAAACCCTTTCCGTATGGCGAAGACGATGAGAATGACCAGCGCGATGATGCCAAGGTTCTTTGCCAGACCAGGCAGGGCCCGGGCGAGGGAAAATCCTTCATCTCCCCTGGTTCGCATCTGGGGTTCCCCTGCGAAGGTTCCGGGGAATGCATCTGCTCCATCTTCGGTCCCCGTTAATCCTCCTCTTTCGCCGGTTTCGCCCGTTGCGCCGATTTCACCGATTTCGCCGGTTCTCTCATGCGGTGGGTGCCGGTCGCCAAACCTCCGCCCGGAACCTTCGCCGCTCCATTCGCCGCCTGGAAAGAACTCGCGGCCTTCGTGGCTGATTGTCCCGTCCTCACCGGTGCCTGTGCCCAGTCCCATACCCACCGGTGGTGGTCCGTGCCCTTCCTGGTGCGAGGCGAGCGACTGCGCGAGTGAAGTTTGGGCGAAGAGGGCGATTCCTCCGACGACCAGGCCAGCTACCAGCAGGATGATGAGGGTGCGAATAATGGTCCGTATTACCATCGTCATAGTCATGATCTCCTGTTCTATTCTATCACTCACTTCCGTAACGAGGGTGCGTGACGGTTGATGATGCTCCGTCAGTTCAGTAACGTTCTGCAACGGTTATTCGGCAGATACCGGCTCTCCGAGATGAGGCGTGGGTGCCTCGCTGGCGGGTGTGGCTGCTTTGCGACTGCTCTTCCACTTGCGGGGGATCGACACCCACTGCTTGACGGTGTTGACCACCCAGGTCCAGTGCAGCGCGAGGTGCAGGGCGACCAGGCCAAGGGATACGTCGGCTGCAAAGCTGTGGAGCCAGTGCCAGAACATGTCCCGGCTGGCGGTGATGCCAAAGAGCGGCAGCACACTGCGTGACATCATCAGCCCACTGAAAAGAACCGCGGTAAACGAAACAAACAACGCCACACCTACGAGATAGTTGAGGCGAATCTCCCCCCCGATTTGCTGGAGGAAACGCCTCCCAAAGGCGATAATCCACTTCCAGTGCAAGAGCAGGTGGGCAATCAGGGCGACGCCCATCGTGACCCCGACCCACTCGTGGATAGTCGTGCCGGTCGCGTGGGCTTCATATACCAGGAGAAAGGCCAGCAGCAAGCCGATATCCAGCAGCAGGTTGGTTTTGATTGCGCCGCTTAGACGGTGTGCTGGTTTCTGAACGGGTGTCTTCGGGTCCAGGTTTGGGTCCAGGTTTGGGTCCAGGTTTACCATGTTCGTGTCCGTGTCCGTAGTTGTCTTCATAGGTGATAGCTCCTTGCTCATTCTATCTGTACCATCTCTCTCTATTCAGTCTCTTCTGCGGGTTTCTGGTTACGAGAACGTCATTTCAACGTTCCTGCCACAGTGTACGGCACGGATGTGGAGAAAATATGGAGAAGGTATGCCTATCGAGTGGAGGATGGATTGGAAAAAGATTGGGACCGGGAGGGGCGCACAGCGCTGTGCCCCTCCGTCCGTGGTGGTCTGGTCCGTCCAGTCCCGGTCCATTGTCAAGTCAATAGTGCGTCTGGGAAGGGCGGAGAAACCCGTGCTCCTCCAGGTATCCAATAATCGCCCGTGCATTCTCATCGGGCAGCGTATTGACCGTCTCCAGCGACAGTTCGCAGTCAACCGGTGGTTCGTAGGGGTCGTCAATGCCGGTGAAGTTGGTGATTTCGCCGCGCCGCGCCTTCGCATACAGCCCCTTGATATCACGCTGTTCGCAGACTTCGATGGGGGTGTTCACAAAGACTTCGATGAAGCGGTCGTCTCCGACCATCTTCCGAACTTCGTTCCGCGTGGCCCGGTAGGGGCTGACCGCCGCGCAGATGGCAACTCCATCGTGGCGCACCACTTCGCTGCTCACGAAGCCAATACGCAGGATGTTGGTATCGCGGTCCTCGCGGCTGAAGCCCAGTCCCTTCGAGAGGTGCGTCCGCACCACGTCGCCATCCAGCAGGGTTACCTGGCGGCCATGCTCAAGCAGCAGGACGGTCAGTATTTCTGCAATGGTTGATTTGCCGGCTCCGCTCAATCCGGTGAACCAGACGCAGAATCCCTGCTGGTGCCGGGGGGGGTACATCTCAGACAGGATTTCTGCGGTTTCTTTGCGGGTAAACCATTCGGGGAGCAGCCGGCCCTTTGCCAGGTAGTCTTCGCGCACCTGCGTTCCAGAGATGGTGGCTATCTTTGCGCCGGGGGGAGCTTCGTGGGCTTCAACATAGCGCCCCTCTTCTTCAAGGTAGAGCAGTTCTTTGAAGGGGACCATCTGGACGCCTATTTCGTCCTGGTGGTGCTTCAGGAGTTCCTGCGCCTCGTATGGTCCGTAGAATGGCTTGCCGGTGCTGTCTTTGCCGGGTCCGGCGTGGTCGCGCCCGACGATGAAGTGGGTGGCTCCGTAGTTGCGCCGGATGATGGCGTGGAGCAGTGCTTCACGCGGGCCGGCCATCCGCATTGCCAGCGGGAGCAGGCTAAGGAGCGTTCGGTGGTGGTCGTAGTAGTTTTCGACCAGTGCCCGGTAGATGCGCACCCGCGTGAAATGGTCCACGTCGCCGGGTTTGGTCATCCCGACGACCGGGTGGATGAGCAGGCTTCCCTGCACTTCGTCGGCGGCGCGTTTGGTCAGCTCTTCGTGGATGCGGTGCAGGGGGTTGCGGGTCTGAAATGCGACGACCTGGTGGTTGCCCATTTGTTCGAGGATGGCGCGGACCTGCGCGGGGGTGCGCCGCAGTTCGACAAAGTCGAAGTACCGCGGCAGGTTGATCACCTGGAGCGGCCCGGAGATGCACACGCTGCCCCAGGTGATCATCTCTGATACGAGGGGGTGGCGCTCGTCGGTGGTGCCCAATGACTGGCGGGCTTCTTCGGTGGGGTCCCACTTGAAAACCTCTTCGACTTGCATCACGCCCATCAGGTTGTTCCTGGCATCTCGCAGCACCAGGCCGTCTTTGTCTTTGATGTGGACCAGCGCGGTTTCGTCTACGGTGAGGGTGATGGGGAGGGGAAACAGGGTCCCGTTGTTCAAGCGCATCTCGTGCAAGACCCGCTCGTAGTCCGCCTGTCCCATGAAGCGGTCCAGGGGCGAGAAGGCTCCGACCGCCAGCAGTTCAAAGTCGCACAGGGCGCGGGACGAAAGTTGTATCGAGGGGAGCTTCCTGGTTTGCTCTATCAATGCCTGCCGCTCTTCGTCTTTGACCAGCAGATCCACCAGCGTGCCACCATAGGGGGCAATACCGGTTCCCTGACGCTTTTTTTCTTCTTCATGGACCATACAATGAGTATCCTCTCGTTTTGTTCGGTGTGTTGTTCGTCTCTTGCGGTCCTATCGGGTTCGGGTGGTGGCGGAGCGGATACCGCGGTGAAAGAAGTGCCCTCGAAGGCCTGGGCAGGCGCTCATCACGCGTTCCTGATAGGAACGTACCAGGGGGGTAGAGTAGCACACCTGGGGCATATGCGCAATGCTGGTGGTGGTACAATACGATAGACAGGGATCAAGCAGCTTTCGCGTTGGAGCGAGCGACCTGAAGCAAGTTCATGATGAGTTCCCAGATCATCCCAGATCATCTGGGACTGGTATCAGGGTCGCCGCTCAGAGAGGATTTTCCTATGACCGATTCGTATGGTTTCACCTGTGTTCGGGACGAGTATCTTGCGGAACTAACCAGCCGTGCGCGGCTTTTTCGGCACCTGCGGACCGGAGCCGAGGTGTTGTCGCTTGAGAACGATGAGGACAACAAGGTCTTTGGTATCACCTTTCGGACGCCACCGCGGGACTCGACGGGGGTGGCCCACATTGTGGAACATGCGGTCCTGTGCGGGTCGCGGAAATATCCAGTCAAAGAGCCGTTTGTCGAATTGTTGAAAGGCTCCCTCAAAACATTTCTCAATGCCTTTACCTATCCAGATAAGACGTGCTATCCGGTTGCCAGCCAGAATTTGAAGGATTTCTACCATTTGATAGAGGTCTATCTCGATGCAGTTTTCTACCCACGTATCACTCCGTCCATCTTTCAGCAGGAGGGTTGGCACTATGAACTGGAGCACGCGGATGATCCGCTCATCTTCAAGGGGGTGGTGTTCAATGAGATGAAGGGGGCATATAGTTCGCCGGAGCGGGTTTTGAGCGAGTATGGGCGGCAGGCTATCTTCCCCGATGTGACCTATGGCGTTTCGTCGGGGGGCACCCCGCCATATTCCAGACCTGACCTATGAGCAGTTCCGGACGTTCCACCAGACGCACTACCACCCGTCGAATGCGCGGATTTTCTTCTATGGCAACGATGACCCGACCGAGCGGTTGCACCTGCTCCATGGGTATCTGAAAGATTTCGAGCCGATTGAGGTGGATTCGTCGGTAGGGGTGCAGCCGCGCTTTGAGCGCCCGGATAGCATCGTGCGGTTTTATCCGGTTGACTCGGATAGTCCCCGCGAGAAGCAGAACCGGCTGACGGTGACATGGCTGCTGCGCGAGACCGGCGACCCGTTCGTTGACCTGTCGTTCCATATCCTCGAACATATGCTCATCGGGACGATTGCTTCTCCGCTGCGGCGGGCATTGATTGAGTCGGGGTTGGGCGAGGACCTGGCCGGGGATGGGATGACCCTTGGGATGCGTCAGGCTTTTTTCTCCATCGGGCTGAGGAATATTGCCAGCACGGATGCGGAGGCGGTGGAGACGCTTATTATGCAGACGCTGCGGGAGATGGTCCAGGCGGGGATTGAGGCGGAGACGATTGAGGCGGCGCTCAATACGGTGGAGTTTGCCCTTCGGGAAAATAATACCGGGGCGTATCCCCGTGGGTTGGCGGTGATGCTTCGGGCGCTCGATACCTGGTTGTACGATGGTGACCCGCTGGCGCTCCTGGCGTGGGAAGCGCCGATGCGGGCGATTAAGGCGCGTCTGGAGGCGGGGGAGCGCTATTTTGAGGCGCTGATTGAGCACGATTTGCTCGATAATCCGCACCGCGTGACGCTGCTGCTTCAGCCAGACCCGGAGCTGGGGCCGCACGAGGCTGAGGAGGAGCGCGCCCGGCTGGAGCAGGTGCGGGCGGCGATGAGTCCTGCGGAGGTTCAGGCGGTGGTTGAAACCACGCGTGAGTTGAAGCGGTGGCAGGAGACGCCCGACTCGCCCGAAGCGCTGGCAACTATTCCCCGGCTGCGGGTGGCAGACCTGGACCGGCAGAATAAGACAATTCCGCTGGTGCTGTCTGAGCAGCAGGAGACGACCATACTCACGCACGATCTCCATACGAATGGTATTCTCTATCTAGACATGGGGTTTAATCTCTGGGGGTTGCCCCAGGATTTGTTGCCCTATACGCGACTGTTCGGGCGGGCTTTGCGCGAGATGGGTACGGACCGCGAGGATTATTCCGAGTTTGCCCGCCGTATCAGCCGCAAGACCGGGGGGATTTCGTCTCGCCCGATGAGCACGATGACCTGCGATGGGACCTGTACGGCCTGGCTTTTTGTGCGGGCGAAGGCAATGATGCACCAGGTGGACGATTTGCTGGATATTGTGCGGGCGATGCTGCTGACGGTGCGGCTCGATAATCGGGAGCGGTTTGAGGCCATGGTTCTTGAGGCCAAGGCCCGCGAGGAATCGCGCTTGATTCCCTATGGGAGCGGGGTGGTCAATACGCGTCTGCGCTCGTTCTTCAATGAGGCCGATTGGGTGAGTGAACAGACTGAGGGGGTCAGCTATCTCTTTTTCTTGCGCCAGCTTGCGCAGGAGGTGAAGCGTGACTGGCCGGGCGTTCTGGCGAAGCTGGAGCGCATCCGGACAATTCTGGTGAATCGGCGGGCGATGCTCTGGAATGTGACTCTGGATGAAACGCTCTGGCACCGGGTGATGCCGCGGTTCGAGGCGTTGTTGGCAGCGCTCCCGGTTGCGCCGGTGGCTGCACCGCCGTGGTCGCCATCGTATGGCCGGGGGGCTGAGGGGCTGACCATTCCTTCCCAGGTCAATTATGTTGGGAAAGCGATGAATCTGTTTCGGGCAGGCTATACGCTGCACGGTTCGCTTGAGGCTATGACTGGCTATCTCCGCATGTCCTGGCTCTGGGATCAGATACGGGTGCAGGGTGGGGCGTATACGAGTTCGTGCCTGTTCGACCCGCGTTCGGGGGTGTTGAGCTTTGTTTCGTATCGCGACCCGAACTTGCTGGCGTCGCTCGATGTGTATGACCGCGCTGGCGAGTTTTTGCGCCAGTCGCCTCCGGATGATGCGGAGGTTGCGAACAATATCATTGGCGGCATTGGCAAGATGGATGCGTATCAGCTTCCGGATGCGAAGGGGTATACTTCGATGGTGCGCTATCTGGTGGGTGAAACGGATGAGATGCGCCAGCACCGACGAGAGGAACTGCTTGCAACGACGGCGACCGATTTCCGGGCTTTTGCCGAAGTGCTGGACCATCTGAGGGATGAGGGCGTGGTCGTGGTGCTTGGTTCACCAGAGGCTGTTGGCCGGGCGAACGAGGCCAGGCCGGGCTTGCTGACGCCGCTCAAGGTGCTGTGATGTTGGTGATGCGTGATGCGTGATGCGTGGATGCGTGGATGCGTGGATGCGTAACAAGCCTCAAGACGGTGTTCAGGGGGAACGTTATCACCCGTATTTGGTGTGACTGATGTGAGGAGCGGTGTTTATGAAATATAAGGACTATTATCAGATTCTTGGGGTTGAGCGCGGGGCAAACGAGCAGGAGATTAAGCAGGCGTATCGGAAGCTGGCCCGCCAGTATCACCCGGATATAAATCCGGGTGATACTGAGGCGGAGGCTCGGTTTAAGGATATTAACGAGGCATATCAGGTGTTGTCTGACAAGGAGAAGCGCGAGAAGTATGACCGGTTCGGGCAGGACTGGCAGCAGTATCAGCAGACCGGCGAGGCAGGTGGGTTCGATTGGGGTGGTTCTGGCGGCTTCGGTGGTTTTGGTGGTGCGGGTAGTCCAGGGGGGTTCAGCGATTTCTTTGAGGCGTTGTTCGGGTCTATGGGACGGGGCGGGACGCGTTCGTATAGTCCTGGTCCTTCTGGGGCAGGCGGCTTCGGGTTGCGGATGGACGGACAGGATATTGAGCAGCCGGTGGATGTGACGCTGGAGGAGGCTTTCCTGGGGACGCAGCGCCGGGTGCAGTTGAGCGGGGCGGATGGGACGCCACAGGTCATTACGGTGAAGATACCGCCCGGTGTGGATACGAATCGCCGTATCCGCATTGCTGGCCGGGGCGGGCCAGGGATGGGGGGTGGGAGGAGCGGCGATCTGTATCTGGTGGTGCGGGTGCTGCCACATGCTCATTTTGAGCGTGAGGGGAATGATTTGCGGGTGCGGGTTGAGACGGATGTGTATGTGCTGTTGCTTGGGGGGGAGGTCCGTATTCCGACGATTGATGGGAAGACGCTGACGCTGAAGATTCCGCCTGAGACGCAGAATGGGCGGGTGTTTCGTTTGAATGGGCAGGGGATGCCTTTGATGGAGCGGGGCGACCGGCGCGGAGATTTGCATGCTACGGTGGTGGCTCGTTTGCCCACCAATCTGTCACTGCGCGAGCGGGAGTTGTTTGAGGAGTTGCAGCGGATACGGGAGGAGCGGGCGCATTGATGGGCAATCGGGAGGTATGTTATACTGAGGGCGGTATCGTCTGGTACCAGGTGAAGGTAAGGAAGTGAAGGATAAGGGGGAAAAGTAGCGATGTCCAGGATTCTCCTGAATGTCTCGCATGGTATAGACATTCCGGACCGACCGTCGGCTGCGTTTACGCTGGCAACCGCGGCGATTGCCGCAGAACATGAGACCGTTGTGTCGCTCACTATCGAAGGGGTGTACCTTGCTCAGAAGGGATATAGCGATGCCATTCATGCCCCACCGTTCGAGAGGCTGAAAGATCTCATGGACCTGTTTCTTGAGGGTGGGGGCAAGCTCTGGGTTTGCCAGAAGTGTATGAAACGGCGTTCCATTTCGCCGGATAGCCTGATACCCGGCAGCGAGGTAGTCAGCGCGACCCGTGTGATCGAGTTTGTCGCGCCGGGGATTTCGGTGCTATCGTTCTAATCATCACGCAGTTGGGCGGGGCGACGGGATTGGGGAGCATCAGGGAAGGACCCGCAGCTCCCCGCCTGCTGCCACATGCAGCGTACCTGCGACGGTGTAGCGGCCATACACGACGAGTTGCCCGCTAGCGGGGATGAGGACGAATTCTCCCGCGGGCACGCCGGTCTGCTGCACCTGCTGGAAAACGTGCTCTGTCTCCGAGGCTTCCGCACCGCGGGACAGCCGGGTTGCCCCCGTGCCCGACCGCTCCAGGACGAGGTCTGCGGTGACCTTCTCGCCATCCCGTGTCACCGACACCTGCACCTGCTCTACGCGGCAGGTCATCACTTCTCCGCCAAATTCTGCGGTCACGCGGTCGCCAAAGCGCCAGTGGACGCCATAGAGCGCTGCGGGGCGGCTGACAACCCGCGCCGAAAAAGTGTCGGCGGGTTGGCCCGCCTGCAATCGGGCGTGGCCTTCGTCGGTCAAGCCCGTCGTTACCGCCACCTGCCGGGCGTCGTGCAGTGTCTCGCGCCGGCCAAACGGCACCAGCGCGGCCCGTGCGGTGTCGGTCACTTCCACCACCTCCCGTGCTGCTCGGGCCCCCTGCCCGGCGACATAGACTGCCGTGACTTCTTCGCGCCACTCCACCGACCGCACCACATCGGTCAGGGTGCCCATTTCGACGCTCAGCACCACCGGCTCCATCCCGCGGCTGTTGCTGCGGCTGTGGTCGGTGCCGCGCACCTGGGCATAGGTCTCAAACCGGAGCGTGGCGGGGGTGGGAGCTACCACATCGAAGAAGATTGGCCCACCTGCCTCGGCGCTGGCCTCGGCAAGCTCTTGCAACACCGTCAGCACGTTCCGCCAGGCAAAGGCTTTCGATAGGGTGGCTCCTGCGCTGCGGTCTTCCCCGGCGGGGGGCACGGTGAGCCAGGCGCTCACATCTCGTCCGGCTCCTGACTCGCTCCCGAAGTTCTCCCGAACGATGGCCCGCATGAGGTTGTCAGCCGGGCCGCTCTTTTGTGCCTGGACGCTCCCCGCAGCGAAGGCCACGACGCGCCGGCTGAGCAGGGAGATGGCGGGTTCGGCATAGACGATGAGCACCCGTTCGCCCTTGCTCATCACGCGCCGCACCACCTGTGAAATGAACCACACCGTCTCGGTGTCCAGTTCGAGCAATCCCCCATCAACCGACCGCCACACCTCCAGCCGGTAGTCGCGCTGGAACAGACGAACCAGGGATGGGGGCAGGCTTGGCAGCGCCAGCGTGAGCGTGAAAGGGTAGGATACTCTGCCAAACAGTCCAACCCCGAAGCCCGGATCATTTACCCGCCGCCGATATTCCAACCGGACGAAGCGGTCCAGAACGGCAACCCGCTCGCCGGTCGGTGAGGAAAGCCATATCGAATAGTTTGTGGTCATTTTTTCCCTGCCCCTTCTTTCCTTTCTTTCCCGCGGCTCATCAAACCTTCTTCGCTGCCTTATGCCTTATGCCACACTCCTCGCGGATATCACACACCGTCCAGGCTCCAGAACCGTTCGGACCACTGCACTGCCGCTCCGGAGCATACCGACGTTCCGGTCATATAGACCGCGAGTTGATTGACCCCCGGCGTGAGACGCCACGCGGTGAACTGGCTGCCGGGCAGCAGCGCGTTGACGACGTTCCCACGGAAGCTGCTGACGGCGGACTTCCCGCCCGGAGCCAGGTCAATCGTGAGGGTTTCGCCTTCGAGCAGCACCAGGTCAAAGAACAGCGCCTCACCGGTGGTCCAGTTGACCACCTCGTGGAGCCGCCCCGGCCCGGTGATGGTGAAGGCGGGGTAGGCGGCTGCCGAACCCGCGTTGATCACCTCGGTGATGCCGGCGCAGGTGCCGCTGCCGCCCTGGTTGTAGCCGACATAGACTGCGCCATCGCTGCCGGTCAGCAGCGCTGTCACGTGGGCCGCGCTGCTGGATGGGAGGGTGACATCGAGGGGAAACCAGGCGTAGCCATTCCACTGCGCCATGTGGTCCGGCAGAGTCAGTCCGTCTGCCGTGTCGAAGGTTCCTCCGGCATAGAGCAGTCCGTCGCTTCGTACCGCCAGACACAACCCCTCCTTTCCCACGGTGGCATCGAGGGTTCCGAGGGGCAGCCAGACCACACCGTTCCACACGGCGATGCGGCCCGTGAACGCGCCTGCTGCCACCAGACGACCATCGGGCATGAACTGGAGCGCCTCGACTATCCCATCCAGGTCATCGCTGCCCAGGGGCGACCAGGCCGAGGTACGGGGATTCCACACCGCTACGTAGTGACCGGGGGTGGTGAAACTCCCCCCGGCATAGAGCCTGCCATCTGGACCCCGCGCCAGCGCATAGACCCGCGTGGTTCCACCGCCGCTCACCCCACCGTCCAACGACGACCAAGCCGAACCCGCCGGGTCAAACGCTGCGACATGGGTGGTGATGGCTCCTCCGACAAAGCGCCCGCCCAGGTAGAGTTTGCCATCGCTGCCGAAAGCCAGGGCCCGAACATCGCTGCTGGTTGTGCCAAGCGCCGCATCCACGCCCGGCAGCCCGGCCCACGCCGTTGCGGTGCGCTTTCGGACGACTGGCGGTGCCCCGCCCAGGCCGGCGTAGAGCGAGCCATCCGGCCCGACCGCGAGCGTATATGTATCCCAGTCGGGCACTGCGCCGGACCCGCCCTCAGCGGCCCAATCCGTGCCTGTCCACCTGGCAAAAAAGCTCAGCGCCCCGTTGGAGAACGTTCCACCCGCGTAGAGAACACCCTCCGCATCGAACGCCAGCGTATGCACGGCTCCGCTCGTGAGGTTGCCCAGAACGGACCACTCCCCCGCCGCCGACCGCGCCACCACCCGCCCGCCAGAGAACGGAGTTGCCACCTCAAGCGACACGGCGTCCACCACGGTGGTTGCGACCCACACCGGGTCGGGGGCGAGCAACGCAAGCTCCAGCGGAGTTGGTGGCTCCTGCTGCACATCATAGCCCGCGCTTCCCTCCAACCCTCCCTGATAGACCACCGGCACCTGCACCGTTCTGGAGGCCCCGGCATAGCGCAGATAGGCCGGGGTGGATGGGTTGACCAGATCCGGGTTCAGCACGGCCACCAGGGCCGCCCGCACCGCTGGTAACACTGCCTGGCGCACCCGCGGAACCAATCGCAGGGTGAGCACCCGCCCTTCGGCCACGGCCCGCTGCCACCGCACCCCACCGACCAGCGCGTCTTCCAGGGCAACCTGGTGCAGCGGCGGTACGCCGGAACCAGGAACCGAACGTACGAGAACGTTCACCTCTCGGAGCACCACTTCGGTCCCCGTTGGACCAACTATTGACCAGTTCCCCATGCGTTGCCTGCCCCCTTCCATTCAGTTCTCATCAGTTCTCAGCGATTGCCTGCTGGCTCCCACAACCGGACGGACCGGCATCTTTCTCCTCATAGTTCCGCATCCACCCCGATCCACGAATTGGCATTCGCCGCCTGCAAATAGGTCAGTCCCGCCGCGGTGTTCGTCGTCGTGTGATACAGACGAAAGCGGAATATCTGCGTTCCTATCAGGTCAATGGTGACGGAGGTTCCAACATCCGTGGTCGTTCCATCATTGACCTGGAAATCGGAAGCGACCGAATACGCTCCGACGGGAATGGTTCGCTTGTCCGTGTAGAACTTGAACGGGTAGTTCCCGTGCCTGCTCCCAGACGTCACATGCACCCCCAGGGTATAGTACCCGATACTGATATTGGTATGCCGCTCATAGTAGCGCCGGCACATGGTCAGTTCCTCGGTCACGTCGCGCAGTTGGAACGGGCTGGCGCTCTCGCCGGCCTCAAGCTGCACGGCCTCCAGGTCGAGCGTGGCGTTCTGCGCCATGGCTCCCTCGCTCCAGATGAACGCGATGAGGTTGTTCAGGCCAGGTGACAGGTTGGCAGGGGTGGTGAGGACGAACGGGGACCAGTTGCTCCCGTCGCAGGCCACGACCCCGACCCCCGCCACCTCGAAATTGGCGGACGAAACAAAGAAATTCCCCTCGGTATAGGTTGTGCTGGTCCAACTGTTGACCAGTTCCTTGTCCGCGTTGGTAAAATGGGGCGCGGGGTTCGTCGTTCCTGTGCCATCTTCCGGGCCCGTCCAGGCCAGGATAGCGAACCGCACATTCCCCGCTGCTGATAGTTTTGCCCTTCCTGACAAAGTAGCCTTGTCACCCCGCAGATGGCGGCTGTGGACTCCTTCGACGATCTGCGCCAATCCCACCCGTTGCGTGGTCGCATTCGGTTGGGTCAGGCAACAGGCGTAGCGCTGCGTGTCGCCCTCCTGCCGCGCCACGTTGACCGCCGCGCTCTGGGTGAGCACATACCAGCGGTCGGGCACATAGGCATATTCGCTCACGCCTGTCAGGCTCAGGCCGCGCTGCCAGATGTTGAAGCTGCCGTTCAGGAGCAGGTTTGTTCCTCCTCCCCCACTGCTGCTCGTGGGCACTTCCCAGGCTGCCGTGCCGTCGGCCTGCACGGTGAGCACGTCGCCATCACTCGCCCCGCTCGTCGCCGGAACCTTCCCGGCGCTGGAACCCGACACGTCGGGCAAACGGTCACCGTCCAGCGTGCCCGACGTGATATCGTTCGCCGCGTGGGCGTGGCTCGCCGCCGCACAGGCCAGGCGAGCCGTTCCGTTGCCCGCATCGGTCAGGGTCCCGTTCGGCACCTTGAGGGTCGTTGCCACCACCGACGGCGACCCATCCTCTTCGGCCACCGTGAGCGAAGAGCCGCTGCCGCTCCCGCCGCCCAGTTCTGTCACCGTCCCATCGTCCGTCCGCCGATAGACCTTCCCATCGTCCCTTGCGTATACCGCCACCGTTCCGGCTGGCGGTGTCTCGACATCACTTCCGTTCTTTGCCAGAAGCACCTTTGACATTTCCCCCACCCCCTGCTTGCTTCTTTCGGTTCTAGCGGCTCACCCTCCGGAACACCTCCAGCAGCGCCACCGCCACCGGCGGAAGCGGTATCCCTCCCCTGGTGGTGTCCGGCGCGCTCCCTTCCCCGCTCAATGACCGGTCGTAGCTTCGGTAGAGCCAGCCAAGTATCTCCTTCGTCGCATGCACCACGGCGTCCGGCGGCACAACCACCCCCGCATCCCCATCCCACCGGCCATATGCCCAGTAGCCTGTCACCTGAAGGGCCTGTTCCCGGTCATCCACAAACGTCCACACCTTGCCACTGCTCAGGCGCAGCGCCAGCGCAAAGAACGGCCCGTCCTCTGGCAGCGTGACATACGTGTCATCAGGCATGACTTCCCCATTGCCATTCACCACCTCAGTCACCCGGGCCAGATCTCCATCCAGGTGCAACACCTGGCCCCGGTCCGACACGGTTGGGTAGGCGCAGTCAAAGCGCCGCGTGGTCGGAGCCGACGCCGCAAATACCCGCCCGCAATATCCCTCAACCAGATTTTGAGCCACGCCAATCAGGTTTGCCAGCAGTTCGTCATCATCGTTCGTCCCGATGCCCAGAAAATTCTTTGCCTCGTCAAGCGAAACATACCCCATGCTTTCTACTCCCCCGCTGGAATGTTGCAAGTGATGAGCAGCGAGAAGGACCGCCACGCGTCACACGCCACTCACCACTCACCACTCACCACTCACCACTCGCCACTGAATATCACCTCATATCACGCGTGCATCTGCATCACCTGGATGGCCTCGGCCAGCATGACCCGGCTGTCTACCCGCCGGAACCAGCGAAAGCCCACCTGCCCGCTCGCGGCATACAACTCATCCAACCGCTGCATTCCGAACCTTCCGAAATCTACCACCCAGAAAAAGGAAATATCCCCGAAGACCATCACCTTCTTCGTCGCTGCCATCGTGTCCATCGCGTTCAACGGAAACACTGGCCGCCCAAAAAGCCGGTCCGGCTCGCCCGACTGCAACCCCGGCTGCCAGAGATACTGCCCCGTGGTGTCCTTCAGCGTCCGGACCGCCTCCACGGTGGCGTCGTGCATCAACCACACCGCCTTCTGGCGATACAGGTGGGGCAGCGCATAGTAGAGACTGATGACCTCATCCGCCGTGATAGCCGTCGGACTGGCGGTCGTCACTCCCACCGTTCCCCCCGTCACAACGCCCTGTGGTTGGCCGCTGCCGGTCCCCACCGAAAACGCCACCTGCTCCGCCGCGGCAAACGCCTGCACCGCGTCCGGCAGCAACACCTGCCGCACCACGTCAATTCGACTGTCTGCCAGCAATTCTTCCGATACCTTCGACAACTTCGTGTACTTGAACGGGGTCAGAACGACTTCGCCAAATATCGGCTCCTTCTCATCGTATGCCCCTTCTTCTGCCGTCAGCACTGCTGCCTCGCTCTGGGTCATCGTTGGCACGCGGAGCGAATTGGTCCCCGCCACCGTGACCACCCGCGCCCCCGCCTGCCGCAGCACACTTGCCTCTCGCAGCGCGGTCACCACCTCCTGCCCATACTGGCGCGGCACCAGATAGCCCCCCTCCTCTGCGGTTCCTTCCTGAAGTGCCGCCTTCACCCCGTGCCGCACATAGAGATCAAACGACTTCAACGACCGGGCCTCACCATCGCCGCCGGGAGTTTCGCGCCCCTCGCCAACCACAAACCCGCCGCGCCGCACCGCCGGCTCCTGTTCAACCCGCTCAAGCAGCGCGGTCAGCCGGGCCAGCGCCTCACCCTGCTCCGCAACCTGAGACTCCAGCGCCTTCATCGAATACCAGCGACCACTGTCTGTGTCCCTGCTCATCCCCAACACCGTTGCCGTGCCCGGCGACACCACCGTATCTCCCATCTGCTCCAGACCTTCCTGCCTCATCGTTTCGACCTCCTTATTATTCTGCTGCTGTGTTTTGCCCCCTGCAACGGGCTGTGACTGTGGCAAGAGCGGGGTCACCCGCGTTCCGCCCGGCTGCGCCGGGGTGGGTGTCAATGACCCTTCGGCAATCACCCACCGGGTCACCCGCCCATCGGCATCTCGCCGCACCAGGTGCCCCGCCGCCCCGCTCGACCAGGCCAGTTTCCCCGCCGCTGCCAGTTTATACACCGCTCGCTCATAGGCATCGGCCAGGTCCAACACCGTCTCCGCCCACAAACCCACCTCGTCCCGCCGGGTGCGCAGCGGAGCCAGCATCCGGTTTGCCAACCCTTCCAACCCCGGCCCAAGCGGAAACCCGTGGTGAACCAGCGTCACCACCCCGTCCCCATCGTTCGGCCCAAAATACGTCTCCGGCGTGAAATAATCCCCCACCAGGTCCCGGTCCGCCGGCGAACCAAACCGCACCAGATAGCCCCCCACGCGCCCCTCACCCATAGTCTTCAGCGGAGCGCCGGGCCGCCAGTCTATCAACGTGGAAGCAGGAAGAGCACGCAACGCTCCCCGCCCCGGCTGGTTCCCCTGGTTGGCCTGTCTCTCATGCCTCATTCCTGCATCCCTTCTCCTGGGTCAACCTGCCCCAGGCATTCGGTGCGCTTTATCCCCAACCACTCCCGTGCCTCGGCCACAGTCATCAACCCTCCCTGCACCAGCGTCACCAGCGACCGCGCCTTCTCAACCTCGGCCTTCTGATAGACCTCCAGCTTATCCGGCTCAAACTCCATCCGTAGCCCCATGCGGGCAAGGTAGTGCTCATTGATGACCTCCTCAATCAACTGCGTCTGCGGCACCACCGTCTGGTCATAAAAATTGAGCCGGTCGCTCTGCGACGTGGCATAACTCGCGGCATCGGCGCTCAACAGGCTGTGGGGAACGCCAAGCGCCGCACATACATCCTCTCGCGCCTGCGTCGTCAATTCGCGGTTCTGGATATCCCCCAGGCCATCGCCAATCGTCACCGGCTTCACCGTGTTCCGCACCGCCACACTTTCCCACGCATTCCGCGCCCCCGAAACGAGCCGCCGCCACCACGACTGGAGCCGCTCAAGCTCCGCCGCCGGTGGGTTCCCCTCCACCGTGAGCAGCGTCGCCCGGATGGCCCCTCGCCGAAAGAACCCCTCGATGAACCGGTCCAGGTGGTGCAACAGCCGGGCCGAGGCCAGCGCCACCTGCGCCGGGGCCACCCCCGGCCCGACCTCGCACGCCAAGCCCGGCATCCAGAACCACACCACCTCCTCAAGCCCAAGCTGCCGGATGCCGCCGCTCCAGTGCCGTTCGAACCCGGTCAATCCTGCCTGGGGGTCAACCTGTGGCACTATACTCGTTGGCACCACCCACCTGGGCGTCATATTCCACCCGGCCCGGTTGGTCTCCAGCAGCCAGTAGGCAGTCCCATACACACACAATGCCACCTCGGTCAGGTAGAGCCGCTGCCGCATCCCCCGGACCATGCCAGACGCCGGCGAAGGCATGTTGGGGGCGAGCGGTCGAGACTCGCCGAGGCGATAGAGCGACCATGGCATCCCCGCCACGGCTCGTGCCCGTGCGTCCACTGCCCGGTAGAGGTAGGGCACCAGGCAGTAGGCTCGCCCCACCGAAAAATCCCCCATCGCATGCTCATCTTCCCCGAAAAAATCCAGCCACCCCCCGCTATCCGGGTGGCTCAAGGGAACACTCTTCACCCCATCAAAAAAGTAGTGACGACCACCAATCATACCCGTTCAGGGGTCGAGCGCCAGCGTCGGGGAGTAGCTCACGTTCGCCCCCCCGACGCTTACTACCCGAATTCCCCTCCTCCTTTCTGATACGCTGATACGCTTCCTCAGACAAAGAAAAACGCCCTGACACTGATATCCAGGTCAGGGCGCCCATCTCCTGAAACGGGACTGAAGCATCCCGTCCGGCCATTCCTTCAACCAGGTGGTATGACCCACCGACAACGTATCGTCATACATACTACCATGCCCATGGGTTGCTCCGCGGTTCGCTCCGGGTCTCCGGATCAGCCTTGCCGATTCATATCAGGGGTGTAGGGTGGGGGATAATACCCGTGATGAGTGGTGAGGGGGCGAGAGCGTGCGCAATACTACGCACTACTACCAGGATGCGTCGGATACGGGGGTGCTCTGCGCCTGGTGGGGAAGAATCGGGTGGTATGCTACCACCATGCCTGGAGCGACCAGTGTGGGCGTTGGTCGTCCAACCGCCACAACCCGACCTGGTAGGCCAGTTTGAGCGCCTCGGCGTATTCGTGGTTGTTCAGGGAGCGGTTGATTTCGGAGAAGCGCCCGGTGCTGACCCTACCAGAGGGGTGATATTGAGCCATGAGGTTGACATAGGTGTCTGGAGATAGCTCCTCTGCGAGGAAGCGCAGGATGCGTTCGGTGTCGGTGAGGAAGCCGGGGATGAGCAGGTGGCGCACCAGGAGGCCCCGACGAGCCACGTGGTTCTCGTCCATTTTGAGGGGACCGACCTGGCGATGCATCTCTTTGAGAGCGTTCCTCGCCACGTCGGGGTAGTCGCTGGCTTGCAGGTAGCGCGCAGCGGCCTGTGGGTCCCAGAACTTGAAGTCAGGCATGTACATATCAATAACGCCATCCAGCATCCGCAGGGTTTCCAGGGATTCGTAGGCGGAGGTGTTGTAGACTATCGGGAGATGCAGGCCGTGGTCAGCGGCGATGGCGATGGATTCGAGTATCTGGGGAACGACGTGGGACGGGGTGACGAGGTTGATATTGTGGCAGCCCATGGCCTGGAGTTGCAGCATCACGTTTGCCAGGTGTTCCGGGCGGATGGCTTCTCCAACCCCGGCCTGACTGATGTCGAAGTTCTGGCAGAAGACGCAACCGAGGTTGCACCTGGAAAGGAAGATGGTTCCGCTTCCCTTCCACCCCCGCAGGCAGGGTTCTTCGCCCATATGAGGAAAGGCGCTACTCATCATGGCGTAGCGCCCGGTGTCGCAGAACCCGGTTTGCCCGTGCAGGCGGTTGGCTCCACACTGGCGGGGGCAGGCGCAGCACGATGAGAGCCACGCCTGGGTTGCGGCAATGCGCCGCTGGAGTTCGCCAGAACGGTGCAGGGCGAGGTAGGCAGGCTCAAAATCGGTGCTGGCGATGGTGAAGGGTTCTGTCTCCAGTTGGGTGGACATGGGTTTCCCCTTGAGCTTGAGTTATCCATCAGGCCAGGCTAGGCCAGGTCCCACCAGTTCCGTGGGGTATTTCGCTATTGTATCACAGAACGCGAGCCAGCGCTCTCGGTCCCCGTTGAGATCGGTGGATTTCACTGGACGCTGGCCGTTGGTGCGGGCTTCGGGCCGTGGTCCTTTTCCAACCCGACCCAGAAATTGTTTCGCCTGACGAAGCTGACCCCGCGCACCAGGACGCCGTGGTGTTCGAGGGTTTCGGTGTTGCTGCTGAGCAGACCGTTTTCGCCCTCGCTGACCAGAACAACGTTGGGGCGGGTTTTGAAGCGGCGCTGGTAGGCAGCAATGGCTTCTTCGATTTTGGTGCGGGTTGGGATCTTCGGGTTGTCATCGAACCACATCAGGTAACGGGTATGAGCCATAGTGATCATTTCTCCTCGGTGCTTATTCGGCGGTTCTTGCTTGCTGTTCGGCTGATTGTCCTGATTGTCCTTGCAGGTATAGTAAAATAGAATATTTATTCTGTCAAGGCCGGGATGATGGGGATTCAGGGGGCAGGATGGGGGCATGGTGTGGTATGATGACGTTTGAGACTATTAAATCTGAGGCCACAAGGCCATGCGGCCACGGGGCCACGCGGCCACAAGGTCATGTCGTGAAGTGGAGTGTGGAGGTTGGGCTATGCACGGTGATTTGAGTGGAAAGGTTTGGGGACGCTACCGAGTTGCGGAACGGGTCGCTCAGAGCCAGGTGTGGGAGGTCTACCGGGCCTATCAGGATGACGTGCAGCGCGAGGTGGCAATCAAGGTGCTTGCACCGCAGCTTGCGGAAGTGCCCGATGTGGTGGTAGCTTTCGAGCGAGCGGTGCGGGCGGCGGTGGCGTTGCAGCATTTGAATATTGAACGGGTGTATGCGTTTCACCAGCAGGATGGGTTGGTCGGTAAGGTGGGGGAGTGGATTGAGGGGGTGTCGCTGGAGGCGCTGCTTTCGGAACTGGCAGCGCAACGGTTGTTGCTGCCGCTCCAGGTGGTGGGAACAGTGGTGAGCCAGGTGGCGAGTGGCCTGACGTACGCGAACGAACTGGAGCAAAATCCGCTGCATCGGGATGTGATGCCTGCGAATATCATGCTGCGGCGGGGGGGCATAGCCCGGACGATTTGCTCCAGTTCGTGTCGAATCTTGGGCCAAAGGATGTGGTTCTGACCGACTTCGGGGTGTCGCGGGTGGGGCACGATGCGGTGCAGCAGATGTTCCCGGACCGCGTGCCGGGGTTGGCCGACTACCTGTCGCCGGATCTGTGCCGCCGGGAGCGGGGGATAGATTCGCGGGCCGATGTGTATTCGCTGGGGGCAGTGTTGTATGAACTGCTGACGGGCACGGTGCCCTTTGGGGGCGGGGTTCCGTCGAAGGTGATGCAGATGCAGATGAATGAGCCGCTGCGGCTGCCACGCTCGCTCCGTCCGGACCTGCCGGAGGAGGTTGAGCAGGTGGTGCTGAAGGCGCTGGAAAAGGACCGCGACCGGCGCTTTTATGATGCGGAGGCGTTCGGTTTGGCCGTGAAGCAGCGGATGGGACACGTGAAGGCTCCCCTTCAGTTTGCCCCGATGCCGGCGGCTGTGCCGGGGCGGGGGAAGGCTCCATCCGACCGTGGGACAGCGGTGGCATTGCCCTCGTCGCGTCCGAGTCCTGGTCCGATTCCTGCGGCGGGGCAGGCTCCAGCTCCCGCCATTGCGGCGCAGGAAGAGGTCCGAAGACAGGGACCCGCGGTGGACGGGAAGTCTGGCGGCGGGGGAATGCTGGTGCTGCTGGTGGTGGTGCTACTGGTGCTGCTGGCGGTGGTGGGCGTGGGGGTCTGGTGGCTGTTCCTGCGCTGATTCTGTTACACCCTTCGGGCAAGTGGCGAGTGGCGAATGAGGAGAGGAGTGGCAAGCGGCTCGTCACTTGTCACTCCTCACTCGTCACTGGTTATCCATCCTGGACAAGGCTATGGCCTGACGAAGCCCGCGGCTTTTTCTGCGATGGCCCGGTTGTTCAGTCGCTGGACTGGGCGTGCGGTGCCGCCGAGGAATGAGCCGTAGTAGTCAATCTGTTCCTGCGACATTTCGACCGGGGTTTTCATCATGATCCAGTGTACCCCTTCGGTGCAGGGCGGGGTGGTGAGGGAACCTTCGTAGGCTTCGTAGATGCCGTCAATGGGCAGAATGTCAGCAATGTTGACTTCGGCTCCCAGGGTCGTTTCGCCCTCTTCTTCGGGCAAAGCATCCCAGAACCCGGCCAGGACGGGGTTTTCTGCGCCGGCCTCGAAGAGCACCCCGACAACGAGGTAGTTCCCTTCATCATCCCGGTGGACGAGGTGCAGTTCCATGGCAGCCGGTTCACCGTTGATGGTGTGTTCGCTTGGGTTGTGGAAGTGATACTGGAGCAGGCGATAGGTGGTGCCATTGTAGATGAGGGTGCTCCCGGTGTTCTCGTCAACCTGGATGGTGTGGGTGTTGTTGTGCATCGTTGCTGAGACCGGCAGAGTGCGGTAATTGACGATGAGTTCGGGAAGGTTGGCGACGGGCATAGCCCCGGTGAGGTCTATGGGCGACTGGTTTTTGCCGGTTTTGCAGGTTCGGTAGTCGGGCGAGAGGTCGCCCCAATGGCTGGGGCCGGTGTTTCCTTCGTAGCTCCAGTGGGCCGCTTCGTGGGAAGTGCCTGATTCGGTTGATTTGATGCAACCCGCCAGAACCAGGATGGTGGCGAGCATGACAAGAGCAATGATGGCTGTCGGTTTCATATCTTCTCCTTAATCTCTAGAATCTTCACGAAATGGTTGGATAGGTTGCGCCTGCCATGTGTTTCCCCCTCCATCGGTTGTTTTTTCCTGCTATCGTGTTCCCGTATTCCGTTTGATGCTGGCCGGTCGCAGAAGCATTCCGAAGCCCGCCGGGTGGGGGCATCGCCGATTCTGCGCGGTTGATGTTCCCCCTCCTTCGATGGAGTTTCTCCAAAGAGCAAGAATATTTGCGTATTATAACCGATATCCGGAACTGCGATGACCCTATCCATCCCGGATGGATAGGGGAGCTTCAGGGGTGCTTCCCGGCGATTCAAAAAAGCGCTGGCGGCGGCGGAAGAGGGCGCGAAAAGAGCGGATTGGCGTGATTGTTTCGGAAGAATGCTGGTCAGGTACCGCGGTTCTACTATAACCTGTAGTATACTATGGGCCATCGGATATACCTTTCCACGAAGCACCCATGAATGGGCTGTGAGTGGTCTGTAAGATGGATGGAAGAGGTCTATGAAAGAGAGGTTGAAACGCACGATGAAGATGAATACCGATGCACGTCTATTGATCAAGGTTCCGCTCCGCGTGATGGCGATTTCGGCGGGGTATGCGGCGGCACTGGCGTTGTTCGAGCGGAAGTTTCGCTTGAAGCCCGATCATGAGTGGTTGGAGGTGGCTATCGGGGTGGGGTTGACGATTGTTCCTGTGGCGTTTGAAGCTCACTCCATTGAACAGGAGCAGAGGCATGGTTCAGCAGAGCCTATCAGTTGGAAGACCTACGAAGGGGCAATCTGGCGTTCTTTTATGGCTTCTGGAGCGCCAATTATTTTTTGGCAGATTGGTGAGGCCATTATTCGGAAATGGGAGCTTATGGGTTATCTCACAAAGGATGGTAATGGAAGGAGCGATGCAGATGCCAACACCGCAGCTCAAGTGGCCTACGGAAGTGGAGAGCCAGCGGAAGGAGGCGCTCAAGTCGGCAATGGAGGCTACACGATTTTTACTGGAGGCGCAGAAGAAAGCTGACTACGCACGGGTCAAGGTCCACCAGAACTATGGGGTTGCGGCAATTTTGCTGGCGGATGCGGCGCGGTTGTGTGCCGATGCCCAGACCCGCCTGGAACAACTCCAGTTGTACCTTTCGCTGGCAAAGGCAGCTCCCTTGAAGGGACGGTGGGGGGTCGGGGTTGCGGCCAAGCGGGAGGATTCGGAGCAGGCGGCCAGAGAGGCTGGGAAGCTCCTGAAGAAGATTCTGGGGCAGCTTGAACAGTCGCAGGAGAAGGTGAGCCGCAACCAGGAGCTTGTTGAGGCGATGATCGCACGGGTTTCGCAGTGGCAGGCGCAGGCACTGGCGCAGATTGTGCGGATTGAGCGATTGTTGACGGAGGCGAACATTGGTCGAGATTAGATGGTTGGAACAGCTTAAGGAAGCCAGTAGGTTTGTAGGAACAGGTTTCGCCTCGTTCCGAGGCGAAGGAGAAGAGGAAAATGAAGCTCAGACCGCTCTTTGTACCGAGGCTTCATTTTCCCTGGGTTGGCGGCGCACACACCGCCAGGTATCCATGGTAACACAGATATGGCAGCTATCACCGGGGTTATTGGGGGCGACGGAGGGTAACGGTTCCCCTTTGGGGGGCAGCCCCCTGGGGACGCAGGCATCTTGCCGGCCCGGAGGCGAGCGAGACGCTCATGCTCCCAACGTCTCCTATCGAAGGTGAACCGTTCCATGCGGGGTTTGGGAGGGCGGTCAGAGTGGACCGAGGTTTCGAGGAGTTTCGAGAAGTCAGGGCCTTCGCTCGCTGGTCGCACGCGGCAGGGTGGGCATCCATATCCATAGCAATCATTTCGCTGCGGCAGGGGAACGAGGTGGGAACAGGGAGCGAAGGCCTCTGGGAAGAGTTGTTCTTGATGGGGAAGTCTGGATAGTCGAAGTTAACCATTCAATGAGGAGATGAGCCGATGATGATCCTGTCAGGTCAGGAGGAGCGTTCGCAGCGGGCCCTTCAACGTATTGCGGCGTTGAATGCGGAGCAGCAGTCCATTTATAAGTCGGGGTTATATCGAACCGCGGGGTTGACGATGGCGGAGAAGCTGCGTCTTGAGCAGATTGCCCGCGAGATTGCGTTGGCTCAGGATGAGCGCAACCGGGCCCGCTGCGGGGCACCTCCGGCTCCGCCAGACTACGATCCTCTGGCGGAGCCACCAATCATTGAAGAGAAATTTGAGACGGGGGAGAAGGGATATCGGAAGACGAATGAAGAAGAGGTGCGGGAGATGCGCGATCTCTATCTGATTGAGCGCTGGTCGGCCACGCAGATCTGGCGGGAGTTCCCGCACTTGAAGGAGTCAACCGTTCGGGATATTCTGAAGAATCGGACCTGGCACGACCCGAACTACCAACCCAGGAAGGTGGAGCGACCGCAGGGAGTGCGGGATGTGGTGCGGTCTCGGACGCAGCTACCGGGAGCGGATTCGTAGTGATGCTCAATACGGGTGAGACCCTATCATCGTTGCCATTATCATTATTATCATGGGACCTTGAGCGCGGTTCTGCCGCGCTGGTCTGGCGTATCGTTCGTATGATACGTATGATGGGCGCAGCCCGCTGCGCCCCCGCGTCACTTGCCGCTGCTGGTGGAAGGTACAGGGGGAGGCGACCATGGGGATTGGTAGCCGTGGGGGTGGGCACGGTGCCATTCCCAGGCACTGCGGATAATGTCGTCTAGGTGGGGGTAGCGGGGGTTCCAGCCAAGTTCCTGGCGAATACGTTCGGAGGACGCAACGAGCGTCGGAGGGTCGCCCTGACGACGCGGCCCGACCACCGTGGGAATGGGGTGGCCGGTGATGCGGCGTGCGGCTTCGATGACTTCCAGAACGGTGAAACCAGTGCCATTGCCGAGGTTGTAGGCGTGGCTCTGGAGGTGGTCGAGGTGGTCCAGCGCCAGCATGTGGGCGTGGGCCAGGTCGAGCACGTGGATATAATCGCGGATGCACGTCCCGTCGCGGGTGGGGTAGTCGTTGCCAAAGATGGTGATATGGGGGCGTTGTCCAAGGGCAACCTGGAGGATGAGGGGAATGAGGTGGGTTTCGGGAGTGTGGTCTTCCCCGCGTTCGGGGGTGCCGCCAGCGGCGTTGAAGTAGCGCAGGCAGGCATAGCGCAGGCCGGAGGTGCAGGCAAACCAGTGGAGCATGCGCTCGATGAAGAACTTCGATTCGCCGTAGGGAGAACCAGGAATGATAGCCTCATATTCGGCAATAGGGATGGTCCGGGGGGTATTGAAGAGGTTGGCCGTTGAGGAAAGGATGAAGCGCTGCACCCCGTGGGTGGTGGCGTGTTCGAGCAGGTTGGCCGCATTGACGGTATTGTCGCGCAGGTATTTCAGTGGGTGCTGCATGCTTTCGCCCACCAGGGTGTGCGAGGCAAAGTGCATGATACTGTCAATATTGGGGTGAGCATCAAAGAGCCAGGAGAGGATCGCGTGGTCAGACAGGTCACCCTGGATGAAGGTCGCGTCGGGGTGGACGGCAGCGGCATGCCCCTGGGAAAGGTTGTCGAGGACGATGACGGCATGGCCGGCCCGGATGAGTTCTGCGGTGGTGATGCTCCCGATATAGCCGGCACCGCCCGTAACAAGAATGTTCATGCGGTTGCTCCCGCGTTGATGAGTTGACCGACCGCTTCGCAAAAAAGGGTCGCAGCATTTTTTTCTGCCAGAAGGTCGCCTTTCACCCAGTAATCGTCTATCCCAAGGGAGATGGCGCGTTCGACATCGCTGACGTGGTTGCTGGTCGAGAGGATGATGACCGGGATATTGGCCGTCGTGCGGTCGCGCTTCAGACGGGTGAGGACCTGGAAACCGTCCAGGGTCGGCAGGTTGACATCCAGGAGAATAAGCCTGGGAGCCGTTGCGTGGGCCTGACGCCACCCCTTGCCACCGTCAGTCGCGATGTGGACCTTGAACCCTGCCCGCTGGAGCAAGAGTTGGATTTGCAATCCCTGGCTCGGGCTATCTTCAATGAGCAGGATATCCAGCGTTTGGTCCAGTGTTTGGTCCATAGGCAACCTACTGGTTCCATGATACGGATCCAGTCTTCTCCTATTCTACCAGAATACCCAGAACCTTTCAATCCACGGTACGATGCAGCATTTGCACAATGGACCAATTTGCTTTAGAATCCCCCAGTCCTCCCCACACCCGCCTGTGCTCCCACCGCCAGAACCGGAGGAGGGGGCGCGTGTGCCATATTCTTAGAAAACTGTAACAATCCTGGAGATAGTTCGTTCCATGGGGGGAATAACAAGGACTGCCTCAGGTTTGCGGAAATGACCGTGTAACATGAGGTGGGCCGCGTCGTTACATGGGTGAGAAGAGACCTGGTGAACGGTAGCAATACCACGGCAGGAGCGGTCATTTTCCCCCTTGCCCGCACGGGGTACGGAAGAGATTTCGGCAAATCAGGACATGCGGTTGGATAGTATCGTCGGGCGAGTCATCAGGAGAGGAGAGACCTTCCCAGGGTTCTTTCTCGTTATTTTCAGAACAGCTAGAGCACCGCAACGTTGGAGATTGGAAAAGTAAGGAGGTTTTTTATCATGAGGAGATTGCAGTCTGACGGCAAGCTATCCTTGCCGCGTTCTAGCAGGATGCTATCCCTCGCCCTCATTGTGGTATTGTTGGCAACCTACCTCGTTGCCTGGCCGCAAGCGGCGCTTGCCGACCTCCCCTCAATTGACTGGTTTCACCAGTGGGGGGGCGCAGCGACCGACGACCGGGTCAACGATGTGGCTGTCAGTACCAGCAGAGCCTACTTTGTTGGGACCGAGGGTGGGAATATTTTCCTGAAAGCCGTGAATATTGATGCAACTGGCTCCGTTGAATGGACTGTCACCAGCTCCGGAGCCGGTGCTGACCAGGGCCGCGGGGTTGCTGTAGACAGTTCCGACGATTACGTCTACGTCACCGGTAGCTTCCGAAACGCCCTGACGTTTAGTGGGTGCCCCACCGTGAATGCTACCAACTACGCTGACGTGTTCGTGGCACAATTTGACACCTTTGACGGCGACTGCGAGTGGGTCAGGACCATGGGTGGTGCGGACGACGACACCGGGCGAGACATTGCTATTGATAGCGATGAGGGCATTGTCTACGTCACGGGTGATGCCATCGGGTCGCAGCCATTCGAAGACTTCGATGGCAGCACCGTCGCCAACTTCGCCTTCCCAGGCACCCAGAACGTCTTTCTGGCCGCCCTGGATGACGCTGGCAGTTTTGCCATGAACTGGGACCGAACGAAGATGATGGGCAGTTCGGGTGGGGCCATCGGCTATGGCGTGGCAGGAGATGGCGAACATGTCTACCTCGCCGGGTCATTCGTCGGCACCAACGCCGACTTCGACACCAGTCCCCTCGTTCGGCCGGGCTTCAGCAGCGGCGGCAGCGGCACGAGTGAAGATGCCTTCGTCGCCAAATTCGCCCCCAGCGGTGCCTACGTGGACGCCTGGAAACTGGGTGGCGGCGGCAGCGGCGATGCCGACGTGGCCTACAGCATTGCCCTCGACAACGACTACATCTACACCACGGGTTTCTACCAGAGCAACAATGCCAACTTCGCCGGAATAACCCTGCCATCCATTGGCACCGGCGGCTCCGACATCTTCGTCTCCAAGCTGCCCAAAGACAGCGACGGCACGGACGGGATGGCCTGGGGTATGGGTGGCAACGGCGCGAATGCCGCATTTGGCATCTCTGTGGATAACCAGTACATCTACACCGCGGGTTACTTCCAGGGCACGGTAGACTTCAACCCCGGCGCCGGAACGTTCAACCTCACTTCGAGCGGCGGCGAGGATGTATTCGTTGCCTCACTGAACAAGGCCGATGGCTCCTTCCCCACCAACGGCGCAAAGAAGTTTGGCGGAACGCTCAATGACCAGGGCCGCACGATCTTTGCCCGTGGCCTCGATGACATCTACCTGGGCGGCTCGTTCCGTGGCACGGCCGACTTTGAGGGGCCAGAAACTTCCGCCGGCGGCGAAGATGGCTACGGTCTCCGCATGGGCAAAACGGTCATTGCCGTCTTTGCAGGTGACAATGCTGAAGAAGATACGGAAGACGGATACTTCACCGTTGCAATGGTCGGGGCCCCTTCGACCAATGCTCAGGTCATTAACTTCAGCATCAGCGGAACTGCGGAAGACAATGGGGTAGACTACGACCTTGACTTCGGCGCGAACGTCACGGACTGGAGCTACAACCCTGCAACGAATACGGGGAGCTTCAAGGTTACCAGCGGCGAATACACCGCTGAGATCTGGGTAGAGGTCGTTGCGGATAATGACGAAGAGACCCCCGACGAGACCGTGATCTTTACCATTGACTCGATCACTGACCCGACGAGCGTCTTCACCCTTAGCTCCAGCAACAAATCCGCTGAGATTCTGATTATTGACGACGACGCCAAGGGCTTTGAGACGCCCGCGGTTCCGACAACCCCCATTCAGGAGGAAGATCCGGACCCGGCCCCGACGCTTGAATATACCTACAACCTGGTATTGAAGAGCAACCCCAGTGGCACCGCAGTGATTCGCGTCACCTCGGACAACGGGCAACTGCAATTCAAGCAGGGTGCAAACTGGGTTTCCAGCATTGATTTGTCGTTTGCCAGCGTGATAGGCCCCCTGTCGGTGACCTACCGCGCCACCCCGGACAACGACCACGAGGACAACCCCCACACCTCCACCATCAGCCACACGGCGGTGTTCGGGTATGATGGGGCGGAGCCGCTCTACCTCCCCATCGAAATCATAGACAACGACCCCATCAGCCTCACGATGGAGTTGGGGGACAATCCGGGCGTGCCTGTAGACCTGGATACTTCGTGCAACATCAGCGAGACGGAAGTCTTCAGCTATCTCCTGAAGCTCAACACGAAGCCAGATGCCGCCACCCAGATTCAAGTCTTCACCGACGCCCCCTCGGAAGTGGAACTCAGCACCACCGGCGCTGACCCCTGGGCCAGTTCCGTCACGGTCGAATTCCAGCCCGACGAGTGGGACGAAGGCAAATACATCTACGTGCGCGGAATCAATGACGGCGTGGTTGAAGGCGGCTTCGACACCATCCACGTCAAGCACAACGGCGTTGGTCTGCCAGGAAGCGAATATAACGGGGTATCGTTCGTCCCCGACTTCGACATCACCTGTAAGATCAACGACATCAATGAGAAGGACGTGTTCTTCACGCGCTCGCCAGCGCTCACCGACACGCTCCATATCTACGAAAACCCGGCCCATCCTCAGCACACGGCCAACCTGAGCGCCACCCTGGGGAGCAAGCCGACGGCAAATACGAACATCACCATTGGTTCGCAAAACACCACCGACCTCAGGTTTAGCAAGACCGGCACCGGCGACTGCTCAACCTGGTCTAGCACCGTGGTGCTGAACTTCACCACCACAACCTGGAAGACCGAGCAGCCGCTCTATGTCTGTGCCCTCCAGGACGGAATGATCGAAGCCGACCCGGAATATGACTACATCACGGCGGCGGGCAGCGGCACCGGCTCCGACTACAACGGCTTCAGCAACACGACCGCGGTCAGTGTCACGATCCACGAGGGCGATACCCCCGGCTTCAACGTGACCAATCTGTCGCCTATCACCGGCTCCTACCCGTGGCTGGTCTACGAAGACCCGCTCTCAGAAGACACCCCGGTGCTCCAGTACAAGCTGTCCCTCACCACCGATCCGGGTGGGGCAGGAACCGATGTGGTCATTGGCGGGTGGAACTCCGGAACTCCTACGGCTGGCGAAGCCGACGAGACCGACTTCGAATTTGCCGACGACCTGGCTGGCCCGTGGAGCCAGTATTTGACCGTACACTTCAGCGCTGGCCCCAGTGGGAGCTGGAAGACCGGCCAGTTCATCTACGTGCGCGGCTATGATGACGAACAGTACGAGGGTGATACTCCGCTGGACTTCCCCGTCAATGAGAGCGGCATCATCAGCCACACCGCAGTTGGTGGCACCTACGACGGCGAAACGACCACCCAGAAGGGGGCAGGCGGAGCCGATGGCGACTTCGAAGTCTACATTCAGGACAACGACCCACTCGGTCCCAAGTTCTGGCTGCCGCCGGACTGGTCGCCCATCGTGGACATTGACGACTCCGGGGTCTGGGTAGACGAAGGCGATGTTGGCCTGACAAAGCGCATCACCGTCACTCTGGCAAGCGATCCGGGGGATACAAACGAGGTGGACCTCACCCTGACCTCCGCGGAGGGGCATGTGGAATTCAGGTGCCCTGCTTCGGTTCCTGTCGCTGAATGTGACGATCCGGGCGTCTGGAAAGGTCCGGACCTGGGCGACACAGACCTGGTCCTCACTCTGGGCAACAACGCCACGGTGGACAACTGGAGCAAAACACTTGGCGGTATCCCGCTTGATATCCGCGCCGTAGATGATGGCGACGCCGAGGGCACCCCGCACGATGGCGTTCTGGCATTTGAAATTGGCGCTTCTACAGCACCATACAACGAAGTTAACGGCGATACGGTCAATCTGACGGTCAACATCACCGACGACGACCAGATCAGCGTCAGCCTCTTCGAAATGTCCCCCATCTCGGACACACTGGAGGACGGCGACGTGCTCTACCTCCACGAAGCCCTGGGGCACATGTACAACACCGTCTACTACACCATGACCCTCGACAGCATGCCGGGTGGCTCGGTGACCATCGAAATCACCTCCACCAACCAGCAGCTTCAGTTCAGCACCACGGGCAACGACGGAACCTGGGCCAGCAACCTCCCCTACGTCTTCGACGCCGGCAACTGGTACGACCCGCAGGACGTCTACGTGCGCCCGGTGCCCGATGGCAAGAAAGAAGCCAACCCGCACCCGTCGGAAATCGTCCACCGGCTGGCGAGCGGCGATGGCAGCGTCTACACGCCGGCCAACTTCGAAGAACTGCGGCTCACCGTCAACATCACCGACGATGACGAAGTGGGCATGGAGACGTGGGAAGTGCATCCTGGCCTGGTGTCACCACCTGGCATCATGACGAACAATACTACTCAGGTGTTCTACTACTCTGGCGACACCGGTAAGGACTTCACGGAAACCAACGAGCCAGGGATGTCGTCCGAGACGCTCGTCTACACGATGTGTCTCACCAGCCAACCCTTCGACAGCGACGGCCAACCGACGAACGTGACGATCCAGGTCACCAGCTACGGCGGGCAGATTGAGTTCAGCGAGACCGGGAATGTCGGCTCGTTCGAAGACTCGCTGCTGTTCTCGTTCGGCCCCGGCAACTGGGACGCCTGCCCCACCATCTACGCCCGCGGCAAGCTGGACGGAGTGACGACCATCAGCTCCGGGCCATTCCCGACCACAGATGACGTTGATGACTACATCGTCCATTCAGTGGTTGTGGATGACACCGGCGACCCTGAATATCAAAACATGGCTGCCCAGTACATCGAAATGTTCATCCTGAACGGCGACGAGCCAGGGGTGAATGTTGAGGCCACCGACCCCATCTCACTCAGCGAGTCGCTGCAAGACGGCATCGAACTCCAGGCGCAGCTTGGCACCGCTGAAGGTCCCGCGAAGGTCGTCGTCTGGTCGGAAAACCACCAGGTAGAGATCAGCCTCGACGGTATGACCTGGTCCTTCACCCAGACGCTGGAATTCTCTGCCGACTGGGAATCGAAGGTGCCATTCTACATCCGGGCCCTCGACGACCAAATCTACGAAGGAGGGCCGGGGGTCTACACCTACTACGCGGATGAACTCCGCTTCCGCGGACACGACGACAACGCCAGCGACGACTACAAAGGCGATGACTTCTTCACAAACGACGATTTGAACATCAGCATCGAAGACAACGATGAAGCTGGCATCAAGCTGCTTTACGGTCCCGGCCACCCGGCTGAAGGCGAAGGAGTGGTGGACCCCCTCGGTTTCACCGAAATCTACTCCGACCCCATCGCCGTCCAGTGCTTCTATGTGGCCTCGACCATCGAAGTCACACAGGATATGGATATCGTCCTCTGGAGTCCCAATGGGCAGATGCAGTTTAGCAAAGAAGCCGACGCCCCCGACTCCCAGTGGAAGCGCTATCCATTCCCGGCTGACACCTACGTCATCACCATGACCGAAGACAACTGGGGCTACAACCAGGGACTGCCACAAATGCCGCAGGTCGTCTGTCTGCGGGCGTGGGACGACAGCGCCGAAGAACCGTCTCCGCACTCCGATTTGATCCGGTGGAAATCCAAAAACGTAAGTACTCCTTCGATCTTCGAGGGACTCAATGGAACGGCCGCCGAGGTTGAGATAGAGGACAACGACAGCGAAGACGTCCGCTTCCGCGACAAGGACAACAACCTGCTGCCAGGCAACGTCCTGGGAGACTACTTCTACGAAGAGGGACAAGAACCAGCCGAGTGCTACAAGCTGAGCCTGACCAACCCACCAACACCCGGCTCCGGCCAGACGGTCGAAATCAACGTGGACGGTGGCGAGCAGGTGCGCCTGAGCACCGACGGCGACGGCACCCCCGAAGACAACCCCGAGTCGACGTGGGTCAAGTCGCTCGACTTCATCTTTGGCGAAGCGAACGAATGGCAGTGGGTCTGTGTGCGGGCCGTGGATGACGACCTCAAGGAAGACACCATCCACGACGGCATCATCCAGCACTCCGTGGTGTCGGGCACCAACACGACCTACACCGACTACGTGGACAAACTCGACCCGGGTCAGCAATACACGCTGCTCCCCGGCCATGTGACCGTCCACATTGTGGACAACGACGCTATCAGCATCCTGGTCAACGAAGTTGACCCGGTGAGCCGCGCCATTGACTCCACCAGCGTGGTGAAAGAGGAGTGGGCCGATCCCGACGCCTTCGACTTCTTCACCATCCGACCGCGCACCGTGTCGGGCGACCCGGTCAAGATCGTCATCACCCCGACCGAACAACTGCAACTGAACCGCGAGGGCTTCCCCTCACCGGGCGCAGGTCAGCCCATTGAGCTGAACTTCCCGGCTGGTCTGGGTGGTGTCATCTCCAGGACCATCGAAATCCGCGCCAACGACGACTTTGACGTGGAAGGGCCACACGAAGGCTACCTCTACTTCTCGGTCTACAGCAACGGCGTCTACGATGGAATCGAAGACTTCTTCTTCAACGACACCATCACACGCACGGGCATCCTGACGGTTTCGATTGTGGATAACGACACCACGGCGGTGCTCATTGACCTGCCCGACGGCGTGTCGAACGAAATAGACGAAGCCGGCACAACCATCTATTCCTACACGGTGAGACTGCAAGGTCAGCCCACGAGCCGGGTCAATGTGGGCCTCGACTTTTTTGACGGATCGCAAATCCAGATGAGCACCGATGGCCTGAACTGGAACACCACCGGACACATTGACATCGCGTTCACCACGTCCCACGACGTGCCAGGTGGCTGGAACATGCCGCGGTCTCTCTACGTCCGCGCCATCCAGGACGATATCGCTGAGGGCGACCTGCCCTACCTCATCGTCCACACCGCAACCAGCGACGACCCGCAGTACAATCACGGCGATGGAGTGGTCTACATCGTTGAGGGCGTCACAACCGATCCGGGAGTGACCGGAGACGTGCCGGTGGTTGTCGTTGACGATGACCTGGCAGGCGTGACCATCACACCGCAACTGCTGACCCTGATGGAAGATCGCAGCGGTATCTACGAGGGTTCCTACACGGTGGTGCTCAACGACCCGCTGCCGGCCGGCAGCGTCGTCCAGATTGATATCACCCCGGCCACCGGCTCCGAAGGGCAGGTGCTCGTGGACGATGGCAGCGGAACCTTTACCAACACAGGCGTGCTTATCTTTGACGACGCCAACCCCTGGAACGTTGCCCAGACCGTTCGGGTCCAGGTGGTGGACGACGACATCCCAGAAGGCAGCCCGCACCTTGCCACCCTTGAGCACACCATAACCAGCGACAGTCCTCTCTACGATGCGCTCGACCTCGACAGTGTGGAAATCAGCATCACTGACAACGACACCGCGGGGATGATCATCGTGGACCCGGACACCGGCCTCCCGCTGACGGATGCGGAACTCAAAGCCCTCCTGAAGACCGACGAGGACGGTACACCGATTGAAGTCTGGGTGCGGCTCACCAAGCAGCCCACCGCAGATGTGGGCGTCTCCATCACCAGCGCCGATTGCGGCGAGGGGGTCATCAACGGCTCCTGCGACCCGACCACCCTGACCTTTACCACTGGCAACTGGAACGTCCCACAGATGTTCGTCATCACGGGGGTTCCCGACGACGACGAGACGGAAGGCCCCTACACCTTCTTCGATGTGAACCTGGTCTCATCCAGCCTCGATGAAGACTTCGAAGGGCTGACCCGAACGCTCATCGTCGAAAACGCGGATACCACCAGTGGCGCAGGCTTCACGGTCTTCCCGCTGAGCATCACGACGGACGAAGACGACCCGCTGAACGACCCGAACGTTGGCAGTGTGGCAACCTTCACCATGACCATCCAGAAGGCTCCAACCGCGGATGTTGAGGTCCGAGTGGCTGATTACAACCAGTCCGCGGGCACCATCAGCCCCACCGTGGTCATCTTCTCGGCGGGGATGACGGAAACGAAGCTCTTCGAAGTCACTGGAACGGACGACGGCTTCACCCCGAACGACGATATCGTCTACACCATCACCTTCAGTGATGCGATGAGCAGCGATATCAACTACGGTGGTCGCCGCGTACCGTCGGTTGAGGTGACCCACAAGAACAACGACTTCGTGGCCGATGGAACGAACCTGTCCATCCAGGTCGAGGTGGAACCAGGCGTCTACGGTCCGGGCGACCCCCTGACCTACACCATCACGTACAAGAACAAAGGGCCGGACGATGCCACCGGTGTGGTCATCACCGCGACCATTGATCCGAACCTTGTCAGCTTCGACCCGGACAAGAATCCTGGCTGGACCTGCGATATGGCAACGGGCATCTGCACCTACGAAGTTGGCGATGTGCCAGCCGGCGCTGACGCCCAGACCATTTCGCTGGTCGTGGATATCCGCGACGATGTCAAGTCAGGGACCATGACGACGCGTTTCGGGATAACCGACGACTCCGGAACGGAGAACGACCCGGATGACAACTACCCCACCGTAGACATCATCATCCAGGGCACCGACCAACCGGACCTGTGGGTCCAAATCACCGGCAAGACTGGTATCCCGCTGACGTTCGGCGAGGTGATGACCGTCTCTCTGGCCTACGGCAACCGGAGCACCGCCACCGCGGATGGCGAAATGGTCTACATCCAGGTGCGGTCCGACGCAGACCTGAGCCTCAGCCAAACCGACGAAACCACTGGCTCACTGCAAGCTCCGGCCTGGAACTGCCAGCAAGACGGCAGTGAGTGGGTGTGTCGGCTGGACGTTGGCGACCTGCCGGTCGGTGAAGAGGGTGAAACCTCCTTCCAGATTCTCGTTCCCGAAGGCCAGGAGAACGCCTTCGTCCGGGCGACCATCCGGGAGGACAAAGCTCTCACGTCCGACCTGAACTTTGAGGACAACACCGACCGGTGGGACCTGACGGCAGGACCTTGGCAGTCACACACCTTCTTACCTGCTCTCTTCAAGCAGGAAGATACCGGCCCGGTCGTTGAAACCGATTCGGACCTCCAGATTACGAACGTCTGGTTCAGCCCGACCAACCCGACGGCGGACCAGTCGGTGGACATCTTCGTTGAGGTGAGCAACCTGGGCACCGGGCCAACCACCCGCGGCTTCTGGGTTGACCTGTACATTGACCCATCCACCGTGCCGACCGTCAACCAGCGCTGGAGCGACATCGAAATCTGCGACCCGGCCGACCAGCGTGACTGCCTCGGTATCGCCTGGAGGGTTGAGGGCATTATCCAGGCAGGTGGCAAGGAAATCCTGATCTCCAGGGCGAAGTCCACCTACGGTGGGCCGGAAATCGGCTACCCCGACCAGGATGTGGACGACCAAGGCAACCCGATCCTGCGGGCCGAGTGGCCTGGTTCCTTCCCCGCTGGCACCAACAACCTCTACGTCCAAGTGGATAGTTGGGGCGGTCCGGAGGGGACAGCGAACCGAGAGTTCGGGGCCATGATCGAACTCAACGACGACAACAACGTGTCCCACACGTCCATCGGGCCGCTGAGCCAGTAGGACGGCGGGAAGCGTGATATTTGGGAGCTTCTCCCGCCGGTTCTCCGACTGGCGGGAGGGCTTCCCAAAATATCCAACAACGGAACGACGGAACGACAATGAAAGCAAAGCATATCATATGTCGTGAAGAGGTAAACCCACCAGACCGTAGGAATGGCCTTCTGTGCTGTTTCTACGGTTGGTGTTTTCTAACCTTTCAAGTCGAGTTACCAAGAGGAGGATAGATAGCCATGTTGGTCAAAGCAAGCCGCGTCCTGTCTGCGGTTGCCGCCCTAGTGGTGGTAGCCGTGGTTCTTGGAACCATCTCGGTCTCCCTTTCCTACGCCCAGGAAGCTCCTCCCCGCCCGCCGGACGAGCCAGGGGCACCCACCCGTCCGCCCGAAAGAACCAGCGAACCCACCACGCCGCCTGAGCCGACGGACGAACCCACCACGCCGCCTGAGCCGACGGATGAGCCAACCACCGAACCCACCACGCCCGGCGAACCCACCACTGAGCCAACCACGCCCGGCGAACCCACCGCCGAGCCAACCACGCCCGGCGAACCCACCGCCGAGCCAACTGCGGTTCCTGGCGATGACGACGATGACGACGACGATGACAACGGTGGCGGCGGTGGCGGTGGCGGCGGTGGCGGTGCGCCTTCCATGGACCTGGAAATCGCCGTAGCCGCCGACCGCCCAGTCGTCCACCAGGGCGAAGAAGTCACGATAGTTGCGGTTGTCACCGTCCTGAAAGGGGTTGCCAAAGAGGTCCTTATCTCGAACAAACTTTCCCCCTTCCTCGAAGTGGTGCGCTACGACGCAACCTATACCCCGCTGACCTACACCACCTGGGGCGACCTGAACGTCACCAGGTCGGTGGTGAATCGGGGTGGCGTGCAGGTCGAGAACCAGTGGGTGACCGTGGTTATCCCGGAGCAGTACCCGATGGGAGAAGGCCACCAGGTCACGGTCATCATCCGGGCCAGGGTGGTGAGCGAACCAGTTGCCCCCAACCATAGCATCACCTCGTTTGTCTCGTCTGCAACCGAAGATTCGAACCCGTGGAACAACGTTGGCGTGCTGATGTTCAATCAGTAAACAGGTATCCAGTTATCAGGAACCGGTGACGAGTGATGGGGCAAATCGTCACTCGTCACTCGTCACTGGTCGCCTGTCACCGCTCATGATGCCATGACGCTACCCTTGCTCACCCACCGCAGCAACACGCTGCGCTATGACCGCGACCAGGGGACAGTGGTGGTGCTTGACCGCCGCCGCTACCCCCATGAAACCGTCTTTGTCACCTGCTGCTCGCTCGATGAGGTTGCCCACGCCATCACCGCTATGGTGGTCCAGGGCGGGCCGCCACTGGCCTATGTCGCTGGCTATGGGTTGGCGCTGGTTGCGCGGCAACACCGTACCTGGCCGACCGAGCAGCAGCGCGCCGCGCTCATCCAGGCCGGCGAGACGTTGCGCCACACGCGCCCGACCGCCGACGACCTGCACCACCTGCTCAATGCAGCCCTGACGGTTGCCAGCGATGCCCTGCTCCGCGGGGACGATGCTGAACGCGTTCTGGCCGACTTTGTGGATGGGCAGGTGGCGACCGGTGACGCCGTGGCCGAACGTTGTGGTCGCCACGCCGCCCAGTTGCTCCCCGACGACGCCACCATCCTCACCCACTGCTTCGCCGGCGCTGCCCTGAACTGGATGCTCTCTGTGGCGCATCGGGAGCAGGGAAAGCGGCTGCACCTGTATGCCAACGAAACCCGCCCCTATCTCCAGGGGGCCCGCCTGACGGCCCACCAGGCCCACGAAATCGGCGTCGCAGTCACGTTGCTCACCGACAATATGGCGGGGTTCTGCTTCAGCCGGGGAATGTTTACCACCTATGTCACCGCCGCCGACCGCATTGCGCTGGATGGCAGCGTGGCAAACAAAATCGGAACCTACCAGTATGCCGTGCTGGCGGCCCGCCACGGCGTGCCTTTCTATGTTCTGGGCTACGATGGCCCCGACCCGGCCACCCCGGATGGCGCCCACATCCCCATCGAAGAGCGCGATGCCACCGAGGTGCTTCAGTGTGCCGGGGTGCGCACCGCTCCGCAGGGCGTGGCAGGATACTACCCCGCCTTTGATGTCACCCCTCCGGACCTGGTGACCGCCATTGTGACTGAGCGGGGCGTCTTTGTACCGGCGGAGATGGCGACGTACCATCTACCGTCTCAGTGAATACCTATCAGTGACACGAGATAGCAGGTTCGATGCTCCTGATTATTGGTGGGACAGCGGCATACTTCCTCGACCAGGAAACCGAACTTGGTCCCCTGGAGCAGGTCAACCTGGATACGCCCTATGGCCCGGCCTTCCCTATCTTGCTCCTCCCCCGCCTGTCGCCGGTGCACGCCCCCAACCAGCGCCTGGCGTTCGCCTCGCGCCACGGCTTGAAGCGTCTGGAAGTCAGCCCCCCCTTTGTCAATGCCCGTGCGAATATCTGGGCGGCCCACCAGCTTGGGGTGCGGGCCATCCTGGGGTGGAACGGGGTGGGGGCCATCAACCCGCTGCTCGAAATTCACGATGTGCTGGTGCTGGATGGGGTGCTGGATTTCACGAAGAATCGGAGGCGACGCTTCACAGAACCGGCATCGGAATCGCTCCCCCCAGACACAGGTGATACGGCGTACCTCACTGGCATCTCTCCCCCTCAGATGGCTCCGGTCTTCGATGGGGCGCTCCGGGCATTGCTCTACCAGGCCGCACGTGCAACCACCAGCCGGGCGTTTCCGCACGGGGTCTACGCATGCACCGAGGGGCCGCGCCTGGAGACTGCCGCAGAAATTCAGGCGTTCCGGCGAATGGGCGCTGACGTGGTCGGGATGACCCTGGTTCCCGAAGTGTTTCTTGCCTGTGAGCTAGGAATAGCCTGCGCCTCGTTGGCGTATGTGACAAACTATGCGACCGGCGTTGAGCCAGCCGATCATGCCCCGCGGCACTTCGGGGTAGATGTCGCCCGCCGATGCCTCGCAATCGTCCGCGCTGCGGCGCAACCATTGCTCCACGACCATCCGGAGACAGATTCCGTGTTACAATGAGGGGCACACAGCCCGGCCCCGACGGACGGGGGCAATGGCATTGATTGAGGAAAGAACGGAAAGAGTCCCCTGATGAAGATTGTTGACCTCCACCTTGTGACCCACGACCTTGCCGCCCAACACGCATTCTACGCCCGCGTGCTGGGGTTCCCGGTCCTGTCCACCGGCCAGAGCGCCATCACGTTTGGCGCGGGAGACTCCCGCCTGACCTTCGCCCAGATACCACAGGGAATGACGCGGGAGTGGAGCGGGGCCTATCATGTTGCGTTTACCATCCCGACCAACCAGTTTGCCGCGCAAAGGCATGGCTTGCCCGGCGGGTCCCCCTGATGGCCGATACTGCGGGGGAGGATGAATTTTTCTTTTCGAAGTGGAATGCCCACGCCCTGTATTTTGCCGACCCGGATGGCAATGTGATGGAGCTGATTGCCCGCCACACCCTCGCCAACCACACGAACCGACCCTTCGATAGTCAGAATATCCTGACCATCAGCGAAATCGGGCTGACAGCCACCAACGTCCAGCAGACTATGGCGGTGCTCCAGACAGCGCTTGGCATCACCCCCCACCGCGTCCACAGCAGCGACACCTTCACGGCACTCGGCGATGATCACGGCCTGCTGATTGTCGTTGACCAGGCGCGGCCATGGTTTCCCGATACGGGCCGGGTCGCTGGCAGCCTGCCGGTCATCGCCACGGTTGCCCAGGAGCCAGGGCAAACCTACCGCATCTCCGTGCCGCCCTGTCCCTGCTCCATCGAAATAGTTCACCAGTGCTCGGAATCGGAATCGGAAGTGGGGGGATGAGCGCCCCTATTCGGGTTCTGGAGAACGATTCTCATGATCATGTCCCTGGTCTATCCCCGTCTGTTTGAGATATTCGTAGACGCTCTGGGTGGGCGCAATCCAGACCTCCCCGGTCCCCGTAAAGGTCTGCATCAGCCCTTCGCCGCTCGTGAGCGAACCACGGAATGAGCGGCGCGACCGTTCGACCCGAAAGGCAATATTGCCTTTGCGCAGCAGGGCAAAGTTGCCATCCACACAGAGCTTTTCATTCTGGAGTTGATAGCGGATAATCTCATTGGAGGGAACCGGGCTGCACAGCACGCACCACCCCGTCCCCGACAACCTGGTCTGGAAAAAGCTCTCACCGCCAACCAGCGTGGCCGAAAGGTGCTGCTGCATTGCCACGCCAATGTCAATGGAGCCTTCTGAGGCGTAGAACATTCCACTATCAATCACCATTTTTCGCGGTCGAGGTAGGAAATGATGAAGTGCCCGAAAGACGGCTCCAGGTGCAGTTCGCCCGTCCCTCGATAGCGCGGCTTGAACATCGTTTCTCGTGCCA